>NZ_JBSRHE010000025.1:0-9770 GCF_055126295.1 Desulfonauticus sp. | reverse complement strand
TCTTGCACATGGAATCCTTAAAAAACTCTTCCATCAAATCAGTGGCATCCTTTTCCGCATCTCCAAAGTTCCACCAGCGAGCCTCTTGGCATACCTGGTTTATCCAATCAAGCCCCCAATCTGTTTGCACTGCTGGCTCTCCCCTGGAGAAATAGGTAAAAGAACTGCGTGGCTCACAGTCTGTATCAAAATCTCGGTCTGGAATGACCAGATTACCTTGCTCATCAAGTGAGCCAAACCTTCCTTCCCGTCTCTTATATAGGTTTCCCTGGCCTTGAGGTAGATTTTTCGTCCGTAATTTTTCAACCGCTCTATTACTGTTTCCCAATTTGCAGCCTTGGGGGACCTGGGGTCTCTTATGCGCATAAATTTCAACACAGCTCCGTTAACTGTAGTCTCTCCTGAACCTTGAGCTAAGTTTAGCAAGGAAGAGAATTTTTCTTCCCATTGTTTTAAATGTTTATTTTCCTGATTTTGTTTAATGTTTTCTAGGATACTTTTTACTTCATCTCTGTCTTTTGCTTTGATTTCCATCCACTGTAGGTAGGGCTCTAGTTTACCAGGGTCTCCTTTGGGTTCATTGTAATTTTTTTCTATTCTAGATTTAAGTTCTTGATATTTTTGTTCTAAATTTTGCGCTCCAAGGGAGGTACTCCAGACACATAAACAAAAAACTAATAAAATTATGTTTCTTGTAAACATGGCTAGGTCCTCATATTTTTTTAGTTATACTAAAATATCTTATAAAAAGCACTTATTGTCAATAGGGAGTTTTATTTGTCAAATTCTAGATTTGATAGATTTTTGAGAATTTTAGCTTGTTAGGCTAGTTGAAAATTGGTGTTCTCCTCAACAAGAAGAATAATTTTAGGATGACAGCAAAAAAAAACTTCATTATTAATCTGCAAAATAAGTCAAAGCTGTCATAAACAAATATACTTAAGAATAAGGAGCTTAGAAGATGGAACTTTTCCAGGCCATTTTGGAGAGAAGAAGTATTCGCAAATTTACTTCTGAACCTGTAAGCAGGGAAGAGCTTTTGCGTATTTTAGAGGCAGGTATCTGGGCGCCCAGTGGGCTTAACAACCAGCCCTGGCGTTTTGTTTTGGTTCAAGATAGCAAGATAAAGGAGCGTTTAGCAGAGTGTACCAAGTATGGCCACATTGTGAGAAGTGCTCAGGCCTTGATAGTTGTTTTTCTGGATAAAAAGGCCTCTTATCATCACATCAAGGACGCTCAAGCCATTGGAGCGTGTATTCAAAATATGCTTTTGGCCATTCATGGTTTGAATTTGGGTGGAGTCTGGCTGGGAGAGATTTTAAATCAAGAAGCCCGGGTTCAGGAAATTCTGGATACTAATCCAGAAGATTTAGAGTTAATGGCAGTGATTGCACTTGGCCATCCAGCCCAAAAGGGTAGTTCTTCCAGAAAAGAACTGGAAAGCTTTATCCTTAAAGAATTTTAAAGGAGCAACAGGTGTTAAAGGTAAAAATATTTCCCTTAGGCGTGCTTTCTACCAACTGTTATTTAGTTTACTCGGATAAGGAAGCTGTGGCCATAGACCCAGGCGGAGAGGCAAGTGAGGTCTTAAATTTTTTAGAACAAAACAACCTTACACTTACTCATATCTTCAATACCCATTTGCACTTTGACCACATTCAGGGCAATGCCTCTTTAAGTAAGGCTACAGGCGTAACTATTTGGGCCAGTGAAAAGGATAAGTACCTTTTGGAAAGTGAACTGGGGTTAGGTGGTTTTATGGATTTTCCTGAAACCCCAGAGTTTTCCTTTCAAAATTTAGAGCCCGGTCCTTTACAGGTACTTGACACTACCTGTGAAGTCCTTAGTACGCCTGGCCATTCTCCAGGTAGCCTTTCTTTTTATTTCCCAGCCATAAAAGCTGTTTTTGTGGGTGATCTTATTTTTTTTCGTTCCATAGGCAGGACAGACTTTCCTGGCGGCGACCAGGAGGTATTAATTAAGTCAGCCAGGGAAAAGATACTTACCTTGCCTTCAGAGACCATTATCTATTCAGGCCATGGAGAAGCTACTACAGTAGGGGAAGAAAAATTGCACAATCCCTATCTCAATCCTCATTTGCGAGGTGGCCTTTTTTAGCGATGAAAATTGTTTACTATACTTATCTGCGAGATAAAGGAGGTGCAGCCAGAGTTGCCAACTTAATTGCCAGCTATTTAAGTAAAGAGCCTGGGTATGAGTTTATTCAACTGGTAGAAAGGGAAGGAGTTGATTGGTCAAAATTGAAAGATGCTTCTATTTTTCACCTTCATTCCAGCAAAAACTGGCTGGAGGTATTAAAAAAACTGGTTGATTTTAAGGGAATAGTTTTTATTACTGCGCATGATTTCCAGGTGCTTGGTGGAGGCTGTGTTTATCCCTTTCAGTGTTTTAACTGGCAAAAGGAGTGTGTATCCTGTCCCTTGGGATTTACAAACAGTAAGGAAGTTTTTGCACAGAAGAAAAAATTGTTATTAAAAATAAACCCCATTTTTATTTATCCTTCTAACTGGTTAAAGAAGATGGGAAGCAAAATGTATCCAGGTCTGGAGCATAAACTTATTTATAATGGAGTGGAACTTAATTTTAATCCTACCCTGGAATTGTTTCGCTATCAACGAAAGTTTATAATTTTAATATGTTCTTCTTTGGGCCGCAATGAAATTAAGGGAAGTGATAGGTGGCCTTTCATTATAGAATCTATTTTTCAAGAAGATAAAGAAATACGCTTTTTTTTAGTGGGAGGAGAAAAGTTGTCCTTTTCTTCACCAGAGGTGGCTGCCAGGGTTAAGCAAGTACCTGTTTTACCTCATAGCGAACTTTTAAATTTGCTGGCCCAGGGGTCATTATTAATTTATCCTGCTAGAATAGATAACTTTCCCCTTGTTATTTTGGAAAGTATGGCCTGTGGCTTGCCTGTAGTGGCTTATCAGGTAGGAGGAATAGGTGAGCAAGTCATTGCTGGAGATTGTGGGGAACTGATTGCTCCTTTGGCTGAAGATAAACTAATAGCAACTGCACTTGCTCTGCTTAAAAATCCTGTGCAACTCAGGAAAATGGGAGTACAAGCCAGGGAAAGGTGGCAAAGATTTTTTAGAATAGAGAAAATGGCCAAAGAGTATGGAAAAGTTTATGTCCAAAACTAGAGAAGAATTTATTTTAGATTTGCGGCATACCTGCTGAAGGGTATTGGAGGAGATAAGTTTTTATCTCCGACAAAATAAGTTTAAACGCTTGGTGGTGCTGGTTTCTCCAGTGTTTAAAAGCACCTTGCGAGAGGTTGGTTTTATTTTTCCTCATTATCAGTTAAAGTTAGAGGAAAAAAGCAGCTTTTTAAAAGGTACTTATGAAAAAAACATTACTGGTTAACGCCAGCCCGCATTTAAAGGGCAGTACAGACAGGGCCTTTAACCTGGTTTTAGAGAAGTGGGAAAAGGCAGAATATATTGTTTTGCGGGACAGGAAAATTATTCCCTGTATTGGTTGTCAAACCTGTGCCAAAGCTGAGTCCAGAGGTAGATGTATCTTTGAAGACAAGGATGAGGTAAAAGCAATTTTTGATTCTTTGGCCCAAAGGGAGAAGCTTGTCTTTTTTTCTCCCATCTATTTTTATCATCTTCCTTCTCTGTTTAAAGGTTTTATTGACCGGGCGCAAAGTTTTTATATGTTAAATCCTGCTTTTTTACCAGTTAAAAAAGCCAAGGCTGTACTTTTGGCAGGCAGGCCCAAAGGAGAAAAGCTTTTTGAAGGAGCGCGTCTTACCTTAAAATACTTCTTACAAATCTTTGGCTATGAAGTGGAAATTTTGGGTCTTAGAGGTGTAGATGGACCTGAAGACCTGGATGCTCACAAAGAGCAAGAAATTCTGGATTTTGTCCAATCTTGGTAAACACTTTCGTCGCTGTCTTTTTTGTGGCCAGCCAGAAGTGGATGATTTTTTTTGTTTGGAGTGTAGAAAGTATTTACCTGCTTTAGCCAGGGGCTGGTGTCCCTTATGTGGACAGCCTTATACCTTGCCCTGTTTTCACCTCTGTGCAGAGTGTCAGAGTGTACTTCCACCCTGGTCTAAATTTGGTTTTGGCTGTTATTTAACTGGGACTTTTCAGGAAATTGTCTATGCTTATAAGTTCAGGGAAAAGCTGGCTTACCTGGATTTTTTTGTTTCCCTTTTGGAAAATGGGTTTTACCGGCATAAGTTAACCCGGCCGGATATTATTTTGCCCATACCCCTTTCTAAAGGAGGACTCAGAAAAAGAGGTTTTAATCAAACTTTGGAGCTAGCTAAGGGACTTCAAGCTAAAATAGGGGGCAAGGTTTTGACCCTGGGGCTTAGAAAAATCAGAGAAAATTTACCCCAGAGGACTTTGCGAAAAAAAGAAAGGTTTTTAAATGTGCAGGGAGTTTTTGCCTTAAAGGCAGATTTGAGAGAGAAAAAGGTTTTATTATTAGACGATATTTATACCACAGGGGCTACCTTAAGGGAAGTGGGTAAGGTTTTACAAATACAAGGAGTTAAGGAGATAGAGGTCCTGGTTTTGGCCAGGAGTTGTTGAGGAGAGTTAGATTTTTTCCAGAAAGGAGAAAAAAAGCTTGACTAGAGTTTAAAGTGTAGTTTAAGCATCTTTTTCTTCACGTATGGGAGGGTAACATGTTTGCTATAGTTGAAACAGGTGGAAAACAATATCGAGTCCAAGAAGGCTTACAGATTAAAGTAGAAAAGCTGGAGGTAGAGCCAGCCCAGGAAATTACTTTAGACAAAGTTTTGGTGCTTGGTGAAGGCGGAGAAGTCAAGATTGGCACTCCTTATGTGGAGGGTGCAAAGGTCGTTTGTGAAGTCTTGGGACACGGTAGAGGCAAGAAGATCATTGTTTTCAAAAAGAAAAGAAGAAAAGGCTATCGTAAAAAACAGGGCCACAGACAATGGTTTACTGCCTTGAAGATAAAGGAAATCAAGGCCTAAGTAGGTAGAGAGGAGGAAGTCATGGCTCATAAAAAAGCTGGTGGAAGTACTAGAAACGGTAGAGATAGTATAGGTAAAAGACGCGGTGTAAAGCGTTTTGCTGGTCAGCAGGTAAGAGCTGGCAATATCCTGGTTAGGCAGTTGGGTACCAAGATTCATCCTGGAGAAAATGTAGGTCTGGGTAAGGACTACACCCTTTTTGCTCTGGTAGATGGTGTGGTTAAATTTGAAAAATTTAAGAGAAAAAATAGAGTTAAGACTAGAGTTAGTGTAATTCCTGCCTAAGTTTTTTTGAGTTTGTTTTTGTATTCTGGTAGAAAGCGTAAAGCCCCTTTGTCCTAAAGGGGCTTTTGTATTTTTTTTCATCTCTAAAAAAAGGAAAATTTTATGTCCTGGGAACAAAATGAAAAGATTAGAAATATTGCCATTATAGCCCATGTTGATCATGGCAAGACCACCCTGGTAGATAGTATGTTAAAACAAAGTGGTCTTTTTAGAGACAATCAGGAAGTGGCTGAAAGGATAATGGATTCTCTGGAGTTAGAACGGGAAAGGGGGATTACCATTGCTGCCAAAAACTGTTCGTTTTTCTATGAAGGAGTGAAGATTAACCTTATTGATACTCCTGGCCACGCTGACTTTGGAGGAGAGGTAGAGCGTGCTTTGTCCATGGCTGATGGGGCTATTTTGCTGGTGGATGCTTCAGAAGGTCCTTTGCCTCAAACTAGATTTGTGCTGCAAAAGGCCCTGGAAGGCAATTTGGCCCTTATTATTTGTATCAATAAAATTGACCGTAAGGATGCTAGACCGCAGGAGGTTTTAAACGAGGTTTATGATTTGCTCATAGAGTTAGGAGCTTCAGAGGAACAACTGGAAGCGCCTGTGCTTTATACCATTGGTAAGGAAGGAGTGTGTTTTGAAACTTTGGGCGGAGAAAAGCAGGATTTAAAGCCACTTTTCAGGACTATTTTACAAAATATTCCTGGACCTGGTTTTGACCCCCAAAAGCCTTTTCAGATGCTGGTATCAGATCTGGGCTATTCAGACTACCTGGGACGTCTGGCCATAGGTAAGGTTTTTCACGGAGAGGTAGAAGCTAAAGAAAATCTGGTCTGTATCTTAGCTGAAGGAGAGCAAAAACCTCTTAAGGTCTCTAAATTGCAAGTGTACGAAGGGATGGAATTAAAAGAGGTTTCCAGGGTTTTTCCTGGAGATATTGTGGTGTTATCAGGCCTGGAGGACGTACATATTGGAGATACCATCTGTACCCAGGAAAATCCGCAACAACTACCCAGGATTAGGGTTGAAGAGCCTACAGTGTCCATGCTTTTTAGTATCAACACCTCTCCCTTAGCTGGAAGAGAAGGGGAATTTGTGCAGTCTCGCAAAATTAGAGAGCGTTTATTTAAAGAAACTTTTTTAAATGTAGCCATTAAGGTGGAAGAAACAGAGGATAAGGACTCCTTTTTGGTCAAGGGTAGAGGTGAATTTCAACTGGCTGTACTGGTAGAGACCATGCGGCGGGAAGGTTTTGAATTTTGCGTGGGCAGGCCCAAAGTTATTCTGAAACAAAAAAAGGGGATATTAGAGGAGCCCATGGAAAACTTGTTGGTAGATTGCGAAGAAGTGTTTATGGGAGTGGTGACAGAAAAACTTTCTTTACGCAAAGGTAAGATGCATTCTCTGCTTAATAATGGTCAGGGTAGAGTGCGCATGGAGTTTCTTATCCCTTCCAGAGGCCTTATTGGCTATAGAGATGAATTTTTAACTGACACCAAGGGCACGGGCATTATGCACTCTTTGTTTGCTGGTTATGCTCCCTATGCTGGAGATATTCCGGGCAGAAGAACAGGTGCTCTGGTCTCGGACAGGTCTGGACAGGCTGTGGCCTATGCCCTGTTTAACCTGGAGCCTCGAGGCCGGTTGTTTGTTCGTCCTGGAGATGTGGTTTATGAAGGTATGATTATTGGTGAGCATAACAGGCAGAATGACTTGGATGTGAATCCCTGCAAGAGCAAAAAGCTTACTAACTTGCGGGCAGCAGGCAAAGATGACGCTGTGATTTTAACCCCGGTTTTGCCTTTAACTGTAGAACAGGCCATTCACTTTATTAAAGATGATGAACTGGTAGAAGTAACCCCCAAAAGCATTCGCTTGCGCAAAGCAGTCTTATCTGCCAAAGAAAGACATGTCCTGGCTGGTAAAGAAAAAAAGCAAAAACTAGCAGGAAACTAAAAGGGATTTTAAAATGCGTTTTATTGATGAAGCAGAAATTTTGGTGCGGGCTGGCAAAGGCGGGCGAGGTTGCGTTTCCTTTAGGCGAGAAAAGTTTATTCCCAAAGGTGGACCTGATGGTGGAAGTGGAGGCAAGGGCGGAGACGTTTATTTTTTGGCCAGCAACAGACTGCTGACCCTTTATGACTTTAGGTTAAAAAGAGTTTATGAAGCTCAAAATGGACAGCCTGGCATGGGCAGTCAGTGTGATGGTAAATCTGGAGAAGATTTGATTATTGAGGTTCCTGTGGGCACTTTGCTTTATGAAGTGCAGGCAGAGGGCAAGAGAGTCCTAATTGCAGACTTGGATAGAGACGGGAAAAAGGTATTGGTGGCTAAGGGCGGTAAGGGTGGAAAGGGAAATATGTATTTTAAATCCCCTACCAACCAGGCTCCTCGTTATGCCCAGCCAGGCCTTCCTGGAGAAGAAAAAAGAATTTACCTGGAGTTAAAACTCATAGCTGATGTGGGGCTTTTGGGGCTGCCCAATGCAGGCAAGTCCACTTTTTTGTCTGCCATTTCTGCAGCCAAGCCCAAGATTGCTCCCTATCCTTTTACCACTCTGGTTCCCAACCTGGGAGTGGTTGCTGATGAGAAAGGCCAGAAAATGGTAATAGCAGACATTCCAGGCCTTATTGAAGGGGCTCATCTGGGGCAGGGCTTGGGAGATAGGTTTTTAAAACATGTGGAAAGAACACGGTTTTTGGTACACATTTTAAGTATAGAAGAAATTGTGCCAGAAGAGCCTGAGGCTGGTTTTCAGTTGATAAATGAAGAACTGGAAAAGTTTAACCCTGCTTTGAGTGAAAAGGAACAGATTTGGGTCGTGAACAAGATTGACCTTTTAACCCCAGAAGAGCTAAGAAAATTAAAGGAAAAGTTTCCCGGTGAAGTCTTTTTTATTTCTGCCCTTAAAGGTGAGGGAGTAGACGAACTTCTAACTTATATGTGGCAAAGATTTTACGCCTATGAAGACAACCAGGCAAAATTTTGAACAATTTAAACTGGATAGCTTAAAAAGTGCCAAAAGGGTGGTGATTAAGGTCGGGAGTGCTGTCTTAACTACTCCCAGGGGCTTGGACTTGCGAGTTATCTCTCGTCTTATCGACGATATATCCCTGGTTCACGATCAGGGTAAGGAAGTGGTCCTGGTTAGCTCAGGAGCAGTGGCTGCAGGCTGCAAGGTGATGTCTTCTTGTAAGCTAAAGCCAGAGCTTACCTATAAGCAAGCTACCTCTGCTATTGGCCAGAGCAGGTTGATGCACCTTTACGATGAAGGCTTTGCTCGGTTTTCCAAAGTGACTGCCCAGGTATTGCTTACCCGTGATGACTTAAGGGATAGGGAGCGTTTTCTAAATGCCAGGAATACCTTTCTCAAGCTTTTAGAATGGAGAGTGATTCCTGTGGTAAATGAAAACGACACTGTAGCTGTGCAGGAGCTAAAATTTGGCGATAACGATCAACTGGCAGCTTTAATTTTAAATCTGGTAGAGGCAGACTTGTTTATCAATCTTACCTCAGCCCAGGGTGTTTTTGATAAAAATCCTCAATTATACCCAGAAGCCAGGAAAATAGACTATATCGAAGACATTACTTCTTTGGATTTAAATTCTTTGTGTGAAGGCAGTAGTGCAGAAGGCACTGGTGGTATGTATAGTAAGCTTTTGGCTGCTAAAAGGGCAGCCCAGATTGGAGTGCCTACAGTTATTCTGCCCGGTAAAGAACGCTTTATTTTGGAGAAACTTTTTCAGGGGCAAAATGTGGGTACCTGGGTTTTGCCAGAAGAAAAAAAGATTTCCCGGCGAAAGTTTTGGCTGGCCTATAATCTGGACCCAGAAGGAAAGGTCATTGTGGATAAGGGAGCTGGTCTTGCTTTGCAAAAGGGGAAAAGTCTGTTGCCTGTGGGCATTAAAGAGGTGGAAGGGGAGTTTGGGAAAGGTGCTTTGTTGAGTATTCTAAGTGAAGATGGTGAGATTATAGGCGTAGGACTTAGTAATTATAGCTCTGCTGACATCGCCAAAATGTTGGGCTGTAAAAGCTCAGAACTTAAAGACTTGCTGGACGAATCCTTTGTTTATCCAGAAGTTATTCACGCCGACAATTTATTACTCAAAGCTTATTTTTAATAATTTTAGGCTGTTATAAGAAAAAAAATATTTTTTTAAAAAAGTTGTTGACTTTTTTTTAGAGCTCGTTAAAAAGAGCACCTTCGCACGTGAGGGCGAAAAGTTCTTTAGACAAGAAAATAAGGTTTTCGAGACTTTCACAAGGAAAGCGAAAAAAGTTGAAAAAAGTGATTGACAGCTGACTCGGTTTTGAATAACTTAGAAAGTCTCGACACGACAACAAGTCTTTGTTCTTTGTCAATTGAATAGCGAGAGTGATGGTGTGAGATAAGGTTAAGGAGTTTAGAATTAATACTGGAGGGTTTGATTCTGGCTCAGAATGAACGCTGGCGGCGTGCCTAACACATGCAAGTCGAGCGAGAAAGCCACCTTCGGGTGGTGAGTAAAGCGGC
>NZ_JBSRHE010000024.1:0-15152 GCF_055126295.1 Desulfonauticus sp. | reverse complement strand
CCATTCCGAACTCGGAAGTTAAGCCCTCCAGCGCCGATGATACTGCCTTCCTAAAAGGTGGGAAAGTAGGCCGTCGCCAGGACTTTTTTTTTACCCAAATAATACTTCACACTTTGACAAGAAAAGGATGAATATTCCTTCATCTTAAATTAGCTCAAGGATAGCAGCTTATTGGGCATAATTGGGGGGAACGCTAGCGGAATAGCTGTGAGCTTTTTTTGTTAGGCATTCTTCACTTCTTTCAATATGTTATCATAATCTGAGTGTGACCCCACCCAAAACCAAATTATTTCACCGTCCCGTTGTATACCCAGTGCACGATAATCCTTTGATATGCGAACTGAATAGATAGGTAATTTTGAGTGTACTCGTTTGAAACGGAATCCTGGATGATAAGGGTCTTTTTCAAATTGGATGTAAGCTTCCTTTGCTTGTTTTTGAATTTGTTTTGGTAATTGAGCCAGTAGGTTACGAAACCGTTCTGTGGTATGGGATATCATAGTTGATTAACATTTAGTGGTTTTGTCTTACCTTTTGTATGTTCTTCAAGCGCCTCATTCGCTAGCTTATCTAATACATCTTCTGATTCAGCAAAAGTCTTCTCCCACTTTTTTTCAGATATAATTTCATCAATCAACCAGCGTGCGAGAGCATTTTGTTCTAGCTCTGATAATTTTGATGCTTCTTCAAAGGCTTTTTCAAGTAGTTTAGTCATGGTTGCTCTCCTGTGTTTTTATTCTTACGCCTCACATAGATTATGTAGGTGACGTAAAACATCTATAAGGTATTTATTCACTCCCATTTTCGGAATTTGTCAATAAAGATGTCACCAAAGGCCATGCCATTTTTTCCATCAGCAAATAAGGTTGTTCGTTAACTGGATTAAGGTCTACTGTAAGGACTGGGTTCCAATTGCGAATATTTCCAGACCAGCGCTCTGGATGTTTGGAGCGAGCCCTTTTGTAAACCTCTTTCCGCTTGGCCAAAATCTCATTGTCTAGACCTGAATGTCGTTGCTCAGGAGTAACAAACTTAATTTTACTATGATAATGCTTACTATTATACCATGTAACAAACTCCAAGCACCATTTTCTGGCCTCTTCTATATTTGAAAATCTACCAGGATACTTAGGACAATATTTAACTGTCTTAAAGAGGGATTCTATATAGGGATTATCATCACTAACATGAGGACGACTAAAAGAACGAATAATTCCTAAATTTTGCATTGTGGCTAACATAGTAGATCCCTTCATGGGCTTGCCATTATCTGAATGGATTACCAAGCCCTCTCCTGTTATCTTTTCTTTAAGAAGGGCACGTTTAAGCACCTTTGTAGCTAAATTACTCCTTTGTTCAGTATATACTTCCCAGCCTACAATCTTATGGCTATAAATATCAATATACATATAAAGATAGAAAAACATCCCCTGTATACAACTAGGCAAGTAGGTAATATCCCAACTCCAGACCTGATTGGGGCCTGTGGCTCTATAGTGTTTGGGCCTAAAATATGTCCTGGGCTTAGACCTACCTCTATGGGTCAATTCCCCTGCTTCCCTAAGAACTCGGTAAAAGGTGCTCTCTGATCCTATGTATATTCCTCTATCAGCCAACATTGGAACTATCTTACAAGGAGGTAACTCTCTGAAATCCTTTGAATGACAAGTATCTAATATCTTCTGTTTCTCTTGTTTAGATAGCTTATTAGCAGGATTTCTTAAAACATCCTCCCTTCTGTCCTTTAAGGTATCCCTCTTTTTCCATCTCTGATAGGTCCTTATTGATATCCCAATAAGTTCACATGCCTTTTTCAATCTAGCCCCCTCTTTTTTGGCTTCATCTATAGCTTTATACACAACTTCTTTCTGTTTAAACTCTATCTTTCGTCCTCTTGGTCCCCCAAGATATCCTCCAATTTTTTTTAAGTACCAATAGAGCCGTAGTCTCTGCTATGGTCTTGTCTTTCTTCCTTATCTCTCTTTCTAACTTAACTATCTTTTGTTTTAATTGCTTTTCTTTCTTCTTAAACTTCTTACCAGGTTGTCTGTCAATATTTTCCAGACAAGACTGTTTCCATTTCTCCAAGGTAGATGGATAAATGCCCTTTTTCCTGCAAAATTCAGCTAACTCTACCTCATTCATTGAGGCACTTTGAAAAAGAAGGTTAAGTTTTTCCTCTGCTGTAAATTTTTTATTCATAGAGTAACGTCATCACTGTAGTATATGGAATTCCATTCTCCCTTGCAATATCAGCAATTGTCTTTGATGAGGCAAAAATTTGTTTAAGTACACTTTCTTTAACATTATCAGGATATACCATAAAAAAATCTCCTACCGCCCAGGTTGAAATTCCCCCTTCCCCCTAGGGGGAAGGATAACAAGATAAGAGAACTAATATACCCTCATCTTAAACTAGCCTGGGCGACATCTTCCCTGACATGTTGGGATAATTATTCTATATTGGTATTCAAAGAGAAGTCTATTTTTATAAATTCTATAAATAGAAAATATGTTTTTGTGAAGTTTAGGGATAATACATACCTATTTCCTTTAACTCACTTATAATATCAAAATTGGTAATATTAAAATTATAACGATAACTTCGTTTATCTACTGCCAGTAAACATCCTTTAAAACCCACTTTAGTACCTGGATAGATATCTTTGTAAACATCATTACCTACATATAAAACCTGGTCAGGAGAAATATGCCATTTAGCCAAAGTTTGTTGGGCCTTTTGAAATAATCCTTGGGAAGGTTTGGCCATTTTTTCCTTATAAGACCAAAAACAGAGTTCTGGATTAAAATAATGAGTTAATTTTTGTCCTAGAAAAAACTCCAGACTTAAGGGAGTATAAAATTGGGCATTGGAAATAATCCCCAGCAAAACCTTTTTTTCCTTTAGCCAGTTTAAAAGTTCTTTTAACCCTGGCATAGGCCAGATGGGATTGCTTAACAATTCATAGAGAAAAGCAAATTCCAGGATTTTTTCCAGACTTAAATTTATTCCTAGATGTAGAAAAAAGGTTTTCCAGATGTGTACAATATCTACTTCTGGATACTCAATTCCTCTATCTTTTTTCTTTTTATGTTCTTGAGCTATTAGCTCTAAAAGTAAGTTGGTAGGAGAGGATGGCATTTTTAACAGAGGTAAGTCTAGTTCTCTAGCTGTCTGATAAAAAAAAGTTTCTTTTAACTCACTATCTTTACCTATGTCTCCAGCACCAGAAATAAGCAAAGTTCCATAGACATCAAACAGAATACATTTAGGAGAAAAAGGAGTTATCTGGCGTTTCACCTTTAGCGGAATGGGCTCTAAAGGTTTTAAATGTTTTTTTAAAATGGATTTATACTTCATCTATCTTTAATAAGCTCAAGTTTTCTGGAGATAAAAAACACTCCAATAATCTTTTACTATCTGCAAAACCTTCTAACTTACTTTGTTTATTTGTCGCCTCTAAATAAATATTTTTTAACTTAAATATATAATTAGAAAGGCTAAAATTTTTTTCTATTTTTTTCTTATTCTCTTCAATTAGATGATAATCTATGTTTTCTGGTAAGTTAAAAATCTTTTCTTTATGTTTTATTATCTTTTCTAATACTTGCATTTGTAGTTCTTCATCTAATTTTCCAAAATCTATTTGCTTGTTTTGTGTCCAATTACTAATTGTTTTATCTATAAAGTCCTGTTTTAAGGGCAGTGAGTATAAAGCAAATAAGGATTTTATTTTGGTGTGTATTTTTTGATGGAGAAGGTTTTGATTTAACTTATTTAAAGAAATTTTTAAACTGGGATAAAGATAGGGTAGTTTTATTTCTTTTTCTTTAAAATCTCTAGTAATTTCAGGTAAATCTCTGCCAAAAAGAGCTTTATTATTTAACCAGGGTTCCAGGAAAACCAGACCAAATCCTTCTGTTATGCTGGTGGTGAGGCAAAAATGAGCTTCCTTTAGGAGTTGTTCGTAGGGATAGGTATTAGCTAGTTCCAGGTGAAGAGGTAGATTATGGGTTTGAGCAAAATTTTTCCAGAGTTTAAAATAGGGGCGTTGCAAAGGATTTTGCGGTCCCAGGGTGGTGGCAAAAACATCATTAGCCCTTGCCTGGGTGGACCAAAAAATAAGTTCGCCTATATTTTTTCTTCTAATTCCTCTGGTGGGATAGAGCCAGAGTCTTTGCCGGGGGAAAATATTTTTTTCTAACTTAGCTGAAAAAAAGGTATTTTGAATGGGATTGGGTAAATGATGGAGATTGGAACTACCTCCTGCGTATTGAAAAAACTTTATGTCCCTGGAAGTTAAAAAGAGGTAATGGAGGTGTGGACCTTGAGGATACAAGTAGGTGGAAAGATTTTCAAAGTTATTTTCTCCCAGATGTTTTAAAAGTAACTGATAGTTTCCAGGCCTTCCATCTTCAGCAAAATCGTGAATATGCAAAAAAAGGGGAAATCCCTCCTGGGCAAGCCCGTAGACCACCTGAGGCAAGAGAAGGTTTTTGCCCAGGTTATGATTATGGACGTGAAAAATATCTGGGAAAGTGCCAAATACACTTTTGCTAACTTTTAAGATTTCTTTTTTTAGTTCCTGAGCAGAGATATTTTGAGGGCGCTTGCCTTCATAGGCAAGCCCTTTAATTACTTTTACTGGAGTGTTTATCTCTAAGCTACTTGGGGGAGCTTCTCCGCAGAGGATAAGGAGCTTGAAAGAAGGAGATTGCTCCAGGGCTTTTACAGTATTCAAAATGACCTTTGTCACCCCACCAGGTTGAAGATGGTAGTGAATAAACACAATGCGCATGGCTTTTTAATGAGGTTATAGAGGATTTAGTCCCATTTTTTCCCGGTACTCTGGGACCTGAAGCATGGGAGGCCTTTCTTCTTCAAAGATTTCATAGACAATTTGTTCGTAAGTGTCTTTTTTTACCTGAAATTGTCGCAGATAATAGGAAAGTTCAGGCAAACACTCCAGCATTCCTTTTTCCTTTAGGCGCTTGAAAAATACTCTTAAAATGCCAAAGGCCATTTTTCCCAAATCTCTAGTGGATTGATGGCGGTGTACCCTTTTGTCCAAATCTGTTTGGGCAAGAGCTTCCAGGCCCCAGTCTGAGTAGACGTCTATTAAGTGAGAAGTCTCTACTCCATAACCTATGGGAAAGGGTATACTTTCCAAAACTTCCCTTCGCACTGCGTATTCGCCAGATAAGGGCTGGATAAGGGCCGTTAATTCCGGGAAAAATAGGGAAAAGAGAGGTCGAATAAGTATCTCTGTAACTCTTCCTCCTCCAGAAGGGCGTATCTGGTCAGAAAGGGCCAGGGGCCTATCATAAAAGGCCTTTACGTATTTTATTTCTGGCCTAAAAATTAAAGGGGCTACCAGGCCATAGACAAAGCGAGGATGGATATTTTTAATATCTGCGTCTACGTAAACAATGATATCTCCTTTTAATTGATAAATAGCTTTCCACAGATTTTCACCTTTGCCCCGTTTAAATCCCCACCTGGGCAAGATTTCTGCTGAAAGATAAACATCAGCTCCAAAGGAAGCAGCAACTTCTAGCGTTCTATCTGTAGAGCCAGAATCAATGACCGCCAGTTCATCAATAAGGGGATATTGCTCCATAAGTTCAGAGCGAAAAATAACAATTTCCTTTCCAATGGTTTTTTCTTCATTTAAAGTGGGAATGCAGACAGAAATAGTAAGGTTTTGTTTTTCTTTGGCTTCAACTAAGCGCTTGAGGTCTTCAAATTGACTGTGGTGAAAGGTATTGGTTTGGAGCCAGTTATTTATGTTCTGCATAGATCTATCTCCTTGTCTATAAGAAGTAATAGACCTATGAGTTGAGCCAGACCTTTACTGCAGGGCTCTATTTCTATGTATTCATCTAGGTAATGCAGATTATCTGCATTGGTAAGTCCAAGGCAAAGAGCTGGTATATTGTGCTCCACAAAAGGAGAAATAACAGGAGAGTAAATATTGTCTTGAGGGGTAATATCCAGTTTTTCCTGGATATTTCTGGCCTTTAAAACCAGAGGATGAGATGAATTAAGCCCTCCAGCAATACTAGTGGCAATGGTTTTAAGATGGACAGATAAGCCCGGGTGTTGAGAGATATTATCCAGGATTTGATATATCTTTTGAATAAGATTTTTTATGGTTTGATCAGAATTGCTGCGAATTTGAAATTTTAAATTACAACTGCGGGCAGGATATTTATGAGAAGCTCCACCTTCAATGCTTCCCAGGGTTAAGACAGTATGTTCTTCTTCAGCTAAGGGTAGGGTTTTTAAGCTTTGAATGATCTGGCAGATCATCTCAATGGCGCTTGCTTCACTTAAACGGCGATTTATCTGACAGGTTATCTGCCCTCCAAAGGTGGACATGGAGCGAAAGTTTAAGCGTCCTAAAGGAGAGCCTTCTAAAAGTAGGGCACAATGGGGCTTTTTCTGGGTATTGGCAAGAAAAAATTTTAGCCCTTCCTGGTTGCTTTGTTCCAGGCTTTTTACTGCTCCTAAAAGGATTAAATCATTTTCCAGAGTTATATTTAATTTTTTTAAAAAAATGGGCAAAGAAAGCAAGGTGGCCACTCCCAAACTGTTGTCAGCCACTCCAATGCCCCAGACTTTGTTTTCTTCTAGAGTGTAGGTGTGATTGGCTGTAATTTCAAAGGGAACATCCACATGAGCAGTGAGTAAAATGGAATGCTTTCTTTTGCTTCCAGGCAAGATGGCCACAGCATTGCCTATTTCATCTGTGACACAGTTTTCCAGGCCCAGTTGTAAAAATTTTTCCAGGATAAAATTTATCCTTTCTTCTTCCTGACCAGAAGGTGCAGGAATTTCGCCCACAAGTACCAGGTTGGAAAGAAGTATTTCCCTATATTGCTCTACTTTGCGGGCTAGGTTGGTTATTCTTTCAAGGGGATAGGTTCCTTGAGTCGTGGCCATAAAGGACTCCTTCTGGGTTATTTGCGGCCATAGTCATCTTCTAGCCTTTCTATGTCGTCCTCACCAAAATATTCACCCAGTTGTACTTCTATGAAAACTAAGGGGGTATTTTCTTTGTTTTCCACTCGGTGTAAGGCTTCTCTGGGAATGTCCACAGCCATGCCAGGTTCTAAAGTAAGAAGAGAGTCATTTAGGGTGACCGTAGCTTTTCCTGCAACCACTAACCAATGTTCTTGTCTTTTCTTATGCCTTTGTAGGGACAGTCTTGCCCCTGGCTTAACCACAATCCTTTTGACCTTGTGATCTGTTTCATCTGCTAAAATGGTAAAGCTACCCCAGGGACGATGCTCTGTAATTTGTAAAAATTCTTTTTGCTCCAGGTTAGACATAAAACTCTCCTTCTTAAACTGGTTTAAACCAGAGATAACCATAGGGAGGCAGGTTTATCTCTTTGGAGATAATATTATCAGTTAAAAGGTCTTTTACTTTATTAAGGCCTGATTCAATTTTGTCCAGAGGTATGGTCCTGGAATTTTTAGTTAGATTGTAAAGACAAAATACACTTTCACTTTCTGTACCTGGTATACGCTTTAAACCCAAAAGTCCCTTTTCCAGGTTTAATACTTCTTGCTTACTTTCATGGTGAAAGGCGATATGGTTTTTACGGGCCAGGAGCATCTTTTTATATTCCTTAAATACTATGTATTCTTTGCTTTTAGGATTATTTAATTTGTTTTTTAATTCTTCATATTGAAAAATAGGCCTATTTATAGACCTGTTTTGTTTATTCTTTTCTACTCCTTCATAATAGTTGGAAGTGCCAAAGAGACTGGGTAAATATATTCCAGGTATTCCCTGTAAGCTTAACATAATGGCTTGAGAGCATAAAAAGCGTTGGATTTGTAAGGATATATTATCTTTGTCCTCTGGATCTTTTAGGGCATCAAAGTAGGTAATATTTAGTTCATAGGGCTTTTGAGTATCTTTTTCCTGACGATAGGAAACCAGACCTCCTAAATCCTGGATGGTCTGGACTAAATTTTCCAATTCTTTTTCAGAAATAAGCCCTTCCAGAGGCCTAAGGCCAATACCATCGTGAGAAGCTGTAAAATTAAAAAAGGTGCAATTTTCTGGAGGAGAGATATTCTGGAGCCATTGGGTTAAAAGCTGGGAATCTTGGTGGTGAAAGGAATAGAGTAGAAGGGGTGGAAGACTAAATTGGTATACCATATGGGCTTCATCTTGTTCACCAAAATAACTGTAATTATCCTCTTGAGGGAGATTGGTTTCAGTAAGGAGCAGTACTCCTGGCGCTAAATAATCTATAATATCTCTAAAGAGTTTTACTACCTCGTGGGTTTGAGGAAGATTGAGACAAGAAGTGCCTATTTCCTTCCACAGGTAGGCAATAGCATCCAGGCGAATAATCCTGGCTCCCTTAAGGATATAAAAGAGAAGGATATCCAGCATTTCTATAAGTACATCCGGGTTTTTGTAGTTTAAATCTATCTGGTCTTCACTAAAGGTAGTCCAGACCCATTTAGTGCCCAAAACTGTATCCACTGGAGTTAACAAGGGAGTGGTTCTGGGCCTTGCTACCTGGGAGAGATCAGTTTTAGGATCTACTTCTATAAAGAAATCTAGAGCAGGCAGGATGCCTCCAATATAGTCTTGAAACCAGCTGGAGCACTTGGAAACATGATTTAACACCAGATCTACCATGAGGATATATTTTCTGGCAATGCGCTCTATATCTTTCCAGTCTCCAAGCTCTGGATTGACTTTGCGATAGTCTATTACAGAAAAACCATCATCAGAGCTATAAGGGAAAAATGGAAGAATATGGATACCTTGAATATATTCTTGAAGCTGGGAGTCCAGAAATTGAAGCAGGCTTTGCAAGGGAACTGTGCCTTTTTCTTGAATCATATGTCCATAGGAGATGAGAATGGTTACATTTTGTTCCCAGAGAGAAGGGTCCACTTTAGAAGATAAATTTTCATAACGGGCAACAAGCAAGGCTATTCGATCTAAAATACGGTTTAAATTGGCCTGGGGATAGAGAAAATTTAAACGCTTTTGCAGGTGCTTTTTAAAGGAGTCTTCAATACGCCACATCATTTTACTCCTTGTTACTATTTTTTATTTTCTCTATTTTAATAAAGGAAAAATAAAAAAGAAGCAAGTAAAGGCCAAAAAAATAATAAGTAAGGATGAAAGTTTTAAGAAAGTTGATGGGTGATATTATTTAAAAGAGTGGAAAGGGAATAACGAAGAGTTTTATAACTATAGTAGCGTTGGGCCAGGGCATAATTGAAGTTGACCAGTTCCTGGCGGTAAGTTTCATCACTTAGAAGAATTCTTACTTCTTCTACCAGTTCATTGGTTAC
Source organism: Desulfonauticus sp. (assembly GCF_055126295.1). Lineage (NCBI taxonomy): Bacteria > Pseudomonadati > Thermodesulfobacteriota > Desulfovibrionia > Desulfovibrionales > Desulfonauticaceae > Desulfonauticus > Desulfonauticus sp. Next base: position 5,816 of record NZ_JBSRHE010000024.1, on the reverse strand, counting down.
AATTCCATGCATGGTTGGGACCCAGAAGCCTTTGGGCGCAATGTCTCGTACCCACACAGGATAACTGTTGATAACAATAGGCTTTTTAAAATAAAAGGCTTCTAACAGGGCATTACCAAAGCCTTCGTAGATACTTGGATACACTACCAGGTCAGCCTGCTGATAGATATCTGAAAGAATATAGATTTTTTTTCCTGCACAACTGATTCTGCGCCGATAATTTACCCTGTCTCCAAAAAAGATGATTTCTACTCCCATGGATTTAGCTAATTCTTGCAATTGATATTGGTATTCAGACCCCTCATCTCCTGCAGGGTGGGAGACAACCAACTTGCACTGAGGGTCATTTAGACGGTGAATAAGATTTATGCTGTGCTCTATGCCTTTTCGGGGCACAACTCTTGTGGGTTGTAAAATAAGTTTATCTTCTGGAGATAAGCCCAGATCTTGCCTCAAATCCTTTGCCCAGGGGTGGGGCTCTTCTGGAGGAGGATTGTCAAAGTCCAGGACATTGGGCACCAGGATAGAAGGCACGCCTTTGCGTAAGGCCAGTTGTTCTCTAGCACTTTGATTGATCACCACATGTTGCAGTTGGACATCCCTGGGAGGAAAAGCCATATCCAAAAGATCAGGCACACAATTAACCTGGAACCTATCTCTTTCCCAGTAAAAATCGTGATGATGGGCAATGGCAGGGATACAGGTTTCAGCTAAAAAGCTGGTAATGGCTACTCCTAAAGGAAGGTGCATAGGGATAGCCAGGGCATTTTGAATAATCAGGATGTCTATTTGAAAATTTTCTACAAATTCGTAGAGAGTTTTTTTGAGATATTCACTTAAGTCATAAATGCGGCGGGTTACTTTGGGAGAGCGTTTGACCTTTCCCCAGATATGACGGTTTATCCACTCATTGTCAGGATGGGCAAAGTAGGCTTCAGGTATGCAAAAGGATTCTTCTTTAGGAGTTTCTAAAAGCCCTGCATACCAGAAGCATTTGTGTCCTTCTTCTTTGAGTACTTCTCCCCATTTAGCAGCTTCTAAAGAAACACCGTCAGTACCTGCAAAACGGGTAGAAACAAATCCTATGTTATATTTTTGCTTATGCATAAAAATTTTTGTTGGGTAAAAAATAATTTTCGGGTATAGCTCCTTTTAAAATATGTCAAGCAAGTTTTAGACCAGAGGTGGGAGAAAGGTAAATGCTTAAAAAGATGAAAAAAGACCTGGAAGAAATTTTTTGGGCTGGACTAACCGAAGTTTTGCCTGAGAAAAAAATTCCTAAATTTTTGCGTCTCCAGGAAAATATTTTGTTTATTGGTCCAGATCTTCAGTTGGATTTAGAAGATTATGAATATGTGGTGGTTTTAGGAGCAGGCAAGGCCAGTGCTTCCATGGCCCTGGCTGTGGAAAAGATTTTACAGGATTATATTAGTACTGGCCTGGTCATAGTAAAGGACAACCACTCTCTGGATTGTCAGAAAGTTAAGATCAAAGAAGCCTCCCATCCCCTGCCAGATACCAGAGGACTTTTAGCTACCAAAGAATTACTGGAAATAGCTAAAGGTTACAGAAGTGAAAAAACTTTAATTTTATTTTTGCTTTCTGGTGGGGCCAGCTCTTTATTGGTTTTACCTGCCTCTGGCCTTACTTTAGAAGACAAGCAAAAAACTACAGATGTGCTTTTAGCCAGTGGAGCAGATATCAAAGAGATTAATGTCCTGAGAAAGCACTTAAGCGAAGTAAAGGGTGGAAGATTGAAAAAACTTTTAACACCTTCAGTGGTGGTGAGTTTGATTATTAGCGATGTTCTTGGTGATGACCTGGAAAGTATAGGATCTGCTCCTTTGGTTGGGGATAGTTCTACCTGGGAGGATTGCTGGCACATTGTGGAGAAATATGGTCTGGAAGATAAACTTCCGCCCAGGGTAATTTTTCGCCTGAGAAAGGGGTTAAGAGGAGAAATCGAAGATACTCCCCTGCCTTCAGATCCGTGTTTTGAACGAAATTTTAACTTTATTCTGGCGTCCAATCGCCAGGCTTTGCTTGGAGCAGCCCAAAAGGCCAGGGAATTGGGTTATAATTCCTTGTTGTTAAGTAGTTTTATCCAGGGAGAAGCCAGAGAAGTGGGGAGGGTTTTAGCCAGTGTATACAAAGAAATTTTATATCACGATAACCCCGTGCCTAAACCTGCCTGTATTTTAAGTGGAGGAGAGCCCACAGTTTGCTTGACTCCACCTATAGGTAAAGGAGGAAGAAATCAAGAATTGGCCCTATCAGTTGGGCTGGAAATAGCAGGGTTGTCTAATGTCCTTTTTGCTTCCCTGGGTACAGATGGAACTGATGGGCCTACAGATGCCTGTGGAGCCATTGTTTCTGGAGAAACTAGAAAACTAGCCGAAGAAAAGGGATTATTTTTAAGAAAATATTTGAACCTTCACGATAGTTATAATCTATTTAAACAATTAGAGGCTTTGGTTATTACTGGCCCCACCTATACCAATGTGATGGACATGCACATTGGCCTTATTAAGTGAGTTAAGGTAAAGAGTAGTTTTTAGCCAGGCTATAGTTCTGTTAAACCCTTTAAAAAAATATTGACTCTCTTTTCAAGAGAAGCTAAAAGATGAATTCTTCGCCCGGGTGGCGGAATCTGGTAGACGCAAGGGACTTAAAATCCCTCGGTACATTGTACCGTGCCAGTTCGAGTCTGGCCCCGGGCACCATGAGAAAAAAAAGAAAGGCAGGGATAACTCCCTGCCTTTCTTTTTGGTCTGTTTTAACTTTTTTAGCTTTCAATGGCTATCTTCTTGGCCCTGGCCTTTTCTGCTTTGGGCAGAGTGATAGTGAGTACTCCCTTTTTATATTTGGCTTTGATTTTATCTTCTTGTACTTCTACAGGTAGAGGAATGGCACGGTAAAAGGAACCATAACTTACTTCCATGCGCACGATATTTTCTTTTTCGCTCTTTTCTTCCCTTTTCTTTTCTCCCTGCAGGATAAGGTAATTGTTTTCCAGGCGTACATCCAGGTCTTTGGTATCCAGGCCTGGAATTTCCGCTTTGACAATAATTTCTTCATCAGTTTCCCTTACTTCAACAGCGGGAGTAAATAAGCCTGTGGCCAGTTCGCCATTGCCCCATAAACTTTCTTTAAAAAAGCGATCTACTTGATCGAATACATCAAAGACACTGGTTGTAGGAGTGAGAACACCTTCATTGCGTTTGCTGCGAATGCTGGGAAGAAGTCTTTCTAACATGGCCCTCACCTCCTTTTTATTTTATTTTTTTATTCAGCACTTATTTCAATTTTTTTAGGTTTGGCTTCCTGAGCTTTGGGTAAAAAGAGAGTTAAGACCCCATTTTTTAAGGAAGCCTTAATGTTTTCCTTGTCCACCACTTCAGAAAGGGTAAATTGCCTTCTGTATTCCCCTGGTACAAATTCCAGGTGAATGTTTTTCACCTTTTCTTGCTCTGGAATACGGGCTTTAGCCCTTATTTCCAGTTCATTTTCCTTTAAGTTTAGTTCCACATCTTCTTTGCCCACCCCAGGTAAGTCCAGAAGGATATAAAAACCTTCTTCCTTTTCCAAAATATCTGTATAAGGGCTAAAGATGGGAATATTTTCTCTATTTTTTTGAACGACTGCTTCAGTCATTTTTACTCCTCCTTTAATTTTGCTCTATTGCAATTTTTTTAGGTTTACTTTCTTTAGCCTTAGGTAATACGACTTCAAGAATTCCGTCTTTTAACTTTGCTTTAATGTTATCTTTATCTATGTCTATATTTAGATTGATAATTCTTTGAAAAAGTCCATTTGGTCTTTCCTGACGATAATAATTTCCTTTTTCAGATTTTCTTTCTCCTTTTATCACCAGACTTCCATCGGTAATAGTCAATTCTATATCGTTGATATCAACGCCAGGTATTTCTGCTAATACATAAATGTTTTCTTCATCTTCTTTTAAGTTGACAGGTGGATAGGCAAATTTCCTTTGACTTATTGTTGTTGGGCTAAAAAAAGTGTCTAATAGTTTATCCAATTGCCTTGGCATATCATAAAAAGTGCTTAAATCTATGACCATTTTTTCACCTCCTGCATTGTGTTTTCAAAAATATAAATAAAAAGGGATAAGAGATAGTCAAGAGGGGAAAGAAAAAAATTAACCAGAAAAATAGGGAAAGGGGAGAAAAGAAGTGGTTTAAAGCAAAAAGTTAGGCAAAAAGGTCCAGCAAGGTTCCTACCATGGAATCATAGGTTTGGAGAACTTTAGCATTGGCACTAAAATTGGTTTCAGTGATTAGCTCTGTGGTAAGTTCCTGGATGAGATCTGTATTGCTGCTTTCTACATAGGTTAGTTCTTGCTCTACCTGGGAGTTTTCTTCCTTGAGGGAGATTTCTGGAATCAGTGCTCCTGGAGAGTTGTCCTCTATGATTTGACTGACCACTACACCCTGATCCTGAGGGCCTGTTTCCAGGTCAGCCCTGCTGGCTTTAAACTCATTGGTATTTATATTAGCCAGATTGTTGGCACTGACTTCCTGAATAAGGCTAAAACTTTCCAGGGCTGATAAACTGGGATAAATGGTCATTTTTTCTCCCTTGTTGGTGAAGGAGTGAATAGTTTTGCTTTTCAAGTTTTGTAAAAGATTTTTAGGCTATTTTTCAGGAAGAATCAAGAGGGTAAATTTTTTTATTTTTTTGGGAAGTGTTTCTAGAGTTTATAAGATACATTTGGATTAAAGGGAATTGACAAGTTGAGTAAAATAATTGAAATAGCTAGAAAATACTTAGCAACGAAGTGAGTGTGTGTTTAGGAAGTTGGTTTATGTAGTTTAAGGTTTGAGCAATATTTTAAATTTAATAGATAGAGCAAAAATAAGAAGGGTAGCTGGCTATTAATATTTATATGAAAATTTAAGGAGATATAGCTATGGAAGAAAAGGTTCAAGGCTTTGAGGAAGAAATAGACCTTTTGGAACTTTTGGAGAGGCTTTACAAACAAAAATGGTTAATCCTGGGTATTACAGCCCTAGGGTGTCTGTTGGCTTTGATAATTACCCTTTCCATGCCCAAAAAATATCGGGCAGAAGCTTTGTTTGAGCTTAAGTTTATTACTTTTCCGGAAGTTTCTGAGGCTTTTAAGGGATATCAAAAAAATCAATCTCCAGGGCTTGAGGTAAAGTTTATTGCAGTTAGAGGAACTAATAATATCATTAAAATTGAAGCAGAGGATAAATCTCCAGAGAGTGCAAAAGATAGCTTAAATAAAGCAGTAAACTTAATAAATCAGAGTTTATTTAAAGAGAAAGTGGATAAAGAAGTTAAGGAAATAAACACAAGGTTAGAGTTTATTCAGAGAGCCTTAGAAGAGGTAAATAAAAAAAGCGGAATTATTTATGGTCCAGCAAAGGTAGCTGATTTGTTAACAGAAAAAGAAAATTTGGAACAATGGCTTAAAAAGCCTCAAATTTTATATCCTGTAACTGAAGTTAGTGTAAGTAATAATCCTGTAAAACCAAAACCAGTACTTAATATAAGTGTAGGAACTGTTTCTAGTTTATTCCTGGGGATTTTTATTGCACTTTTTAAAGATGCTTTAAGAGAAAGGAGAAGAGGAAAACAGTTGGCTTAAGAGAAGGAGGATAGTTGTGTAAATAATGTTGAAAAGTTAAAATACTGAAATGTGCAATGGGTAAACGTTGAATTAAAAAGGAACAAACATGAAAAAACTACCCATAGGAATACAAACCTTTAGAAAAATTCGGGAAGAAGATTATGTTTATGTGGATAAAACAAAAGAGGCTTATGAGTTAGTT
>NZ_JBSRHE010000023.1:0-22499 GCF_055126295.1 Desulfonauticus sp. | reverse complement strand
GGCCACTGGTTTTAAGGTAATGGAAAAGGATTGGTTCAAGGAATTTGCACCCAAATCTCCCAATGTAATTACTGCCTTGCAACTGGAAAGGCTTATTTCTGCTACTGGACCTACTGGTGGAAAGCTGCTTCGTCCCTCTGATAATGAAAAGCCTCATACTCTTACTTTTATTTCCTGCGTTGGTTCCAGAGATGAAAAGTATCATACCTATTGCTCTGGAATTTGTTGTATGTATATGCTTAAACAGGCCAGATTACTTAAAGAAAAGTATCCAGATTTAAACATCAATATGCATTTTATTGATGTGCGTACTCCTGGTAAGGATTATGATGAATACTATGTTGGTGCTCGCAAGATGGGTATCAATATTTTTAAAGGCAAGGTAGGAGGTTTGGAGATTTTGCCTGGGGATAGACTGAGAGTACTTGCCTATGATATGGAGCAAAACACACCTATAGAATATGAATCTGATTTGGTGGTTTTGGCCACAGCTGTAGAAACTCCTGAAAGTACTCAAAAGCTGGCCCAGACTCTGGGCTTACAGTTCTGTGGTTCTAAATTCCTTAAAGAACTCCATCCCAAATTAGGTCCGGTGGAAACCTCTGTAGAAGGAATTTTTATTGCTGGTTGTGCCCAGGGACCAAAGGACATTCCTTACTCTGTTGCCCAGGGTAAGGCTGCTGCTGCAGTTGCTGCTGTACCTCTGGCTGAAGGCAAGGTAAAAATAGATCCTATGATTTCTGAGGTAAATACAGAAAAGTGTAGTGGTTGTGGTATTTGTGTTCCTCTTTGTCCTTATGGAGCCATCTCTCTCAAAGAAATGGGAGGTAATTTTAGGGCGAGTATTGAACCCAGTAGTTGTAAGGGCTGCGGGGTTTGTGCTTCTGCCTGTCCTTCCCAAGCTATTCTTTTGCATGGTTTTGATGATGAAGCTATTTTTAGTCAAATAGAGGCATTGTGCACATATTAAATGAAGTTTGTGCTTTGGGATTAGATTTTAAAAAGGGGCTCTAAAGAGCCCCTTTTTTGTTTTAGCAGGTTGAGATTACCTCTTAATTGGGGACGGGTTAAAAAAGTTATAAACTTAGAACAAAAGAGGAAAAGAAGAATAGTCCTTGTCTATTTAAAGAAAAATAGGTAGAAGTAGATTAAAAAACTTTTAAGGAGTAGGCTATGCAGGAAAAAAGGCGTAGACTCAGGATAGAGCTTGCTTTGCCAGCCTGGATATATGTAGAAGGAAAAAGGATTAAGGCTCAGACTGAAAATATCAGTTTAAAAGGGGTATTGCTTAAGTTTGGAGAAGAAAGTTATCCCTTTAAAAAGGGTGAGAAGTACACTTTACTTCTTTCCCCAGGAGGAGGAGTGGAAATAAAGGTGCTTACGAAATTGGTTGCTTTGAATGAAAGAGGAGGAGCCTTTGACTTTTTAAAAATGGACGAAGTTTCCTTTAACCACCTTTATAATATTATTCGCCTTTATGCTCCTGATCCAGATGAAGTAAAGGCAGAGCTTCTCAATCCTGCTTTTAATATTGAAGAACTGGATTAATTATAGCTGTTTTTCTGTTGCTTTTGTAAGAGAAGTAACATTACTTTTTGTAAAAAAGCCTTTAAAGTCTCCAAATCTCTTAATGTATTCGTTTACTAAAAAAGTATAGGCTGAAGGGCAAGAGAAGGTTTGTTTTAATCCTTCTTCTTCAGAACCTACTAAATCGATTAAAAAACTTAATCCGTCTTGTTTTAAATTTTTAAATACTTCTTCTATATTTTCAGTATAAAAAGCCAGGTGATGCACTCTAGGCCCATAATAATGGATAAAACCTTCAGTAGGTCCAATTATTTCTTTGCTTTCCAGCTTTTGAATTCCAGAAGTAAAGACCAAGGCAAAATCCTTTTCTGATAATCTAGTTACAGAGGTGATGGAGTTTAATTGGTTTACATAAATGGCAAAATCAAAGTTATAATTGGTTAGACTCATAAATTCTAAAATAGCTTTATTGCGCCATATGGCTTTTACTCTTGTAGCTGCATGGTCCAGCTTGCCTATGTATTTAAGGTAACTACGCTGTGGTTTGGTAAGGTTTAGCTCCAAGTCTTGGTCTGTATCCAGGCGGTATGATTTTTTATTTTTCCACTCCATAAAGCCAAGAGAATTGTTGGTATAAGCAGAAGGATAGGTTTTAACATATTTGAAGTTATTATTTTTTATCCTTTCTTCAAACTTTATTCCTGCTTCTTCCTGAATAGTGGTGTACTTGTCTAAATCTTCTACTTTAAAAATAAAGGTTTCTAATCTAGTATTAGGTAAGGATTGGGTTTTGGGATATAGGTTTAAATTTTGGTTGGGTCTGGGAGTGTTATAAGCTGTAATTAAAATGTCTGCAGAGCCAGGTAAAGACAGTACAGAGCATTTTCTATGTTGATTGAAAAAACTGTCTTGAATATCATATCCTGTATAGTTTAGAAGCTCTTGTATTGCCTTAAAAAAGTTGTCTGGCTCTACATTTATGATAATGGCTTCCAGGCCTTTTACCAATCCATCTAATCCAAGTTTTTTCCTTTGTTCTTGTATTTTATTAGCCTGAGCTATTAATTCTTTCTCACTACTTTGAAATTCTTCTTGGGCCAGTTCAAAATTGTCCACCATGAATAACTCCTTGAGTTTAATTTTATAATAATTAGTAAATAAAAAATATTTTTTTTGTAAAGAAAAAGTTTGCTAAAAGGGGCAGAGCTTTTTTTTGACATTTGCTACTTAAGGGAATAAACTTTAAGTTTAAACTTTTGCTGGCAAGAGCTAAAGGAGGCTCTTAAAATGTTAAAAAGAATTCTGGGAGTTTGGCTGGTAGCTATTATTTTAAGTTTAGGTGGAGTTAGTATGGCTGCAGAATTAGTGGTTTTACCCAATGGCTTAAAGGTACTTGTTCAGGAAGATAATCGTTTTCCCCTGGTTTCTGTGCGTCTTTTTGTGCGTACGGGATCTGCCTATGAAGATCCTAAACAGGCAGGTATAAGTCATCTTTTAGAGCACATGGTGTTTAAGGGTACGGAAAAGAGAAAAACAGGCGAAATAGCAGAGGCCATTGAAAGTAAAGGTGGATATTTAAATGCTGCCACTAGTTTTGACTATACTGTGTATGTGATGGACATGCCTGCCAAACATTGGGAACTTGCCCTGGAAGTACTGGAGGATATGATTTTTCATTCCCGCTTTGATGAACAAGAACTGGAAAAGGAAAAAAATGTTGTCCTGGCAGAATTGGAGCGAGGTGAAGACAATCCTGGACAAAAATTATTTAAAACCATTCAAGCCAAGCTTTTTCAGGGTTCTCCTTATGCCAGGCCAATTATTGGGTTTGTTGATAGTGTAAAAAGCATTACTGCCAGGGATTTAAAAAACTATATTCAGGAGCATTATCAACCTTTAAACATGCTTCTGGTGGTATGTGGTAAGATTAAAAAGGATGAGGTTGTTAAGGCTGCGCAAAAATACTTTGGGAAGTTAGAAAATAGAAAATCAGAGGTTTTATTTTCTCCTCAACCTCTGGATCAGCCTGTAAAGCCAGTGGTAGAGGTGGTGCAGGGTCCCTGGAAAAAAGTTTATGTGGATATAGGTTTTCCTGCTCCTTCCATGCACAGTAAGGATGCCCTGGCTTTGGAAGTGCTGGCTTATTTGCTGGGAGGAGATAAGACTTCCTATTTTTATCGCCTGTTGAAGTACGAAAAAGGGCTGGTGGACGATGTTTCCAGCTCAAGCTTACTTTTGGACAAAAGAGGAGCTTTTTACTTTAGTGTTAGTTTGGATCCAGATAAGGTGGATAGTTTTTGGAGTACCTTTTTACAACATCTTCAGCATTTAGATTGGAGCCTCATAGATGAAGTAAGGTTAAAGCAGGCTAAATTAAACCTGGAAAACGACTTATTGCAGGCCAAAGAGACCCTGGGAGGCATTGCTTCCAAGCTGGGCTATTTTCAGTTTTTTGAAGGAAGCTTTCTGGCAGAAAACGCTTATCTGCAGGCCTTACAGGGTATTACTCTTGAGGATTTAAAGAAAGTTTATCAAACCTATTTGCAGCCAGAAAGGTTGGTGGCAGCCTTTCTTTTGCCTAAAGAAGTAAATTTAACTGCAGATTATTTTTTGAGTAAAATCAAGGTATCTCCTGCTGTAACTCCAAAAGCTGTTTCTGCCAGAGGCCGCAATCAAAGGGTTCTGGATCTGGGATTGGGGAGAATGCTGGTGGTGGAGCAGGACTCAACCTTGCCCTATACTGCCCTAAATATAAGCTGGAAAGGTGGGGACAGTTTGCTTACTCCAAAAGAAGCTGGATTGGCTGTTTTAACTGCCAAGGCTTTATTAAGAGGCACTTCCAAGCATTCTTTTCTAGAAATACAGGATTTTTTGGCCCTTAGAACCAGCGATTTAGAAGCAGAAGCAGGTCGCAAAAGTTTTTCCTTAAAGGCCAAATTCCCTTCTAAATATAGTGAGGATATTTATGCCCTGCTGGAAGAAATTATTTTGGAACCAAGTTTTCTGGCTGAAGAAGTAGAAAAGTCCAAATTGGAGCAGATTGCTGAAATAAAAGAAAAAAAGGATAGTCCTGTAGGATTGTTGTTTAGAGAATTATTTCCTTTTCTCTTTAAATCTGGCCCCTATTCCTTTTATCACTTGGGTCAAGAAGATAGAGTAGCCAGGTTTTCAGTGGAACAGGTTAAAGAGTTTTGGGAAAAACAAAAACAATATCCTTTTATTATTTCTGTATGTGGAGATGTAAGCGAAAAGGAACTGGATAATTTTGTGCAAAAAATACGGGAAAAACTACGTCCTTCCCAAAAGATAGAGGATTCCTTTTTGTGGACCAGGGAAAAAGAACTGGTTTTGAACTTGCCAGAGAGGAATCAAAGTCATTTGCTCCTGGTATTTCCTGTACAGGGCTTAAAGTCTACAGACACTCCTGGCTTAACAGTTTTAAACCGTATGTTAAGCGGGCAGTCAGGTTTGCTTTTTCAAAGGTTAAGAGACGAACAAGGCCTTGGCTATAGCGTGACCTCTTTTCTCTGGCAGTCTTCTAAAACTGGCTTTTTGGCCTTTTATATTGGCACTTATCAGGGTGAAGAAGATAAGGCCCTGGAGGGTTTTAAAGAGGTGATTGCCCAGTTAAAGCAAGGTCAATTCAGAGAAGAAGAAGTTATTCGGGCTAAAAATGTGTATGAAGGAAGTTATTATCGCAACTTACAGTCTTTGGGGAGCAGGGCTAGAGAAAAGGCAGAGCTTTGGTTACAAGACCTTAATTTTGATTTTAGAGAAAAGATGATTCAAGAGGTCAACAAGATAAGCAAAGAGGATATTGTACAAACAGCTTCCACTTACCTGGACTTTAGTAAAGCGTATTTACTGGAAATAAAACCATAAGGGGAGAGATAGAATGCGTCATTTTCTTTCTATTCTGGATTTGAAGGTACAAGAGGCTCAGGATTTAGTAAAAAGAGCTTTAGAAATGAAAACAACAGATTATCGTTCTGATTTGCTGGCTGGCAAGGTCCTGGCTCTTATTTTTGAAAAGTCTTCTACTCGGACCAGAGTTTCTTTTGAGGTTGGAATAAGTCATTTAGGCGGTAAAACTATTTTTATGACACCTAGAGATTGTCAGCTGGGAAGAAGTGAACCTTTGCAGGATACAGCCAGGGTCCTTTCCCGTTATGTTCAAGGCCTGGTAGTACGCACCTTTGAACAGGAAAAGTTGGAACTTTTGGCTTCCTTTAGTTCCATCCCCATAATCAATGCCTTGACTGATCTTTATCATCCCTGCCAGGTCATGAGTGATTTATTGACCATTTATGAAAGAACTCCAGATTTTTCTCAACTGAAAATAGCCTGGATTGGAGATGGCAATAATATGGCTCATTCCTGGATAAATGCTGCCATTTATTTTCCCTTTCAGTTAAATATTGCCACTCCTAAAAAATATGCTCCAGATGGAGATATCCTGGCTAGAGCCTTGAGTATGGGGGCAAAAGTTTATTGTACAGATGATCCTAAAGAAGCAGTTGAAGATGTGGATTATGTTAATACAGATGTTTGGGCTTCTATGGGGCAGGAAGAAGAAGCAGAAATACGCAAAAAAATATTTGCTCCCTATCAGGTAAACAAAGAATTGCTTTCCAGAGCTAAAAAAGAAGTAAAGGTGATGCACTGTTTACCAGCGCATAGGGGAGAGGAAATTACAGAAGATGTACTGGAAAGTGAAATGTCTATAGTTTGGGATCAGGCAGAAAATAGATTACACATGCAAAAGGCTATTTTAGAACTTCTTTTTTCTTAAAAAGTGAGGTGAAGAAAGTATGAGTAAAATAGAAAAAGTTGTTTTAGCATATTCTGGAGGTTTAGATACTTCAGTAATTTTAAAGTGGATAAAAAAAACTTATCAGTGTGAAGTAATTACCTTTACTGCTGATCTGGGGCAGGAAGAAGAGCTTAGTGGCCTGGAGGAAAAGGCTTTAAAGACAGGAGCAAGTAAGGTTTATATAGAAGACTTGCGTGAAGAGTTTGTAAAAGAATATGTTTTTCCCATGTTCAGGGCCAAAGCTATTTATGAAGGTCGCTATCTTTTGGGCACTTCCATTGCAAGGCCGCTTATTGCCAAGAAGCTGGTGGAAATAGCCAGAAAGGAAGGTGCCCAGGCCATTGCCCATGGAGCCACTGGCAAGGGTAATGACCAGGTACGTTTTGAACTTACAGCCATGGCCCTGGCCCCAGAGCTTAAAACCATTGCTCCCTGGCGAGAATGGGATTTGAATTCTAGAAAGGCTTTAATAAGTTTTGCCCAGGAAAATGGCATTCCAGTACCTGTGACCAAAGAAAAACCCTATAGTTGTGATCGTAATTTATTACATATTTCCTTTGAAGGCGGGGAGTTGGAAGACCCCTGGCTGGAGCCTGGAGAAGGCACTTATCTTTTAACCGTACCTCCTGAAAAGGCTCCTGAACAGCCAGAAATTATTACCCTGGAATTTGAAGCAGGCAATCCTGTGGCTTTGAATGGAAAAAAACTATCTCCAGCTAATCTACTAAAAGAACTGAATGTATTGGGAGGAAAGCACGGTATAGGTCGTATTGATATGGTAGAAAATCGTTTTGTAGGGATGAAATCCAGAGGAGTTTATGAAACTCCAGGAGGCACTATTTTGTATGTAGCTCATCAGGATCTGGAGGGTATCTGTCTGGATCGAGAAGTATTACACTTAAGAGATAGCCTGGTGCCTAAATATGCAGAAATGGTGTATAATGGTTTCTGGTTTTCTCCAGAAAGAGAAGCTCTCCAGGCTTTTATGGATAAGACTCAGGAGAAGGTTACAGGAGAGGTGCGCTTAAAACTCTATAAGGGTAATGTATATCCTTTGGGCAGGCGTTCTCCTTATAGCCTTTATAATCCAGAGTTTGCCACCTTTGAAGCAGACGAGGTTTATAATCAAAAAGATGCAGCAGGTTTTATTAGATTGCAGGGTTTAAGGTTATTAGCCAGAAAATAAGGGTAGAATATGAGTAAACAAAAGAAGCTTTGGGGGGGAAGATTCAAACAAGAAACCCTTCCTTTGGTGGAAGAATACACCCAGTCTGTAGAGTTTGATAAGGAACTATATTTAGAGGATATTAAGGGTTCAATGGCCCATGCCAAAATGTTGGGCAAGGTGGGCCTGCTTAGTGAAGAGGAAGTGCAAGCCATTTTAAATGGTTTGGAACAGATTAAAGCAGAGATTGAAAGTGGTCAGTTTGCCTGGTCCAAAAAGCTAGAAGATGTGCACATGAATATAGAGCAACGACTAACTGAACTCATTGGAGATGCAGGCAAAAAACTCCATACAGGTAGAAGTAGAAATGACCAGGTGGCTTTGGATTTCAGGCTTTTTGTGGATAAATGCTTAAGTCAGTGGCAGCAGGCTTTAACCTCACTTATTGCTACTTTAAATACCATGGCCAAAGAGCAACAGGAAACACTTTTGCCTGGCTATACCCACCTGCAACCTGCCCAACCTGTTTCTTTGGCTCAGCATCTTTTGGCTTATGCTCACATGTTTAAAAGGGATTACGAGCGTATTGTAGATGTAAAGCAAAGAGTGCGGGTGTCTCCTTTGGGTGCAGCTGCTCTGGCTGGCAGCACCTATTCTTTGAATCCCTTTTTAGTAGCTCAAGAAGTGGGATTTGAACAGGTATTTGCCAATAGTATGGATGCAGTTTCCGATCGAGACTTTGTAGCAGAGAGTTTGTTTGTGGCTACTTTGATTCAGATGCATTTAAGTAGATTGTGTGAAGAAATTATACTTTGGGCAAATCCCTGTTTTGGCTTTGTAAAACTTCCTGATGAATATGCTACAGGATCCTCTATTATGCCTCAAAAAAAGAATCCAGATGTAGCTGAAATAATGCGAGGTAAAACTGGAAGGGTGTATGGCAATTTAATTGCCCTTCTAACTATTTTAAAAGGATTGCCTCTTACTTATAATAGGGATTTACAAGAGGACAAAGAGCCCTTTTTGGATACGCATAAAACCATATATAATTCTTTAATTCTTATGAAAGGGATGCTGGCCAAGATAGAATTTAATGCCCAAAATATGTTTTTAGCCTTAAAGAAAGGCTATTTAAATGCTACAGAACTGGCAGACTATTTAGTTTTAAAGGGAATACCCTTTAGAGATGCTCATCATATTACTGGTAAATTGGTAGGCATAGCCGAAGAAAAGGGAGTGGGTTTGGAAGATCTGGAATTAAAGGAAATGCAGGCAGTGTGCCCTCAAATAGAGAGTGATGTTTTTCAAGTGCTTGATTATAGACAGGCTGTAAAAAGAAGAAATACCCCTGGAGGAACTGGTCCTCTTTCTGTGAGTAAGCAAATTGAAGAAATAGATAAGTGGTTAAAAGAAAATGGCGGAAGCGTATAGGAGTCGAACCTACCGACGACCTTTCGGCCGTCCACTGGATTTGAAGTCCAGGCGCCACACCGGTGACGATACGCTTCCACCGTCAAAACTCCTTTCTAACAAGATGGTTTTTTTTTGGCAAGTTTTAATTTTTTAGTTTTTTTAGTTAGATATGGGAAATTAAAGAAACTCTTTTCCCTTCATGGACAAGGACAAGCAAAGTGTTTATAGGAAAATTTTTAATAAATTAATTGGATGGAGGTTAAATGAATAGCTTTTCCAAGAATTTAGTTCTCTGGATAGTTATCTCCTTGGTAATGGTGGTATTATTTAACTTGTTTAATCAACCCCAGGCTGGGCAGTTGAAACTAACCTATTCTGACTTTGTGCAAAAGGTAGAACAGGGAGATGTTTTAGCAGTTAAAATCCAGGGTGATAAAATCAATGGTGTTCTCACTGATAATCAGCGTTTTTTTGTTTATAAAACAGACGATCCCGGTCTAATAAAGTTGTTATTAGCCAATAAGGTGCAGGTAGAAGCCCAACCTCAGGAAGAGACTCCCTGGTATGTGTCTGTTTTTGTTTCCTGGTTTCCCATGATCTTGTTAATAGGCGTATGGATCTTTTTTATGCGTCAGATGCAAGGAGGCGGAGGGAAAGCGCTTTCTTTTGGCAGGTCTAGAGCCAAGATGATTACTCAGGAAGAGATTAGGGTTACCTTTGCAGATGTGGCTGGAGTGGAAGAAGCCAAGGAAGAACTACAGGAAGTGGTGGATTTTTTGAGTAACCCCAAAAAATTTACCCGGTTAGGAGGCCGTATTCCCAAAGGTGTACTTTTAGTAGGCCCTCCAGGAACGGGTAAGACCTTGTTGGCCAAGGCTGTAGCTGGAGAAGCTGGAGTTCCTTTCTTTTCCATTTCTGGTTCAGAATTTGTGGAAATGTTTGTGGGTGTGGGTGCTGCTAGAGTAAGAGACCTTTTTATTCAGGCTAAGAAGCATGCCCCCTGTTTGATTTTTATTGATGAAATTGATGCTGTAGGTAGACAAAGAGGAGCAGGTCTGGGTGGTGGACATGATGAGCGAGAACAGACCTTGAACCAGTTGTTAGTAGAAATGGACGGTTTTGAATCCAATGAAGGTGTTATTTTGATTGCAGCTACCAATAGGCCAGATGTTTTAGACCCTGCTCTTTTGCGTCCAGGGCGTTTTGATAGACAGGTGGTTGTGCCCAATCCTGACCTTAATGGCAGAAAAAAGATTTTAGAAGTGCATGTGCGACGCACTCCTATAGCTGAGGATGTGGACTTAGAAGTTATAGCCAGGGGAACCCCTGGGTTTTCTGGAGCAGACTTAGAAAATCTGGTCAATGAGGCTGCCTTACATGCAGCTAAGCTGGGTAAAGATAAAGTTGATATGGAAGACTTTGAACAGGCCAAAGATAAGGTGCTCATGGGTAAAGAAAGAAGAAGTGTGATTTTAAGTGAAGAAGAAAGAAAAGTTACAGCTTATCACGAGTCAGGACATACTCTGGTTGCCAAGTTTTCTCCCAAGGCAGACCCTGTGCATAAGGTTTCCATTATTCCTAGAGGAAGGGCTTTGGGCGTTACCATGCAACTACCCATTGATGATAGGCACACCTATTCCAAGACCTACCTGGAAAGCACCCTGGCCGTACTTTTGGGTGGTAGAGTGGCAGAAGAAATTGTTTTTGGAGAACTGACCACTGGAGCAGGAAATGACATTGAAAGGGCCAGCAAAATGGCCAGACGAATGGTTTGCGAATGGGGTATGAGTGAAACTCTAGGCCCACTTGCCTGGGGGGATAATTCCCAGGAGGTGTTTTTAGGTAGAGATTTAGTGCATCACAAGGATTATAGTGAGGAAACAGCCAAGCTAATTGATGCTGAAGTAAAGGCTATTGTGCAAAAGGCTTACCAGAGAGCCAGGACCATTTTGGAAGAAAATTTAGATACCTTGCATGCCCTGGCTAAAGCCCTTTTGGAAAGAGAAACTTTAAGTGGAGAAGAAGTGGATAAGATTTTAAAAGGAGAGTCTTTAGATAAGGTCAGTCTTGAAGATGACCCAAGTGAAGAGAATAAACAGGAACAAGACTCTTCAGGCAAGGAGGATTTTGAAATTTCCTAAAGAGGTAGGGAGAAGTGGAAGGTACAAAAAAGAAAAGTATCTGGAAAACTTTAAGGGGTAGCCTGAAGCCTACCCCTTTTTTAATTGTAGGCATCCTCAATGTAACTCCAGACTCCTTTTATGATGGAGGAAAGTATTTTGACCCTACGCAGGCTTTGGCCAGGGCTGGAGAAATTTTATCTCAAGGGGGAAATATAATAGATGTGGGCGGGGAAAGCACCAGGCCTTTTTCTCCCCGGGTATCCTTGGAAGAAGAGATAAAGCGAGTGATTCCTGTAGTGCAAGCTATTAAAGAGAATTTACCTCAGGCAGTGATTTCTGTGGATACCTATAAAGCTGAAGTGGCTAGAAGGGCTTTAGAAAAGGGTGCTGAAATTATCAACGATGTTTCTGCCTGCACTTTTGACCCTTCTTTATTAGAAGTTGTAGTGGAATATAAGCCTGGTTATGTTTTAATGCATAGCCTGGGACGGCCAGAAACCATGCAAGAAAATCCGCATTATGAAAATGTAGTAGAGGAAATATATGCTTTTTTCGAAGAAAAATTAAATTTATTGGTAAAAAAAGGTCTTCCTGAAGAAAACATCGTCCTGGATCCAGGGATTGGTTTTGGCAAACTCCTGGAGCATAATTTAGCTATTTTGGCCAATATAGAAAAGTTTTTTTCCTTGGGCAGACCCCTTTATGTGGGGCTTTCCAATAAATCCATGTGGGAAAAGTTGCTAGGACTTAAAGTAGGAGAAAGACAAATAGCCACCCAGGTAGCTACAGCGCTTTTGGCTCAAAAAGGTGTTTACATTCACCGCGTTCATGAAGTAAAAGAAACCAAAGAAACCCTGACTATAGTTGAAGCTTTGAAAAATGCCAGTAATTGAATTCGGACACTTCACTGTTTCCTGGAGAGATATTGTAGATATTCTTATAGTTGGATATCTCTTTCACCTTATTATTCTCCTAGTTAAAGGTACAAGGGCTGTATCAGTAATTTATGGTTTGTTTGTTGTTATTTTATTTTATTATTTATCTGGAGAATTTGGATTTTATACTTTGCATTGGCTGTTGGGAAACTTCTTGGGTTCTATCTTTTTGGTTGTAATAATTCTATTCCAGAAAGATATACGAAGAGCATTGGCTGTTGTAGGGGCTAAAGGATTGTTTGCAAGGGAAAAATTAGAAGAGGAAGTATTAAATGAATTGGTTTTAGCTGTTGTAAAAATGGCAGATAAGAGAATAGGTGCGCTAATTGTTCTAGAAAAAAATATTCCTTTAGGAGATATTATAGAAAGAGGAGTAGAGATAAAAGCTAAAATAACCAAAGAATTACTTATGAGTATATTTTATCCTGGTTCACCTTTACATGATGGCGCTGTAATTATACGCCAGGGAAGGGTGGAGGCCGCTGGTTGTGTGTTGCCTTTGGCTGTAGGTATAAGTCCCAGAAGTGAACTGGGTACTAGGCATAGGGCTGCTATTGGAATAACTGAGGAAAGTGATGCCATTTCTATTGTGGTTTCAGAGGAACGAGGAGCTATTTCTGTAGCTATTGGGGGTAAACTTACCTCTGCCTTGGATGAAGTAAGGCTTAGAAGAGTAATTCAAAATGCATGGCAACGATAACAATGAAAGATTGGCAATATAGATTACTGGCTCTTATTTTAGCTGTTTTTGTCTGGTACTTGGTAAGTGGTAGAGAAAAGGTAGAATATTGGGTAGAAGTACCTTTGGAAGTAGTTTCTTTACCTTCTGATATGGTTATTATTGGAGGATTACCTTCTAAGATACAGGTAAGAGTTAGAGCAACTCGTACTGTACTAGAGAGATTACAACAGGAAAAATATAGTTATAGATTGAATTTATCTGATTTGTCTATAGGCTCTCAAGTAGTTATTTTAGAAAGTAAATATTTAAAGTTTCCACCTCCTGTTGAAGTAGTATCTATTCTTCCACCGCGTCTAGAATTGGACATAGATAAGATTATGAAGAAAAATGTTTCAGTGGAAGTTGTTTGGAAAACAAATTTTAAAAACTTTGCAGAATATTTTGATTTAAAAGAAATCTCTTATAATCCTCCAAAGGTTTTGATTTCTGGACCTAGCAGAATAATAAAAAATATAGATAAATTAAAAACAAAAGCTATTGAAATAGATCCTTTAAAAAATAAAATATATAGACAAAATGTTCCCTTAGATCTGGATGAACAAATAGAATCTGAAGTGGGTAGTGTAGACGTATATTTAGCAGTAGTTCCTAAAAGAAAGGAATTATGGCTGGTTAGAACCATTCATTTTTTAAATCCTGCTAAGAAGAAATTTAAACTCTTATCCTCAACTAAGAAATGCAAACTAAAGCTAGGCATACCTCTTTACTTATGGAAAAAAAATAAGTGGAAAGAGAATTTTCAGGTGTTTGTGGAAATACCCAAAGAAAAAGGAGAATATGAGCTTCCTGTTCAACTAAAGGCTGCGCAAGATATAGTTGTTTTAGAAAAAAAGCCTTCTATGTTAAAGATTAAGGTGGAGTAAGAAAGATGGGAAAACTTTTTGGTACAGATGGAATTCGAGGACAGGCAAATATTTTCCCAATGCTTCCAGAAATTGCTTTAAGGGTTGGTTTGGCTGCAGGTCAGATTTTTAGAAATGGTGCCAGAAGGCATAGAGTGGTAATTGGCAAGGATACCCGTTTGTCTGGGTATGTGTTTGAAAGTGCTCTTACTTCTGGGTTTTGTGCCTCTGGTATGGATGTTTTTTTGGTGGGTCCCATGCCCACTCCAGCCATTGCTTTTCTGACCAGAAATATGCGCGCAGATGTGGGTGTGGTTATTTCTGCTTCCCATAACCCCTATATGGATAATGGGATTAAGTTTTTTGATAGCAGGGGATTTAAGCTTTCTGACGAAGTGGAAGAGGAAATAAGCAGGTTGGTTTTATCTCCAGATGTGGAGTGGGAAACTCCCAACTCAGATCTTTTGGGCAGAGCTTTTAAAATAGAAGACAGTCCAGGACGTTATATTGTGTATTTGAAAAATACCTTTCCCTGTGAACTTAGTTTAGATGGTTTAAAAATAGTTTTGGATTGTGCTCACGGAGCAACCTATAGAGTAGCTCCTTTAATTTTTGAGGAACTGGGGGCCAAGGTAATCAAGCTGGGTGTTGACCCCAATGGTTTAAATATAAATAAAAAATGTGGTTCTCTTTATCCTGAAGTAGCTGCTGAAAATGTTCTGGCTACAGGAGCAGATGTGGGCTTTGCCCTGGATGGAGATGGAGATAGGCTAATTGCCATTGACGAAAGGGGTGAGGTTCTGGATGGGGACCAGATTATGGCCATTTGTGCCAATTATTTGCTGACAAAAGATCTCTTACCCCAAAAAATTCTCGTAGCTACAGTGATGAGTAATGTGGCCCTGGAAATATTTATGCAGAACAAAGGTGGAAAGCTGGTCAGAACTCCGGTTGGAGATCGCTATGTGGTAGAGGAAATGGTAAAAGGAGGCTATGTCCTGGGGGGTGAACAGTCAGGCCACATGGTCTTTTTGGAGCACAGTACCACTGGGGATGGCTTGTTAACTGCTTTGCAGTTGCTTAAGATTATGCTGGAAACAGGGAAATCCCTTTTTGAATTGAAACAGATTTTACAACCCTATCCTCAAGAATTGCGTAATGTTCATGTAAAGGAAAAGGTGGATTACAGTCAAATTCCTGAGTTAAATAAGGCTTTGAAGGCTGCGGAAAAGGATTTAGCAGGAAAGGGAAGAGTGCTTTTGCGCTATTCTGGGACAGAGCCAGTGCTTAGAATAATGGTAGAAGCAGAGAGTCCAGATTTGGTTGAGAAGTGGCTTAACTATCTGGTAGAGGTAAGTGAAAAATATTTGGCTTAACCAAGAGGAGGAAAAATGAATATAACCAAAGTAGTTATCCCAGTAGCAGGGTGGGGAACAAGGTCTTTGCCTGCTACCAAAAATATTCCCAAAGAAATGCTTCCTGTATACAAAAAGCCAGCTGTCCAATATGTAGTGGAAGAGGCCATGCAAGCAGGTCTTACAGATGTAGTGTTTGTAAACAATCAAAATAAAAGGGCCTTGGAAGACCACTTTGATCGCAACCTTTCTCTGGAACTGGTCTTAAAAAGAGCAGGGAAAAAAGATTTACTGGAAGAGGTGTTAAGAGTCTCCAATATGGTTAATATTATTTCTGTTCGTCAAAAAGAACAGTTGGGATTGGGACATGCAGTTGCCTGTGCTCAAGAAGTGGTAAAAAAGGAACATTTTGCTGTTTTGGTAGGAGATGATTTGATTTTTAGTGCTGAGCCTGCCATTGCCCAACTGGTAGAAGTGGCCAAGACTGAACAAATGCCAGTGGTAGGAGTAATGGAAGTACCTAAGGAAAAGGTTTCCAATTATGGTATTATTGGCGGAGAGGAAATTTCTCCAGGTCTTTTTCGAGTAAAAAAGCTGCACGAAAAACCTAGACCAGAAGAAGCTCCTTCACGTCTGGCTGTGGTGGGAAGATATGTTTTGCCTCCAGATATCTTTAGTTATCTGGAAAAGGTGCAACCTGATTCCCAGGGAGAATATCAGCTAACAGATGCCTTACACTTTTTGGCCAGGGAAAACAGACTCTTGGCTGTAAAGGTAAGTGGCAGACGCTTTGATATTGGAGATTGGGTAGACTATCTTACAGCCAACATTTACTTTGGGCTAAAGGATGAAGAGTTAAAGCAAGAACTGACAAAAAGCCTGAAGGAGCTTTTGGCTTGCTCAAGTTAAAAAGGTTGTTTTTTATCCTGATATGTTTTTTTAGCTTGGTAATTACAGCTAACACTGCCAGGGCTTTTTTGCCTTCTTTAGAAACCATAGAGCAAGCCTGGCAGGAAAACTATTCCAGCCTTGAATCCTTTGCCTGTTTAATAACCTGGAAAAACTATCCAGACTTAACCACCAGAGTTTGGTTTAAAAAGGGAAATACCCTGGTTGAATGGGGAATAAAAAAGGAACAGGAGCAAATTTTTGGAGCAGTTTTATTTCAAAAGGAGCAGCAAGTTCTTTCTAGTTTTGACTTCACCTCTCCTTTACCCTTTGTGGTGTATTTTTTTTATTCCCCTGCCAAGTGGAAGCAACTTGGAGTGGATATTGAGAAAAGCAGATATGTTTTTTGGCAGGATAAACCTGGCTTGGAACTGGGAAAAGGTACACGAAGGGTTTATTACTTGAATGAATATTTTTATCCTTTGGGATTTAGTCTCGATGATGTTACTTTGATCTGGAAAAATTTTGTTTACCTGGGTAATTTCTATCTCCCAACCCAGGGCATTTTTATAACTCCCTGGGCTAAAGAAGAATTTTCTTTACAATGGGGAAGCTTAAATTCTTTGAACAATAATTTTTATTTTGAAACTAGCTATTTTCAAAAGAGATACTCTTCTTTGGGGTCACAAATTCCTGTTAAATATAATCCCTTATTTAAAAATATCCTGATTTTTCCCTTTTAATAGATGAATGTTGTTGATGTCTATATTTTACGAAACCCTTATGGTATTTTTAGGTACCAGGTTCCTGAAGTATTTAATTTTTCTCTGTTTAAAAAGGGTATTAGAGTATTAGTTCCTTTTGGAAAAAATAATACTTTAAGTTTAGGTCTGGTAAAAGATAAGTTAACCCTTGAAAAGAGTGATATTGAATTAAAGAATATTTTTTTTCCTCTAGATTACCATTTCTTTAATGAAGAACAAATTTTCTTAGCTGAAGATATTGCCAAACGCTACTTATGCTCTCCAGGGAAAGTTATTGCTTCCATAATTCCAGGTTCTTTAAAAAGAACTCCCCTTTCTATACAATGCATATTGTCTCGTTGCAATTTAAAATCCTTAACAAAAGATAGCTCCAGATATCTACAACTGGTAGACTTATGGAATTCTGGAAAACTTATAGATCTAGTTCATAAGGATTTAATATTTTTAGAAAATAAAGAATATGCACTATCTTCATTTAAAAAGCAAGATAAGGATTTAATAAGTCTACTGCTTGAGGAAGAAAAAACATTAAGTTTTTTATTACAAAAGTTTAGTAAGAAAAAAATTATCTCTTTTTTACAAAATGATTTTGTAAAAATAAAAAAGAATGAAGATAATATTGGTTTTAAATTTGAAAAGTATACTTTGAACTCTACTCAAAATGAAATAGTAAATAAAATTAGCCAGGGTATTGAAAGTAAAAGCTTTAATTCACATTTAATCCATGGTATAACTGGTAGTGGTAAAACCTTTATTTATTTTGATCTTATTCGAAGGACACTGCAGCAAAAAAGAAGTGTTTTATTGCTCTGTCCTGAAATTGCTTTAGGTCTATCCATATTTAAGAGAGTTAAAGATATTGTTTCTTTTCCACATATTTACTTTTATACAGGAATCAAAAAAGATAAGGAAAAGAGAGAGATATTTTTGAAGGTCCTAAATAATATTAGTGTTGTAGTTGGAACGAGGTCTAGTGTTTTTTTACCTTTTAAGAATCTTGGTTTAATTATAGTAGATGAAGAGCATGTTGAGAGTTACAAGCAAGAACAGGGTGGATTTTTTTATCAAACCAAAGAGATTGTGCATTTTTTAGCCAAGAAAAATAAGGCTACACTGGTCTTAGGAAGTGCAACTCCAGATGTTAAAACCTATTATGCTGCTGAAAATAAAATTTTAGACTTACATATCCTGGATAAAAGATTTGGTAAAAGTGTTTCACCTGTAGTTAAAATATTAGATAAGAATAAAGAAAAAACAGTAGAAGGAATATTTACAACATATTCCTGGAATAAGCTAATTGAGTATATAAACTCTGATGAAAAAATAATAATTTTACATAATAAAAGAGGTTATGCTCATATTCTATATTGTACTCAATGTGGAGAGATAGTTAAATGTAGTAATTGTGATGTTACTCTTACCTATCATAAAAAAGAGGATAAACTTTTATGTCACTATTGTGGAAATGTTTTAAAAATGTCAGCAGTTTGTCCTAAATGCTTGTCTTCTTCTTTTAAATACTATCAAGAGGGTACTGAAAAAGTAGAGGAAATTATTCAAAGGAACTTTCCTCAGCTTGGAGTATTACGTTTGGATAGAGATGTTATAAAAAAGGAAGAGGATTTAAAACAGGTATTAAAAGAGTTTGAGCAAGGCGAGGCCAAAATTTTAGTTGGAACTCAGATGTTGAGTAAAGGGCATGACTTTTCTCAAGTAGGTTTGGGTATAGTACTGGATGGGGATTTTGGGTTATCTTTCCCTGATTATAGGGCCACTGAAAGGATGTTTCAGTTGTTGGTGCAACTTATAGGTCGAGTTGGGCGAAGGGATAAGCAGGGAGAAGTTTTGATTCAGACCAGAGACCCACAACATTTTTTTTGGGATTTAGTAAAAAAAGAGGACTATGAGGGGTTTTATAAACAGGAGATAGAGAAAAGGAAAATCTTTTCTTATCCTCCTTTTGTAAAATTGGGGTTAATTAAAGTTACTTTTCCCAAATCCTGGGCTCAAGAAGAGGAATTTTTAGGAGAACTAAAAAAATATTCTCAGTTGCTTGGTTTACAGTTTTCTGGCAAGGTGTTGGGACCTGTTCCGGCTATAATCGCTTATCTCAAAAAGCGGCAACGATATCATTTGTTATTAAAGGCAGATAACTGGTTGGCAATTAGAAAATTTTATTTTGATTTGGGGCAAAGATTAAACAAATTTCTTAAGTCTGGTAAGGTAAAACTGGACTTGGATTTAGATCCTTTAAGTATTTTGTAGGAGGGTGTTTATGCGCTTGAAGGTAAAAGAAGCCTTAAATGCTTTGGAAGAAAAACAGGGAATTGTCTTAAAAGGTTGGATAAGGACTAGAAGAGACTCCAAGGGATTTTCCTTTTTAGAGATAAATGATGGTTCTTGTTTGAAAAATATTCAGGTGGTTTTAAATTGGGAGAATATAGAAAAAGAATATCTTGCAAAGTTGACCACAGGTGCTTCTGTGGTGGTAGAGGGAGACTTGGTTGAATCTCCGGGCAAGGGACAAAAGTGGGAAGTTAGTGCCAGGACAGTGCTTTTGGTAGGAGAGGCTCCTGCTGATAGTTATCCTTTGCAAAAGAAGCGTCATAGTGACGAGTTCTTAAGGACCATTGCTCATCTTAGGCCCAGGACCAATAAGTATGGAGCTCTTAACCGGGTTAGGTCTGCTTTAGCCTTTGGGGTGCACAAATTTTTTCAAGAGAGAGGATTTTTTTATGTACATGCACCCATTATAACTGGTTCTGATTGTGAAGGGGCAGGGGAAATGTTTACTGTTACTGCCTTGGATTTAAAATCACTAAAAGGTAAGGTGGATTTTAAAGAAGATTTTTTTGGTCAAGAAGCCCATCTTACTGTTTCTGGACAGCTAGAAGCTGAAATTTTGGCCTGTGCCCTGGGAGATGTCTATACCTTTGGGCCTACTTTTAGGGCAGAAAATTCCAATACTCCCAGGCATGCTGCAGAATTCTGGATGATAGAACCAGAAATGGCTTTTGCTGACTTAAAGGATGACATGGACCTGGCTGAAGATATGCTCAAGTGGCTGGTTGGTTATATCCAGGAAGTGTGTAAGGATGAGATAGAGCTTTTTGGGCGTTTTTTAGATAAGGAGTTGTTTGCTCGTTTAGAAAGCGTACTCCAAGAGCCTTTTGCTCGCATCAGCTATACTGAGGCCATAGAATTACTTAAAAAGGCTAAAAAGGATTTTGAATATCCGGTGGAATACGGCCTGGATTTACAGACTGAGCATGAGCGTTATTTGAGCGAGGAGTATTTTAAAAAGCCTGTATTTGTTTTTGACTATCCCAAAGAAATAAAGGCCTTTTATATGCGTTTAAATGATGATGGTAAGACCGTGGCTGCCATGGACTTACTAGTGCCCAGAGTGGGAGAACTGGTGGGTGGTAGCCAAAGAGAAGAACGTCTGGATGTCCTTGTTGCCAGAATGAAGGAACTGGGACTTTCTGAAGAGGATTACTGGTGGTATCTGGACCTACGTCGTTTTGGCACTGTACCTCACGCAGGTTTTGGACTTGGTTTTGAGAGGCTCATTATGTTTATTACAGGAATTAGCAATATCCGAGATGTTATTCCCTTCCCCAGAACTCCTAGAAATCTGGAGTTTTAAAGAAGTTTTTAATTTTTATTTTTTTTTGCTTGACAAAGAGGCGGAAATATATAAAAAGCTTCCTCCTGCCGCGATGGCAAATTGTTCTTTAGACAAAAAAAGATTTAAAAAAAGATGAAAGAAAAAGTTGACAGAGAAGGTTAATCTGATTAAATAGATTCTTCTCTTGAGGCGAATAAGAAAATTCTTTACTGGAGGGTTTGATTCTGGCTCAGAATGAACGCTGGCGGCGTGCCTAACACATGCAAGTCGAGCGAGAAAGCCACCTTCGGGTGGTGAGTAAAGCGGCGCACGGGTGAGTAACGCGTGGGTTATCTACCTCTAGGACAGGGATAACACTGCGAAAGCGGTGCTAATACCTGATAAGCTAGTCAATTATTAAGTGGTTGGCTAGGAAAGGGTGGCCTCTCGGAGAAGCTACCGCCTAGGGATGAGCCTGCGTCCCATTAGCTAGTTGGTGGGGTAATGGCCTACCAAGGCTACGATGGGTAGCCGGCCTGAGAGGGTGACCGGCCACACTGGGACTGGAACACGGCCCAGACTCCTACGGGAGGCAGCAGTGGGGAATATTGGGCAATGGGGGAAACCCTGACCCAGCAACGCCGCGTGAGGGAAGAAGGCCTTCGGGTCGTAAACCTCTGTCAGGAGGGAAGAACCCTTGGTGGTCGAACAGGCTACCAAGCTGACGGTACCTCCAGAGGAAGCACCGGCTAACTCCGTGCCAGCAGCCGCGGTAATACGGAGGGTGCGAGCGTTATTCGGAATTACTGGGCGTAAAGCGCGCGTAGGCGGCATGGCAAGTCAGGTGTGAAAGGCCACGGCTTAACCGTGGGACTGCACTTGAGACTGCTGTGCTAGAGTTCGGTAGAGGGTAGTGGAATTCCCGGTGTAGGGGTGAAATCCGTAGATATCGGGAGGAACACCAGAGGCGAAGGCGACTACCTGGGCCGATACTGACGCTGAGGTGCGAAAGCGTGGGGAGCAAACAGGATTAGATACCCTGGTAGTCCACGCTGTAAACGATGGACACTAGACGTTGGGTGGTTAGATCCGCTCGGTGTCGAAGCAAACGCGATAAGTGTCCCGCCTGGGGAGTACGTCCGCAAGGATGAAACTCAAAGAAATTGACGGGGGCCCGCACAAGCGGTGGAGTATGTGGTTTAATTCGATGCAACGCGAAGAACCTTACCTGGGCTTGACATCCCGCGAACCTGCTGGAAACAGTGGGGTGCCCTTCGGGGAACGCGGAGACAGGTGCTGCATGGCTGTCGTCAGCTCGTGCCGTGAGGTGTTGGGTTAAGTCCCGCAACGAGCGCAACCCTTGCCCTTAGTTGCCATCGGGTAAAGCCGGGCACTCTAGGGGGACTGCCGAGGTTAACTCGGAGGAAGGTGGGGACGACGTCAAGTCATCATGGCCCTTACGCCCAGGGCTACACACGTACTACAATGGTGGGTACAAAGGGTTGCGAAGCCGCGAGGTGGAGCTAATCCCAAAAAACCCATCGTAGTTCGGATTGCAGTCTGCAACTCGACTGCATGAAGGCGGAATCGCTAGTAATCGCGGATCAGCATGCCGCGGTGAATACGTTCCCGGGCCTTGTACACACCGCCCGTCACACCACGAAAGCCGGTTCTACCCGAAGTCAGTGAGCCAACCCATAAGGGAGGCAGCTGCCGACGGTAGGGCTGGTGATTGGGGTGAAGTCGTAACAAGGTATCCGTACCGGAAGGTGCGGATGGATCACCTCCTTTATAGAGAAAGAACTCACCACACTCTCGCTATTTAATTATGAAGAGCAAGGAATAAGTTCTTTGAAAAGGAGTTAAGATAGGGTTTAGATGGGCCTATAGCTCAGTTTCGGTTAGAGCGCACGCCTGATAAGCGTGAGGTCGATGGTTCAAGTCCATCTAGGCCCACCATAAGTGGAGGAGTAGATGGGGGTGTAGCTCAGCTGGGAGAGCGCCTGCCTTGCACGCAGGAGGTCATCGGTTCGACTCCGTTCACCTCCACCAGGAAGAGAAGGGTTTAGAATGGAGTATCTAGGTGTAGACTTAGGTACTTCAGATAAGCCTAGAAAGGGTTCATTGAGAATTAAATAGGGGTAAAAAGGGAAGAGCGGGAAAATAGGTTAAGATATTAAGGGCAATCGGTGGATGCCTAGGCGCCAGGAGGCGAAGAAGGACGTGGGAGGCTGCGAAAAGCCTCGGGGAGCCGCCAAACAGGCTTTGATCCGGGGATTTCCGAATGGGGTAACCCACCTGGAGTCATATCCAGGTATCCCG
>NZ_JBSRHE010000022.1:0-26451 GCF_055126295.1 Desulfonauticus sp. | reverse complement strand
TCTTTTTCACCTATAAGCTTTGCAATTTCTCTAGTAGCAGCAAAATTGGCAGCGGATAAAACAGCCAGGGAGGTAGCATCAACCTTTGCCTTTCCAGAACTACAAATAAGATTTCCAGCTAAATCTGTGAGCAAAGCATAGGTGGCTCCACCTTCTTCTATTAGCTTATCTAAAATGGTCTCCAGTTCTTCCACATCTTCTTTTTTTAAAATCAAATCCATCCCACCCTCCTCTCAAAAATATGACTATTAAAAAATTAGGAACTCTTTTACCTATTTCTCCTTCCTATGTAAAGAAACAAATGCAAAATCTCCTAAAAATCAAAAAATTTTTGTTGAAAATACGCCTTTTCCTGAGAATTAAAAACAAGTCGTTGCTCTTTGGATTTTTTAGAAAGTGTAAAATAATTGTCAATAATAGCGTTTTCCCAGGAAAAGCCCAGATTTTTTGCCACTGTCTTTAGATTTTTACCTTCTAATTCTAAAAAAAAGCCAAAGGGAAGTATATCTAAACACACAAGGACTTCTTGTATCTTCCAGATTGTACGAAACTTTTCATAACTAAAGCTAACTCTAAACCCAAGCTCTTTAAAAATATCCTGCATGGAAACAAAATCACTTACTTCAACCTCTAACTCCCATTTCTCTTTAAATTCAGAAGAACTGTTTTGAACAGGCAATTTTAACGTAATCCTGGCTTTTTTATCCTGCCTTAACCTCAAAAGTACTCCTTTTTTTTGAAGGCTGCCCTTAAAATCATCTAAAACCAAATTTTTTTCAAAAAACCAAGATACTATTTCTTGCCCCTGTTTTCTAAGAAGTTGTAATATTTTTTCTAACTCTTCAAAATTATTAAGTTTAAATTTTACTTCTCGTTCTAAATATCTATTACTCATCTCACTATCTAAGCATCTTTACAGCGCAAAACTCTCCGCACATAGCACATTCTTCCTTATCCTCAAAATTAGATCTTCGGAAACATACCATTTCTCTATCCAAGGCAAGGTCTTTTATCTTCTCCCAATCAAGTTCTTTTCTAGCCTTAGATATGGCATAATTTCTTTTTTGAGCTGGTCTTCTACCCAGGGCAATTTCTGCACTACTAGCTGCAATCAAAGAAGCTATAATTCCTTCACGCACATCATCTAAAGAGGGTAAGGTTAAGTGTTCTGCTGGAGTCAAATAACAAAGAAAATCTGCCCCATTTAAGGCAGCCAATGCCCCTCCTATTGCTCCGGCAATATGGTCATAACCTGGAGCAATATCAGTGGGTAAAGGCCCTAACACATATAAAGGTGCATGATGACAAAGGCGCTTCATTACTTTTACCTGCTCTGCAATATAGTTTAAAGGAACATGCCCAGGTCCTTCAATCATCACCTGCACGCCCTCTTTCCAGGCCTCTAGGGTAAGCTCAGATAGAGTAATTACCTCTTCCCATTGCGCACTATCTCCGGCATCATCTCCAGCTCCCGGACGCATACCATCTCCTAAACTTAAAGTTAAATTGTATTTTTTAGCCAACTTTAAAATATCACCATAGTTTTCCAATAAGGGATTCTCTTTTTTATTTTTTAAAATCCATCTGGCCAGAATAGACCCTCCCCTACTCACAATCCCCAGGACTCTATCTTCCTTTTCAGCCAGCAATACGGCTCGCTCACTCACTCCACAGTGTAAAGTCATAAAGGAAACACCTTGTTCTGCCTGTTTTTCAATCTCTTCCAAAAGTTCGCTCCAGCTAAACTGAGATGGATCCTCGCCTTTGGCTATATATTTTTGGGCTACAGCATAAATGGGAACAGTACCAACTGGCAAAGAAGATTTCTCTAAAATCGCTTTTCTTATTTCATCTAAATTACCAGCTGTGGATAAATCCATCAAAGTATGAGCGCCAAAATGCTTAGCATATTCTACCTTTTCTAATTCAAGTTTTAAGTCATTGACAAACGGAGAAGTTCCAATATTGGCATTTACTTTAATACTACTAGGTTGACCAATCAACAAGGGTTTAATTTTATGTTTAGGATTGGCTAATAGTACCATCTGTCCTTGACTTAGCTTTTTAACAATCAAATCCTTAGCTAAATCTTCGGTCTGAGCTAAAAAATCTAAATTTTCTTCTAAAATATTTTTTAATAAAGTGTTTTTTTGCAAAATATCCATTTTATCTCCTTAAAAAAGCTAAAATTTTTTCTTTTATAGACGATTTATCTATTCCATATTTTTCTCTTAATTTATTAACATTACCATGTTCAATAAACATATCTGGAAGTCCAATTCTTTTTACTTTTATCTTATCTAAACAATCATTTTCCTCTAAAAATTCTAAGATAGCGCTTCCACATCCACCTTGCAATGTATTTTCTTCAACTATAATAATTTTATCATAATTTTTAATCATATCTAATAAAGATTTACTTAAGGGTTTTACAAAAATTAAGTTATATAAACCTATTGAAAACTCTTTAATTTCTTCTATAGCTTCTAAAGCAGGATACACCCTACTTCCAATAGCCAGTACTAGCGCATCCTGCCCTGCCCGTAAGAGTTCTCCTTGACCAAGGGGAAGGGTTCTAAATTCTTTTAACAAAGCAACTCCACTTCCCACTCCTCTGGGATAACGTAAAGCAAAGGGCTTATTAGCTTGTAAAGCAGTGTACAAAAGCAATTGCAATTCTGCTTCATCCTTGGGAGCACTAACTACCAGGTTGGGGATATGCCTCAAATAAGAAAAGTCAAAAGCCCCATGATGAGTAGGCCCATCTTCTCCTACCAAGCCACCCCGATCCAAACAAAAAACAACTGGTAGATTTTGCAAACAAACATCATGCACTATCTGGTCATAAGCCCTTTGTAAAAAAGTAGAATAAATGGCTACCACTGGCTTAAACCCTTCTTTGGCCAAACCAGCAGCAAAAGTAACTGCGTGTTGTTCACATATTCCCACATCAAAAAAACGCTCTGGAAATTGTTCAGCAAAAAAAGAAAGCCCTGTACCCTCGGGCATAGCAGCAGTTATGGCTACAATCCTGGAGTCTTCTTTGGCCAATTGACATAAAGTCCTGCCAAAAACTTCGGTATAAGTGGGTAAACTACAGGCAGCTATTTTTTTCGCCTTGCCTGTTTCTGGTTCAAAACAGCCAACGCCATGAAAATAGGTTGGATTTTTTTCTGCAGGTGCATATCCCTTACCTTTTTTGGTCAGGACATGCACCAGAACAGGAATGTTTAATTCCTTTACCTCTTCAAAAACAGTAATTAATTTCTTTAGATTGTGCCCATCTACAGGCCCAATATAATTAAATTTAAAGGCTTCAAACAAAATCCCAGGAGTAAAAAAGCTCTTTAAGGACTCTTCACTTCTCTTAGCATAGGTTAAAATATCTTCTCCAATCCTGGGAATTTGTTTTATGAAACTTTCAAAATCCCGTTTAAATTTTATCATCCAGCGAGAGGAAAGTTTACGACTTAAAAAAGAAGACAGGGCTCCTACATTCTTGGATATGGACACTTCATTGTCATTTAAAATCACCACCAGATCCTTATCCAACCCCCCAGCCTGATTTAACCCTTCATAAGCCAGCCCAGCAGTCATGGAGCCATCACCAATAATTGCCAGTACTTTATTTTTCTTCCCCAATAAATCTCTGGCCACTGCCATTCCCAACCCAGCAGAAATAGAAGTACTGGAGTGCCCTACTGCAAAATGATCAAAAGGACTTTCTTCTGGTTTGGGAAAACCACTAATTCCTCCCATCTGTCTTAAAGTGGGAAAACTATCTTTTCTGCCAGTAAGGATTTTATAGGCATAGGCCTGATGCCCCACATCCCAGATAAATTTATCTTCTCTGGGATCAAAAACATGCAATAAAGCCAAAGTTAACTCCACTACGCCCAAAGAAGGAGCTAGATGTCCTCCATTGCGGGCCACAACCTTAATAATCAAATCCCGTATCTCTTGAGCCAAAAAAGTGAGCTCTTCTAAACTTAATTCTTTTAC
This sequence comes from Desulfonauticus sp., assembly GCF_055126295.1. Lineage (NCBI taxonomy): Bacteria > Pseudomonadati > Thermodesulfobacteriota > Desulfovibrionia > Desulfovibrionales > Desulfonauticaceae > Desulfonauticus > Desulfonauticus sp. The sequence continues at coordinate 22,449 of NZ_JBSRHE010000022.1, read as the reverse complement.
TAGCTGAGGATTGGTTATTTTTTCTAAAATACTTTTTTCTAATTTTTCCAAACCTTCTTCTCCTTATAATAGCCTAAAATAACAGACAATTTTCTCTCTTGCTTTTTAAAACAATAAAAACTAATAAAAATAGTTTACACTTCACTTTTACTTTTTACAAGTTTAAGCAATAGGAACAAAAAATGAGTCAAAGAAAACCTCATATTTCTCTGGCCTCTGAGCGACTAATCAAGCGCGTTTTAAAATTAAATCTCAACCAGTTTCGTGCTTGGCCAGAAAGTGTTCAAAACCTGGCGCTCAGTTTGGCAGCAGAAATTTTTATTATTCGTTATAATCCTTTTATCAAGCCCCAGTTGGTAAGGCAAAGTGTTTTTTCCCGCCTGAAAGGTGAAAGGACCTCTCTTTCTGAAGAATATTATGAAATAATTTCCACCTGTTTAGAAAATTACTGGAAAGAATTTGAGCAGGATGAAGCTTTTAAGCAAAAAGTAGTTAAAAGACTAAAACAATTTATGGAAGAAGAGCAAATATCTTTAGAACCCAATGCCATTGCTGAATGTTCTACTGATGCCACAGACCTGCGCATGGAACTTCCCCTTATGGTCCTTTTTCCTGAAAGTACCACTCAAATTAGAAAAATCATTGAATTAGCCAACGAACTTCACTTTTCCCTTATTCCCCGTGGAGGTGGCTCTGGCCTTACTGGTGGAGCAGTACCTGCAGGAAGAAGATCTGTAATTTTAAGTCTAAGCAGGCTAAAAAAAATACTTAAAATTGACCCGGATAATCTCTATCTCTGCGTCCAGGCCGGAGTTATTACCTTAGATGCCATAAAGGCTGCTGCCAGATATAACTTACTTTTGACCGTAGATCCTGCTTCCAAGGCTGCTTCTTCTCTGGGCGGAAATGTAGCTGAAAATGCTGGTGGTCCTTATGCTTTTGAATATGGAACCACTCTGGACAATATCTTAAGCTACAAAATGATCTTGCCCACTGGAGAATTAATAGAGGTAAAGAGAAAAAATCACCCTCGTCATAAAATATTACCTCAAGAAACAGCTACTTTTGAAATTTATAACGAGCAAGGAAAATTAAAAGAGGTAATTCGCTTAAAAGGAGAAGAAATAAGAAAAGCAGGACTGGGCAAAGATGTAACCAATAAATATTTAGGAGGACTTCCTGGTATTCAAAAAGAAGGTGTTGATGGCATTATCACTGAAATTTGCTTTATACTCCATCCCAAACCTGCCCTGTCCAGGACTCTTTGTTTAGAATTTTATGGCAAATCCATGCGCAATGCAGCTCTGGTCATCAATGATATTGTAAAATTAAGAGATACCATAAGAACCCAGGGAGATCTGGTTAAAATCTCAGCTTTAGAAGAATTTGGAATTAAATATGTCCAGGCTATCGAGTATCAAAAAAAATCAACCCGCTACGAAGGTGAACCCATATCTGTATTACTTCTCCAGTTAGATTCAGATGACCTAGAAGCTTTAGAAGATGCTGTACACAAAATAGTAGAACTAACCTCTCGGAAGATAGACATAAACTTTCGGCCATTACTAAAAGAACCAGTGGATTCAAAATAAATGAAGATGTGGTTATTCCCTTAGAAGCAGTACCTGCCTTTTCTGATTTTTTGGAAAATTTAAATTTATATTATTTAGCTAAAGCCTATAGAAAAGCTTTACAAAAAGTACAAAATCTTCCTGGTATAGACATAGAAGATGAATTTATTCACATGGAACTAGATATAGCTTCAAAAATCTTAAAAAATAAAATAAATAAGGACCAGTTATCTGAACAGGAGTTACAGGTACAAATAGGCTTTTTCTTTCAAGATTTGAAGTCAAGATATTCAGCTTTAAAAGTAGATCTGGATAATATTTTAAATGAACTTTTTCTTACTCGTATTGAAATTGCCAATCACATGCATGCAGGCGATGGCAATTGCCATGTAAATATTCCTGTAAACTCCAATGACCTAGAAATGCTGGCCCAAGCAGAAGAGGCAACAGAAAAAATATTTGCCAAGGTATTAGAATTGGGAGGTCAAATTTCTGGTGAACATGGAATTGGAGTAACTAAAATAAACTTTTTAGAAACGGAAAAGATAAAAGCCCTTAGAGAATATAAAAGTATAGTTGATCCCAATGACATCTTTAATCCTAAGAAATTGATCCAAAAAGAATTACCAGTAGAACCCTATACCTTTTCCTTTAACCACTTAATCCAGGATATAAAAGGAAGTGCTTTAAAGGAAAGCGAAAAACAAGAATTAATCACTCTCTTAAAAAACATTCAAATATGTTCTCGTTGTGGTAAATGCAAACAAGTCTGCCCTATGTATCTACCAGAAAAAGGGCTTCTTTTTCATCCTCGAAACAAAAATATCACCCTTGGTGCCCTTATAGAAGCAATTTATTATACCCAGCTGCTAACAGGAGAGCCTGACCAGGAATTGCTGCATAGATTAAGAAAAATAATGGAACACTGTACAGCTTGTGGTAAATGTACCTTTGTCTGTCCTGTAAAAATAAAAAATGCAGAAGTAGCTTTGATGCTAAGAAACTTTTTAGAAGGTAGAGAGTCTTCAGGCCATCCCATCAAACACAAAATACTCAATTTAATATCGCAAAATCCTGAAGAATATATACCCAAAAGCGCCAAATTTGTTAGCATTGGACAGAGAATACAAAATAAAATAATTCCTTTTGTACCTGAAGTCTGGCGTAAAAAAATAAACAATCCCCTTTTTAAAGAAAAAGGTCCAGAAACTGAGTTTCTCAATCTTTATGAAACAATTGATACCTCTAAATATTTTATTTTTACTCCTAAGGAATATAGCACAACTGTTTTCTACTTTCCAGGATGTGGGGCCAGTGTATTTTATAGAAGTATTGGCCTGGCCAGTATCTACTTACTCTTAAAAAGCAAAGTAAAAGTAGTAATACCACCAAAACATCTGTGCTGCGGTTATCCTTTATTGGTATCCGGAGCTCAAAATGCTTACTCCAAAATAAGAGAGTCCAATATAACCCTCATAGAAAAGATTATTTCTCAAAAAGAAAATCAAGACCTAAACTTCTTTTTAACTTCCTGTGGTACCTGTAGAGAAGCAACGCAAAATTATAACTTAAAAATAAATAATCAATCAATTACGCATCTGGATGTAGTTCAATTTATTTTAAACCATCTACCTGAGCTTTGCTCTATTCCTCAAGATAAAATAATTTATCATCCTGCCTGTCATAGTGAGTGGGTAGGAGTAAATCCAGTAAAAAGTCCTGAAGTATACGCTAAAAACATATCTAGCTATCTCAAAACCCCAGTTCAAATAACTCCTGGTTGTTGTGGAGAAAGCGGACTTGGAGCCTTAACTTCTCCAGAAATATATAATAAAATAAGAGAAAGAAAATTAGAAAACTTAAAAAAAGATTTAAAAGACTACCCTACTCATCTACCCATAATTGTAGGCTGTCCCTCTTGTAAGATTGGTATTAAAAGAGCTCTGAATATTTTAAAATACAAATATTCAGTTTTGCATACCGTAGAATATCTTAGCATGTGCATAGGCGGACCAAAGTGGAAAAATGATTTTATTAAAAAGATCAAAAAAAGCAAAAAAGAAAATAATAAAATTATACTAGATATATAATGAGTAAGGTATTGGGAATAGACTTTGGTTTAAAAAGAATAGGTTTGGCCTTAGGATATGAAGAGTTTAAAATGTCTTTTCCTTATAAGACATTAGAAAAAAAAGATAATGAGAGCCTATTTATAGAACTAAAGGAAATAGTAAAAAAAGAAGACATAAAAAAAATAGTAATAGGTATACCAAGGTATTTAAATGGAGAGGAATCTTTAACTACCAGACAGGTAAAAAATTTTATTAAACGCTTAAATTCCAAGTTAGGCTTACCTGTCTTGAGTGTAGATGAGGCCCTGACTTCTTTTGAAGCAGAAAAAATATTAAAATCTTCTGCTAGTAAAAAAAAATTAAAAGATAAAAAAAATATAGACCAACTCGCAGCTGTCATTATTTTAGACTCCTATTTTCAAACTACATCATGAAAAAAGTTTTTATCTATTTTTTTATAACCTTACTTCTTTTAGTTATAGGTAGTTATTACTATCTGTATATTTTTTGGAAACAACCTCAAAAAAGACTAAATACTAATAGTATAACTTTAGAAATAAATCCCCAGACTCCTACTAATGAAGTATTAAAAGTATTAAAACAAAAAAAAATTATTGGAGATATCTTTTTATTTAAACTAGCTAAAAAAATTTTTTCCCCTTCTAAATCTATAAAAGCAGGAATATATGAATTTAATCCCAACCTATCCTTAGAAGAAATCTATAACCTTTTATGTTCAGGGAAAGAGGTTCTTTTTCCTGTAACCATACCAGAAGGTTTAACCTGGTGGCAAACAGCCCATATTCTGGAAAAAAAGGGGTTTGTCTCCTTTGAAGAATTTAAAAGGGCCGTCTTTGATGCAGAGTTAAAAAACAAATTCCATATTCCAGGCCCCTCTCTGGAAGGATATTTATTTCCCAGTACTTACTTTCTGTCCAAAACCAAACAATACACTGCTAAAGAATTAGTCCTTTTACTTCTCAACGCCTTTAAACAAAAAACTGCCCACCTATTTCCAGACTTCTCTCCAGATCAAATTCAAAAAACCGTAATTTTGGCTTCTTTAATAGAAAAAGAAACCTCTTTACCAGAGGAAAAACCTCTTATTGCTGGAGTTTTTCTTAATAGATTGAAAAAAAACATGCTCCTTCAATGTGATCCCACAGTAATCTATGGACTAGGGTTAGATTTTGATGGAAACTTGAAAAAATCTCATCTTAAAGATAAAACTAATCCCTACAATACCTATGTATATAAGGGATTACCACCTGGACCTATTTGTTCTCCAGGCCTTGACTCTCTCAAGGCAGCCTTACAGCCTAAAAAACATTCTTATTTATACTTTGTAGCTAAAGGAGATGGTTCCCATTTTTTTAGCGAAACTCTAAAAAAACATACTAGCGCAGTTTTAAAATTTCAGTTAAAGGGGAGGCGATAATGGTTGGAGGGGGTGTTTTGTTTTTTTGTTAAACCTTTAAAAAAACCCTTTAACTGGGAGGTTTTGTATGCGCAAACTTTTTTCTCTTGGACTAGGAATTCTTCTTAGTCTGTGCTTGTTTGGTTTGGCCAATGCTAAAACTTTAAGATTGGCCATGGACGCAGATCCTGTATCCATGGATCCGCATGTTCAACTTTCTGGTGGGATGTTGCAGTACTCCCAACTGGTCTTTGATCCCTTGGTTCGCTGGACTCAGGATATGAAATTTGAACCTCGTCTGGCAGTAAAATGGGAACGCTTAAATCCCACAACTGTGCGTTTTTATTTGCGTAAAGGGGTAAAATTTCATTCGGGCAATCCTTTTACTGCCAAAGATGTAGCCTGGACCATGGCTCGTTTGAAAAAAAGTCCAGACTTTAAAGGCCTCTTTGAGCCCTTTGCTGAGCCCAAAATTGTAGATGATTATACCATTGATATCATCACTAAGGGGCCATATCCTTTGCTCTTAAACATGGCTACCTATATTTTCCCCATGGACAGCAAATTTTATACTGGCAAAGACGAGAATGGTCAGCCTAAAGATGCTATTGTCAAGACTGGTCCTTCTTTTGCCAATTCTCACGAATCTGGCACAGGAAAGTATGTTGTAGCTTACAGAGAACAGGGAGTAAAATGGATTTTAAAGGCTTTTAAGGACTACTGGGACAAAAACTCTGGTAATGTAGATGAAATTATTTTGACACCCATTAAAAATGACGCTACCAGAGTTGCCGCTTTGCTTTCTGGAGACGTGGACTTCATTATGCCTGTTCCACCTCAAGACTATTCCAGAATTGAAAAAAATCCCAACTTGCAGCTTATTACTATGCCTGGAGCGAGAATCATTACTTTCCAACTCAACCAAAAGAGACGTCCTGAATTTGCCAACAAAAAGGTTCGTCAGGCTATTGTTTATGCTGTAAATAATGTAGGTATTGTAGAAAAAATCATGAAAGGCAAAGCTACTCCAGCAGGTCAGCAATCTCCTGAAGGTTTCTTAGGTCATGTACCAGAGTTAACCCCTCGTTATGATCTGGCAAAAGCCAAGCAACTTATGAAAGAAGCTGGCTATCCCAATGGTTTTGAGTGCTCTATGATTGCTCCTAACAACCGTTATGTAAATGACGAAAAAATTGCTGAAGCTGTAGCTAGTATGCTTTCTAAAATTAACATCAAAGTTAACTTAAAAACCATGCCCAAGGCTCAATACTGGGATCAGTTTGATGCTAGGGCTGCTGATATTCAAATGATTGGTTGGCATCCTGATACTGAAGATTCTGCCAACTATACTGAGTTCTTACTTATGTGTCCTGATGAAAAGACTGGCTATGGCCAATACAATAGTGGAAACTACTGTAACCCAGAAGTAGATAAACTTATTTTACAAGCTCAAACTGAGACCAATGTAGAAAAGAGAAAAGCTATCTTACAAAAAGTAGAGCGTATTCTCTACGAAGACGCTGCTTTTGTACCTTTGCACTGGCAACACCTTTCTTGGGCTGCTTCCAAAAAGCTTAAAAATGCCAAGGATATTGTAAATAAACAAAACTTCCCCTACTTTGGGAACCTAATTATGGAATAATAATTCCATTAAAAGAGGGGAGATAACTCTCCCCTCTTCTTTATAAAAAAATTGAGAGTGGAAAAGAAGAACTATGTTTGCTTTTATTGTACGTCGATTTTTACAAGCTGTCTTTGTTATGTTAGTGATAAGTCTTATTGGTTTTTCTATTCAGCATCAAATTGGAGACCCAGTAAGAGACTTAGTAGGTATCTCAGTATCCAAAAAAGAAAGAGAGGCCTTAAGAGAAAAACTGGGACTAAATGATCCCTTTTTCATCCAATATGGAAGATTTTTAAAAAAAGCACTCCATGGTGATCTGGGCAGGTCTTTTTTTTATAAGAAACCAGCTGTAGATGTTATTTTATCCAAAGCACCTGCCACTCTGGAATTGGTTTTTGTAACCTCTATTTTAGTCATTGTCTTTTCGATTCCTCTGGGAATCTATTGCGCTATTTTTCCTAAAAAATTCTTATCTCGACTGATTATGGGAGCTAGTGTGGTGGGAGTTTCCATACCAGTCTTTTTAACGGCAATAATGCTTATTTACATATTTTCCGTAAAACTGGGAGTAATGCCTTCCTTTGGACGAGGAGAGCTAGTTCATATAGGGGGATATTGGTATTCAGGGCTTTTTACCTGGGATGGATTAAAACACTTGGTAATGCCCTCTATTGCCCTGACCTCCATTATGCTTCCTCTTTTCGTAAGACTCATTAGAGCAGAAATGATGGAAGTACTGGAATCAGAGTATATTCGCTTTGCCTGGGCTAAAGGACTTAAACCCAAAAGAATTTGGTTCGTGCATGCCTTTAAAAACACTTTATTGCCAGTAATCACAGTAGGCGGAGTACAGCTTGGAACTCTGATTGCTTTTACCATTTTAACTGAAAGTGTTTTTCAATGGCAGGGGCTGGGATTTCTCTTTGTAGAAGCAGTGGAAAGAGCTGATACCACTCTTCTGGTTTCCTATCTAATTTTTGTAGGTTTTGTTTTTGTACTGATAAATACGCTGGTAGATATTATTTATGGTTTAGTAAATCCAATGGTAAGAATAACGGGGAAAAAATGAGTACTAAATGGCAACAATTTAAAAATTCTTACTTTTTTCACAGTTTTATTCACGATAAGGTGGCCATTGTCAGTTTCGTCGTGCTGGTAATGCTGGTTGTCTGCAGTTTTTCTGCACCTATAATAGCACCCCATGACCCTTATGACACCACTACCATTGATGTTCTAGATGCAGAAACTCCACCCATCTGGATGGAAGGAGGAAATCCTAACTTTCTTCTAGGCACAGATGCCCAGGGAAGAGACATTCTCTCCACCATGCTCTATGGAATGAGAGTGTCTTTACTTATTGGCTTAGGGGCAGTTTTTTTACAAGCTTTTTTAGGTGTGGTTATTGGTCTGATAGCAGGATATTTTGGCGGTAAACTGGATTCTCTGCTCATGCGTCTTGCTGATGTACAGTTATCTTTCTCCACCTTAATGGTAGCTATCTTTATCTCAGCTATTTTTCAGGCCTTTTTTGGGATAAATAAATACGAAGAACTGGCTGTACCCTTTCTTATTATAGTTATTGGCCTGGCTGAATGGCCTCAATATGCCAGAACTGTTAGGGCTTCTGTATTGGCAGAAAAAAAGAAAGAATATGTAGAAGCAGCTAAGGTTATTGGTTTTGGTTCTGGCAGGATTATGTGGAAACACATTCTACCCAATACCCTTTCTCCCATCCTGGTCATATCCACTATCCAGGTAGCCAATGCCATTATGAGTGAAGCTGCTTTGTCCTTTTTGGGATTGGGTATGCCTGTAACCAAACCTTCTTTAGGCTCTCTCATTAATTCAGGTTTTGAATATATATTTAGTGGTTCCTGGTGGATTACTATTTTCCCGGGAATTTTATTGGTGATTTTAATTTTGGTAATAAACCTGCTTGGAGATTGGCTAAGAGACGTACTCAATCCTAAATTATATAAGGGTTAAGAAACAATGGATAAATTGTTAGAAGTAAAAGATTTGGTAGTTAAATTCGCTCTGCGTACAGGAACACTTACTGCACTTAATGGAATAAACTTTTCTCTTCTTCCTGGCGAACGCATGGGATTGGTGGGTGAAAGTGGTGCTGGAAAGTCTGTAGCTGGATTTTCCATCATCAATCTTATCAGCAAACCCGGGTTTATTGCTGGAGGAGAAATTATTTTTGAAGGAGAAGATATAAGTAAATACAATTTTGAACAAATGCGGTCTATCAGAGGGAATAAGATTTCCATGATTTTCCAGGACCCCATGATGACCTTAAATCCAGTATTGACCATTGGCACTCAGATGACAGAAACCCTGCTAGCCCACAAACAGATATCCAAAGAAGAAGCCACAGAAATTGCTATAGAATGTCTCAAAAAGGTTTATATTCCTTCTCCAGAAACCAGACTCAAACAATACCCGCATGAGTTTTCAGGGGGAATGCGGCAAAGAATTGTCATTGCCATTTCCCTTTTAACTACTCCTAAACTTATTATTGCAGATGAACCTACCACAGCTCTGGATGTTACCATTCAGGCTGAAATAATGGACCTACTCTTAGAACTTTGTATTAAAGAAAAAATGGGGTTGATTCTGATTACCCATGACCTGGGAGTAGTATCCCAGACTACTCAAAAAATAGCTGTAATGTATGCAGGCCGAATAGTGGAAAAGGGAAAAACTCTGGATATTATCACTAACCCCAAACATCCCTACACCCAGGGTTTAATCAAGGCCTTACCTCAAACCCACAAAAAAGGGGAAAAACTCTACCAGATTCCAGGCATAATGCCCAATTTAAATCAAATTCCCTCAGGCTGCCCTTTTCATCCCAGATGTACCTTTAAAAAAGACATTTGCAGTCAAATAGAACCATCTCTAAAAAGCGTAGATAAGGGAGAAGTGGCCTGCCATCTTTATGCTTAGAATTTTGGAGAAAATTTTAGGAGCAAATTAATCATGCAAAGGGAGCAAATCTTAGAAGTACAAAATGTGGTCAAACACTTTGACATTTCAGGTGGAATTTTAGATCAATTGCGTTTTAATAAGGGCAAAATATATCTGGAAAAGAAAACAGTAAAAGCCTTAAATGGGGTAAGTTTAACTATAAATAAAGGTGAAACCTTTTCAGTGGTAGGAGAAAGTGGTTGCGGGAAATCCACCCTGGGCAGGACTGTTTTAGGTTTGTATCCACCCAATAAAGGACAAATTTTCTTTAAAGGAAATCGCATAGATAATTTATCTCCTAAAAAGATGTTGCCCTTTAGAACCAAAATGCAAATGATTTTCCAGGATCCCTATGCTTCTCTTAATCCCAGAAAAACAGTAAGAACTACTTTAGAAGAGCCTATTCGCTTTCATCAACCCTCTTTAAGTAAAAAAGAAATCAAAGAAAAAGTAGAAGAAATAATGGCCCAAGTAGGTGTGGATCCAGGCTGGGCAGACCGTTATCCTCACGAATTTTCAGGAGGGCAACGTCAACGTATCAGCATTGCCAGAGCCCTTATGGTAGACCCAGAGTTTATTGTAGCTGATGAACCTATCTCTGCTTTAGATGTTTCCATTCAAGCCCAGATTTTAAACCTACTTATGGAAGCCCAGGAAAAAAGAAATCTCTCTTATCTTTTTATTACTCATGACCTTTCTGTGGTAGAACACATAAGCTCTAGAGTGGCAGTTATGTATTTAGGCAGAATATGTGAAATGGGCCCCACTGAAAATCTCTTTGATTCTCCCAGACATCCTTATACTCAAGCTCTACTTTCAGCCATTCCCAAACTCGGGGAAACTGGCTTAAAGCACATTAAACTAAAGGGAGAGGTGCCCACCCCTATTCACCTGCCTTCTGGCTGTGTATTTCACCTAAGATGTCCCCATGCCAATGAACGCTGTAAAAAGGAAATCCCTGAACTCATTACCCTGGACAACCAAACCCAAGTGGCCTGTCACGGAGTAGAAGAAAAAAGAATATAAGGTAAAAACCATGAAAGTCATCCTGCAACCAGAAGAAAAAGAAATAATTTTACCTAAAATTAAATCTGTCAGAGCCTTATTAAACAAATTAAATCTTTACCCAACCCAAGCCCTGATTATTAGAAATGGAGAATTATTAACTCCTGATGAAAAAATTTATCCTAAAGACACCATTATTGTGCGTCAAATTACTTCCAGAGGTTAAACTATAAATGAAATGTACGCGTTGTAAACAAAAGGCTGTAGTAGCTCTACCCAGTCATAATGCTGGTTTTTGTCCCAGCTGCTATTTAGAATATTTTAAACGCCAGGTGGAAAAGGCTATCAAAGCCCAAAATATGTTTAGCTTTGAAGATAAAATTCTGGTGGCCATAAGTGGAGGCAAGGATTCCCTGGCCCTTACTCTGCAATTAAAAGAACTGGGCTATAATGTTTCTGGCTTACATATTGACTTAAATATACCTGAGTCTTCTGCTGAAGTAAGAAAAACCGTGGAAGATTTTTGCACCCTGCAGTCCATTCCCCTCTATGTCTTGGAAATGAAAAAAGAAGGACTTTCCATTCCAGAGGTAAAAAAACGCCTTTCCCGTCCCATTTGCTCTGCCTGTGGACAAATAAAACGCTACCATTTTAATCTCTTTGCCAAAGAAAAAGGTTTTACCGTGCTAGCTACTGGACACAATTTGGACGATGAAGTGGCCAGGCTTTTTGCCAATACCTTGCGCTGGGATATAGATTATTTAAGCGACCAGGGACCAGTTTTAAAAGAAGAGCAAGGCTTTGTAAAAAAGGTAAAGCCTCTCTATCGTCTTACTGAATTTGAAATAGCCAACTACGCCTTTTTAAAGGGTATAAATTATAGCTATAAACCCTGTCCCTTTAGCAAAGGAGCCAGTTTTACTTTTTATAAAAAACTTATTGCCAGTCTCGAACAGGAACAACCTGGTAGAAAATTAAATTTTTACGAAACTTTTTTAAAGCAAGGACAAAAACCCTTTAAATTAGCAGCTTCCAGAAAAAATTCTCCTCTTAATGCTTGCTCCAGGTGTGGATATCCCACTTCTGGAGAAATATGCGGAGTTTGTAGAATCAAAGAACTTTTAGCATGTTAACAATAGAAATAACTCTTCCTTCCTGGTTGGATAAGTATTTTACCAATACTACCTTTTCCACACCAGAAGAAAAAATGGAACTGGCTATTACTCTGGCCAGAGAAAACCTTGTACAGGATACAGGCGGCCCCTTTGGAGCTGCTATTTTTGATGCCCGTACTGGCCAACTCATCTCCCTGGGAGTAAACCTGGTAACTTCTACCAATTGTTCTCCCTTACATGCAGAAATTGTTGCCTTTTTACTGGCTCATAAAAAACTAGGACATTTTCATCTAAATAAGATTACCTCTGTAGAGCTATATTCTTCTTCTGAGCCCTGTGCCATGTGTTTAGGAGCTTGTCTTTGGGCAGGAATAGATAAAGTAGTTTTTGGCGCTCCAGCTTCTATGGCCAGAGAAATTGGCTTTGATGAAGGGCCAATTTTCCCTCAATCCTGGGAATACTTAAAGAATAAGGGAATAGAAGTTCAAGGCCCCTTTTTAGCAGAACAAGCTGGTGCAGTGCTAAAAACCTATAAGCAAGCGCAAAAAATAATCTACTAAACTTTATAAGTCATAATATCCAGCATCACATCATTGGCTTTGGGCATGCCCAGGGCAATAATTTTGCTTAAATTTTGAATAGTCTCCTCCCCGCTTTTACCCATAAAACCATCTTCATAACCTATTCCATATCCATTTAAAGCCATATAAGCAGCTCTTAGAGCTGAATCTGCAGAAGTGGCAACCTTTAAAGCACATCCACCCTTTGCTCCATCACAAAGCATGCCCCCAATATCACTGATAATATTATTTATAGCCAGAGAAATATTGGTCAGGTTATCCTTTTGTTGCTGATAAACTATAGCAGCTGCTGCTCCCACTCCAGCAGCAATGGCACAACCACAAAGAGAAGAAAGGCTCCCAGTAAAAGCTTTAACATAACTGTTTAATAAATGAGAAAAGCCTATACTTTTTATTATGGTTTCTTCTTTTATTCCAAATTCCTTACCCACCAAATAGGGTACTAAAATGGCAACAATTCCCTGGTTTCCACTACCACCACTGGCCATCACCGGCAAGTTTACTCCAGCCATTCTGGCATCAGTGGCAGCAGCAGTTAAAATTTTTACCTGAGAGAAAATGTTTTTACTAATAAAGCCCTTATCTTCTAGCCTCTGCAAATAATACCCTACTTTTTTTAATTTAAGCCCCTCTTCAGCTATTTTTAGATTAGTAAAAACTCCTTTTAAAATATACTGGTAATCTTCCTTATCTATAGCTTCCACCAATTCTATAAAATCAGAGATATGTTTTGTCTGAAGTTGCTTTTTATAATCATCTTTTTCTTTCTCTGTCTCTTTACTATTTTGAGCAGAAAAAATTATTTCTTTATTCTTTTCTACCAATTCCAGATTGGTATGAGAATGTTGAACTACAACCCTTACATATTCTGCACTGGAAAAGATTCTAACCTCAATGTATAAATTTTTTTTGCTATGATCTAAAATTAACTTAGCTTTTTGAGAATCAACAATTTCTTTGGCCTTCTTTAACTTATCAGGTTCGACTTCTTTTAAAATCTCCATTTTTAACTCAGGTTTAGCAATAAGTGCACCTAAAACTCCAGCTAAAAGATTGCCCTTTTCTCCATTAGTATTGGGGATGTGCACAGAAAAACCATTTTTATACACTCCAGAATCCAAAACAATCTCCAATCTCTCCCAGGGAGAATTAAGATAAAAAGAAGCAATACTACAGGCATAGGCCACAGCAATGGGCTCAGTACACCCCAAAGCCAAAAAAACTTCTTTTTCTAACACCTTTTTTAACAGGTTCATCTCTAAAAAATCCTTTAATTTAATATAGTTAACTCTTAAAAAAAATAACAAAATAGTTTCTACTTAGCAATGTGAAAATAACTGCCTGAAAAATTAATCTGGTTTATAAAGACTAAAGAAAACCAGGAAAAGTTTCCAATCCTTCTAGATAGACGACCTTATCTCAAAAAGTCTCCAGGCAAAACAGATAAAAAGGATTTTTAAACCAGAGCTTAAAAAAATAAGAGATAAATTAATAAGTAAACTAAATTTAAACCACTAACTTTAAAGCCTCCTGTAAATCCCTGACCAAAATGATCTCTAAATCCTTTTTAATATCTTCTGAGACTTCACTTAAATCCCCTTTATTTTTTTCAGGTAAAATAACCTTTTCTACACCAGCCAAAGAAGCAGCCAGTAGTTTTTCTTTTATGCCGCCAACGGGTAAAACTCTACCTGTGAGGGTAATTTCTCCAGTCATGGCTATTTTTCTTTTACAAGGTACATCCAGCAAAAGCGAATAAAGGGCCACAGCAATGGCCAAGCCAGCCGAAGGACCATCCTTGGCAATGGCACCTGCAGGTACATGGATATGTAAGTCATGAGTAGCAAAAAAACTGTCTGGAATGCCAAACTCACTGGCCCTGCTCTTAAAAAAACTAACCGCAGCTTGAGCAGATTCCTTTAACACTTCTCCTAAGGAGCCTGTTAAAATCAGTTTATTATTTCCTTTCATCTTAGACACTTCTATAAACAAAATTTCTCCACCTGTAGGAGTCCAGGCCAAAGCAGTACTAACCCCTACTCTATCCTGGGCATCTAAAACCAGAGGCATATATTTAGGCGGACCAAGTAACTCTACAATCTTTTGTTCATCTACCCTGGCTTGTCTTTTATCTGAAAGTAAAAACTCCTTGGCCAGTTTCCGACAAACAGCATCTATCTGCCTTTGCAACCCCCTAAGCCCGGCTTCCTTGGTATAATGCGCAATAAGATAGCGAATTCCTTGTTCAGGGAACTCCAGTTCAAAATCGCCTAAAGCAGATTTTTCAACGGCTTTGGGAATAAGATAATTTTTGGCAATTTGTAATTTCTCTTCCTGAGTATAGCCAGAAAGATGAATTACCTCTAACCTATCCAGCAAAGGACCAGGAATGGTCTCTAAGGTATTAGCTGTTGCAATAAACATCACCTTGGAAAGGTCAAAGGGAATTTCCAGATAATGATCAACAAAAGCTTTGTTTTGTTCTGGATCTAAAACTTCCAGTAAAGGAGCTGAAGGATCTCCTTTAAAATCCTGACTGACTTTATCCAGTTCATCTAACATAAAAACAGGATTTTTACTGCCACAATTTTTTATCTCCTGAATAATACGACCAGGTAAAGCTCCCACATAACTACGGCGATGCCCCCTTATCTGAGCCTCATCCTTTACTCCTGCCAGGGATATGCGGACAAATTTGCGACCCAGGCTTCTGGCAATAGAAAGGCCCAAAGAAGTTTTACCTGTGCCAGGAGGACCAACAAAACAAAGAATAGGTCCTCTAGGATCCAGGCGAACCATCCTTTTATTGAGGGCATTTTTTACGGTATTGCGAACTTCTGTCAGCTCCAAGGGCTTGGATAAAAAATGATAAGAACCTTTTTTTAAAGCAGAAACTGCACTAGAAACCGTGGCATAACCAGTAATGATAATAACTTCTATATTTTTATCCTTTTTCTTTACATAATCTAAAAGTTCAAAACCATCTACATCTTGCATCTTAAGATCAGTAATAACCAAGTCATATTTGTTATTATCTATTTTATGTATAGCTTCAGCTCCATTCAAGGAATATTCAACTTCATAACCTTCTTTTTCCAGGACATGCTTTAAGTTTAAACAGGTTATTTTTTCGTCGTCTACGACTAAAATTTTTACTTTTTTCCTACTTCTAAGTTGTCTTATGGCTAAAAACTCTAAAATCCTCTCTTTAACATCATCTAACCCATAATGATCTTCATCTAATATTTCTTTAGCATGCTTTAAATCTAAATTATCCTGTGTTATAATATCCCAGGGTAATTCTAAAACATAGTTTATGTAGTTTAATCCTATAGTGTACTCTGCAGAAGAAGTACTAATATATTTTATTTTTTCCAGTTCTTTTAATAAAACTTTTTTTACTTCTTCAGGTAAAGAAGAGTCTATAATTCTGGTTTCTAAAACTTTTAATTCTCCTGAATATTGTTCTTCACTAGTTTTAACTTCTTCTTTTTCTTGATTTTCTTTATCCTTGCGAAAAAACATAATCTATCCTCCTCAAATGACTATTTTGCTATAACTTAAAAAAAAGAAAAAAAGCAAGAAATAGCCCTTCAGCTGGATATTGCCATTTGCAACAAAACAATATTTACATCATAACTACTTATAATATTTTATTTTTTATCTAAAACCATCCTACTTATCTTTAAAAGACTATTTCTTTTTGCAACAACAACTAAATAGAACTAAAAAATATATTCAATAATTTCAAAATGTTAATTATGGCATGCTTTATGCTCATTCCCTAAACAAAGGAGGGTAGAAAAATGAAACTCAGAGAAAAATTAGAAAAATTAATGGTAGCAATTAGTTTTGCTGAAGCCAATTGCCCTAAAGAGGCTAAGTTTTTTTTACAGGAATCTAAAAAACAAAACAATTTAAGGCCTGAAAAAAAAGTTTGTTCCAGACCAACATCTAGACCTAGATGTTAGGAGAAGTTTATGAGTTGCATCCTACTTGCTAGTAGTAATTTTAACTTAAACCCCAAAGCATTAAAGTATGCTTGGGAATTAAGTGAAGAACTAAATAGTAAATTCTCTATCTTGGAAGTAATGTCTCTTTCAGCAGAAAAGAATTATTTAGATAAAATTAAAGATAAATTTAAAAAAATTAGATGGTTTTTAGAAGATAGCATGGTAAGTATAACTTATGCAGAAGCACTTACCTTAGATGAATACAAAAAAAATATCCAAAAAGAGTTAGAAATTATAAATAAATATAAACCCATAGATAAAGCAAAAATACCAGATATATACATAAAACAAGGTGATATTGTAAAAGAAATAAAAGAATTTATTATAAAGCATAGAAATATAGTAATGACTATATTACCAGTCTATTCTCTTGGTCTAAACTCTAAGCAAGTGTTCACTTTAAGAAAGGATATAAACACCCCTTTAGTAGTTGTAAAATAATTAAAAAAAATAATATAGGAGGATTTTATGTTTTTTAAAAAATTATTTAGCAAAAAAGCGAGAGAAAAATTAGAAAAATATCAGGAAGCAGTAACTTTTGCAGAAGAAGGAGACATTAAAGGAGCAAGTCAACTTCTGCAAGAAAAATCTTCTTCCAATACAATCTCTCCAAAACTTCTGGTTTTAAGTGAAAGTTCCAACTTTAGTGAAAAAATGATGGACTACAGTTTAGATATGGCTAAAAGAATGGGATATAAAATTCTGGCTTGTAATTCTGCACCTATCAAAAATGACACCCCCTTTAACCAAGAATTAAAACAAAATTTAGAGAAATCCTTTTTAGAAGAAAGCAAACGCTCCTTTGCTAGATTTCAAGAAAAGGCCAAAGAATTGGGAATAGAAATAGAACACAAAGTATTTCTTTTAGCCAAAGAAAAGGCTTTGGAAATTTTATCTCAAGAAAATCCCATTGAATTTGTTATCTCTGATATTGATAGAGAATACACTACCAATGCAGAACAAGCTGAAGAAAGGCTGTGTGTATATTCACTTTGTTAGGAGGAAAGTATGGGAAGTCAATTCTATTTTGGAATTTTTATTATCGTAGTAACCTTTATTCTCTGTTTCTTATTTAGAAAAGAAAACAAAAAATAAGCATTATAATAAATGAATTGATTCGGGAGGGATTATGACACCAGAGATGCTGCTTACTATGATTGTTTTAGGATTTGTTATTTTTCTTTTTGTTTCTGAGTGGGTAAGAGTAGATGTTGTTGGAATCATGATGATGGTAATCTTGCCTCTAATTGGCCTGGTAACACCCCAAGAAGCCTTTGTGGGTCTAAGCTCAAATGCTGTTGTTTCCATTATTGCTGTCATTATCATTGGAGCTGGACTGGATAAAACTGGCATAATGAACAAAGTAGCCAAACCAATAATTAAACTGGCAGGAAAAAGTGAAAAAAGAATTATTACCTTTATTGCTGGAACAGTGGGTATTATTTCCAGTATGATGCAAAACATTGGTGCGGCTGCCCTGTTTTTGCCTGCAGCCGAAAGAATAGCCAAACGCACAGGCGTTCCCATCTCCAGAATCCTTATGCCCATGGGATTTTGTGCCATTATTGGTGGCACAATCACTTTAGTAGGTGCAAGCCCCACTATTCTTTTAAATGATTTAATGGTCTTAAATGGAGAAAAATTAACCCCCTTTGGGCTTTTTACTCAAACTCCTATAGGTATAGCCCTCTTAGCCTCGGCAATTATTTATTTTGCTTTTTTTGGCAAATATGTTTTACCTGCAGGTAAAGGTACATCGGAAAAAGGTATTTCAGATTTATTGTTAGAGGCTTATACAGGACTGGAAAGTATTTTTGAATTACAAGTTCCAGCCAATTTTTCTCCCCAGAGTTTACTTCAACTCCAGCTAAAAGAAAAATATCTGGTTACCATTGTAGCTATTGCTAAAGAGAAAAAGAAAGAAAAAATTTTAGTTCCCAAAAGTGAAGATATCTTAGAACCAAACGATACGATTGCTGTAGTTGGTAAAAAGAAAAATGTAGAAATTATGGCCAAGGAATTAAATTTTATTTTAAAAAATGGATTAGAAGTATTTTCCGAAGAACTTGCCAAAACCAACGCAGGACTTGCCGAAGCCATTATCACTCCAAGATCAGAATTGATTGGTAAAACTTTGTATGAAACTAAGTTTAAAGAAATGTATGGAGTTACTCCCATTGCTCTAATCAAAAACAATAGAATATATTATTCTGGCTTAACTCAAATGAAACTTGGATTGGGAGATACTTTACTTTTATTTGGTCCCTGGGAAAAGTTTCATATTTTAAAAGGAAGACCTCAACCTAGGCCCATTGCCTTTGCCAGTCCTTTAGAAGGTGAAATTTTAAAACCCCATAAAGCCAAGTGGGCTGCCTTTTGGCTGGCTTTAGCCCTGGCTCAAATTATTTTCTTCAAAGTAAAACTTTCCGTAGCCTTAATGTCTGGCGCTTTGGGCATGATTATCACCGGAGTGCTTACTGTAGATGAAGCTTATCGTTCTGTGGACTGGATGACAGTATTTTTGTTAGCAGGTTTAATTCCTCTGGGTATTGCTTTTGAAAAAACAGGCACTGCCTCTTTTATTGCCCACAAGGTATTAAGCTTAATAGGTCAACCCACTCCCATTATTCTTCTAACAGTAATAGGATTAATGACTTCCTTTTTCACTCTAGTTATCTCCAATGTAGGTGCTACGGTACTCCTGGTGCCGTTGTGTATGAACATGGCAGTCATGGCAGGAGGTGATCCCAGAATGGCTGCCCTGGTGGTAGGCTTATCTGCTTCCAATACCTTTGTTTTACCCACACACCAAGTAAATGCGCTGGTTATGAGACCTGGAGGATATAGAACTGTAGATTATGCCAAAGCAGGGACAATTATGACCATCCTTTTCTTGGTGGTAGAGCTAGGTATGCTTTACTTTTTCTACGGTATTCAATAATATCTCAAAAAATAGTAAAAAGGAATTCAGGTCTTGTATGATCTGAATTCCTTTAGAAAAAGCTATGAAGTATAAACTAAGCTTGAGACAAAAAATTGTTATAACTTTTTTTATTTTATTTAGTATAGTTATACTAGTATCAATTTTAGGATTTTTAAACTATAATAGATTAAATACAACTATTCATATATTAGAAAAAAAAGAATCTCTTCTAAATAATATATTAGAGTCAAGAAGATATGAGAAAAATTTTTTTATAACTAAAGATATAAGTAATTTAAAAATTGCAATTGAATTTTTAAACAAAGGAAAAATTCAGATTAATGAACTTCTTAAAGAAGAAAATAGTGATTTCTTAAAAAAAGAATTAGTTTTAATTGAAAATTATGAAAAAGAAATAAAAAATTTTATAACAAAATATAATTCTTCTCTTTCTCTAGAAAATATAAACATGACAAGTATACAAGAAAAAGGAAGACTTGCCACTATAGAACTAGAAAAAGCAATAAACGAGAAAAGAAGTGAAATAAAAAAAATAATACAAAGCTCAAGAATATTCTTATTAATAAGTATATCCTCTTTTGTTTTATTGGCTATTATAACCTTTCTATTTTTAGTAAAGAATGTAAATAAGCCCTTAAAAAATATAGAAAAAGCCATTCAAAAAATCGTATCTGGAGATTACGAATCTATTCCCAAGATAAAAACTGGAGACGAATTTGAAAATCTGGCAGAAAACATAAACAACCTCCTTAAAGAAATGCGCCTGCGAAACAGACAACTTTTACAAAAGGAAAAAATGGCTGCTCTAGGTACTTTAACCTCTGGAGTAGCTCATGAAATAAATAACCCGCTAAACAACATCTCTACTTCTCTACAAATTATCCTGGAAGAATTAGAGGGAGGAGACATTAAGCTGCACCAAGAGCTTTTAGAAGAGGCCCTAAGACAGGTAGACAGAGCCAAAGACATTGTCAAAAGTCTCTTAGAATTCTCCAGAGAATCTTCCTTTAATCCTAAGGAGGTTAATTTTAAGACTCTTATTCAAAAAACTCTAAAGTTGATCCAGGGAGAAATTCCAACTCATTTACAAATTGAAATAAAAGTGCCGGAAAACCTGATAGTCAAACTTGACTCCAGGAGAATTCAACAGGTCCTTTTAAATCTCATTTTAAATGCCATTCAGGCCATAGATAACAACCCTGGAAAAATCATTATAGGAGCAGAAACTGTAAACAATGATCAGGATTTACGCTTTTATATAGAGGATACTGGCCCAGGAATCCCCAAAGAAAACCTTTCAAAAATATTTGATCCTTTTTTTACTACAAAAGATGTAGGAGCAGGTTCAGGCCTGGGTCTAGCTGTTTCACAAGGGATTATAGAACAACACGGGGGTAAAATAGAAGTAGAAAGTGAACTAAATAAAGGAACTAAATTTACCATTACTATCCCTAAAGCTATAATTGTTTAAGATTATGACAAATACTATACTCATTATAGATGACGAAAAAATTGCTTTAAAAAATTTAGAGCATATTTTAAATAAAGATAGCTATAAGGTTATAGCTATAGATAATCCTAAAAAAGCTTTGCAGTTTCTAGAGAAATCAGAACCTGATATAGTTATAACAGACTTAAAAATGCCAGAAATAGATGGAATATCAATTTTAAGAAAGGTTAAAGAATTATATCCTAACACAGAAGTAATTCTTTTAACTGGTTATGCTACTGTAGATACTGCTGTAAAAGCAATGAAAATTGGTGCTTATAATTATGTAGAAAAGCCTTACAACATAGATAAAATTAGAAGTATAGTCAAAGAAGCTATAACTAAAAGGAATTTAATTTTAGAAAATATAAAATTAAAAAATGAACTTTCTAAAGAAAATATCTTGAGTAAAATAAAGGGAGAAAGCCCACAAATTAAAAGTGTTCTAAAAACTATAGAACAAGTTGCTCCAACCAATACCAATATTCTTATTACTGGCGAAAGTGGTACAGGTAAAGAACTTATAGCCAGAGCTATCCACGAATTAAGCCCAAGAAAAAATTATCCTTTTATTGCCTTTAATTGTGGAGCTTTTACTGAAGAGTTAATTGCCAATGAACTTTTTGGACATGAAAAGGGAGCTTTTACTGGAGCCTATAGTTTTAAAAAAGGGTTAATTGAAGAAGCCAATAAAGGAACTTTATTTTTGGATGAAATTGGGGACATGCCTCTATCTCAACAGGTAAAATTACTTCGGGTTATCCAGGAAAAAGAACTCTTAAGGGTTGGAGCTACTAAACCTGTTAAAATAGATGTACGCTTTATAGCTGCTACCCACAGAAACCTTCAAGAAGAAATAGAAGAAGGCAACTTCAGACAAGATCTTTTTTTCAGGCTAAATGTAATTTCCATAACTCTTCCACCCTTAAGAGAGCGCAAAGAGGATATACCCATCCTGGCGAATTATTTTTTGGTGAAAAAAACTCAAGAACAACAAAAAAACATAAAAGGCTTTGACCCAGAAACCATAAAGTTCCTTAAAACTTACACCTGGCCTGGCAACATTAGAGAACTGGAAAATGTAATAGAAAGAATGGTAGCTTTAAGTCAAAATGAAATTTTAGCTCCTGATGATTTACCCGGTTATTTAAAGGGAATGGACATAATTATTTACAACAAAGATTCCTCTGATATTCCATCGCTGGAAGAAGTGGAAAAAAGTATATTTATTGGGTTTTGGAACAATGCAATTTCAATAAAACCAAAGCAGCTAAACTGATAGGAATAGATAGGGTGTCTTTGTGGAGAAAATTAAAAAAATATAATTTAGAATACTAAAACTTATCAGGGAGGATTTATGTTAGTATCCAGATTGATGAGGAGGCGTTTAGTCTTGGCGACTCCAGAATGCGGTTTTAAAACTCTATTGTGTAAAATGGGTAAATTGGCACCACGGCAAATCTATGTGGTGGAAGATGATTTAAAATTAAAGGGAATCATTACTGGTTATGACCTGTTAAAAGTAGTGCTGCCAAAATACATGGATTCCAATCTTTTAAAATCCATTCAAGAACCAGAGATTGATGATTATTTGCGTAAATGTATCAACAAAGTGGCAGATAAAAAAGCTGGAGAGATTATGATT
>NZ_JBSRHE010000021.1:0-24296 GCF_055126295.1 Desulfonauticus sp. | reverse complement strand
TCTGAGGATAAAATAGATAAATGGTTTGAGGTCAAAACCAAAGGTCTATCCGACATTGCAAAGGCACAGCTAAAAAAGCGCTGGGGCACGTTAAAGAAGCTATACAGCTCACAGAGCAGAATGGAAAAAATAGTAGCAGATATAATCTTTGACTTTGAAACCAAGCCAAGGCTGGCTACCGGCAGGGGCAATGCCATGCTTGTAGCAGGCAGTATTTACGAAGCTTGCAAATATTACGAGCTTTTCCGCTCAAAGGGGTTTGATAAGGTCGCAATAATAACATCGTACCGTCCAAGTATAACAAGCATTAAAGGAGAAGAAACAGGCGAAGAAGGAGAAGCCGAGAACATAAGAAAATACGAAGTATACAGAAAAATGATTGCCGATTTCTTTAATATATCCGAAGACGAAGCAGTTAAAGACTACTGGATTGATAAGTTTGAAAAAGAAGTTAAGAAAAAGTTTATAGAAGAACCAGGACAGATGAAGCTTCTTATCGTGGTGGATAGGCTACTGACAGGGTTTGATGCACCAAGTGCCACCTACCTGTACATTGACAAAAAAATGAGAGACCATGGACTGTTTCAGGCTATTTGCCGTGTAAATCGTTTGGATGATAAAGACAAAGACGACGATCTTACCAAAGAATACGGTTATATTATTGATTATCAAGACCTATTCAATAGCCTGGAAAGTGCTATTAAGGATTACACATCTGGAGCATTCGCAGAATTTGACCAGGTAGATGTAGATGGTTTGCTTAAAGATAGGATTATGGAGGCAAAGAAAAAACTTGATGAAGCACTCGAAAAAATTGAACTCTTAACAGAAGGTGTCCCTTTTCCAAAAAGCATAAATGAATATGGTGAATATTTCATTGGTGATAACTCTGAAGAAAAACAACAGTTACGAGTTGAATTTTACAAAAGTGTATCCTCATTAGTTAGAGCGTATACCAATATAGCCAATGAACTAGATGAGGCTGGCTATTCCGAAAAAGAGCAGGAAGAAATAAAGGAAAAAGTGAAAAAATACACCGCTATAAGAGATAGTTTGAAACTAATGAGTGGTGATTATGTAGATTTTAAATTGTTTGATCCTGCCATGAGATATCTTATAGATTCCTATATTCAGGCAGAAGAGAGCAGAGTTTTGGCTTCCTTTGAAGATAGGTCATTACTGGAACTTATTGCTTTAGATGGGATTAAAAATACTATAGAAAATCTACCAAAAGAAATAGGTAGAAATAAAGAAGCGATCGCTGAAACAATAGAAAATAACATAAGAAAATTACTCATAGATAAAAGAGAAGTAAACCCAGCCTATTATGATAACATGTCTAAGATTTTAAAGATACTCATAGAACAACGTAAAAAAGAGGTAATAAACTATGAAGAGTATTTAAGACAGATAGAGAAGCTTACCAAACAATTGATAAATATGGAAGATAACGCTGAGCAATATCCTTCTAGTATAAGATCTAGTATGGCAAAGAGAGCAATATATGATAACTTAAAAGGTATAATATTTAGTATAGAAGAAGTTACTAATAAAATTGATGAAGCTATCAGAATGGTTAAGAAAGATGACTGGAGAGGTAATAAGATTAAAGAAAGGCAAATAAAGTATACAATAGCAAAAGTGTTGAATGAACTATCTCCTTTGGGAGTTAAAGAAAAATCAGAAAAATATGGTTATGATGATAGAGAAAGTGAATCTCTTGTGGATAAGATTTTTAAGATTGTAAAAAAACAAGAAGAGTATTAGAAAGCTATGATTACTAATAAGGTTTTAAGAGTAAAAGACATTGATGTGATAGTTTATAAAAAAAACATTAAGAATTATCATTTAAATGTTCTGCCTCCAGATGGAAAAGTAAGAGTATCTGTACCTCAAAATGTCTCAGATGAAGCAGTTCGTTTATTAGTAATTAAAAAATATCAATGGATAAAAAAACATAGGGAATCATTCAAGAATCAAGAACGCCAAACACTAAGAAAATATGTGTCTGGTGAAAGTCATTATTTTAAG
This sequence comes from Desulfonauticus sp., assembly GCF_055126295.1. Classification (NCBI taxonomy): domain Bacteria; kingdom Pseudomonadati; phylum Thermodesulfobacteriota; class Desulfovibrionia; order Desulfovibrionales; family Desulfonauticaceae; genus Desulfonauticus; species Desulfonauticus sp. The sequence continues at coordinate 22,265 of NZ_JBSRHE010000021.1, read as the reverse complement.
GGGAAGAGGTATATTTTGCGGTTAGAATCAGCAAATAGACCGAAAGTCGAGATAAAAAATAAAAAATACATTTATTTTTATGTTCCGAAGGATTACACACGCGAACAAAGAGAGAAATATTACGAAAAATGGTTAAGGCGGGAGCTCAAAAAAGAATTGAACCTATTGGTTCCAAAGTGGGAAAATAGAATAGGTATGAAAGCAACTGAAGTCAAGATAAAAAAAATGAAAACCAAATGGGGTAGCTGCAATCCTTTAGCTAAAAGAATTTGGATAAATTTAGAACTTATAAAAAAGCCACAAAAACATCTGGAATATGTAATACTTCACGAACTGGTGCACTTTCTAGAAAGCAAACACAACAAAAGATTTAAAGAAATAATGACTAGGTATATGCCTAATTGGGAAATTTTTAGGCGACAGTTAAACGAGTTTATTTTATAGTGGTATAATCTGAATCTTATGTTGTTAGGGGGGCCTGAAGAATTAGCTATACTATGTCAGGAAGTATGGTCAAAATATCAATCAAATCAGTTTTAAACTCTTAGGGATAAGGGAAGAACACCACTCTAAACATCATCCACCAGTCCATAGAATGACTTCAGAGAAAAGTTTTTTTTCTGGTGGAGGCGAGGGGACTTGAACCCCCGACTTCAGACTTGCGATGCCTGCGCTCTCCCAGCTGAGCTACGCCCCCATAAGAATTTTTTAAAGCAAAAAAATAGCTTTGGCAATGTGCAGGTTGTATCTGGATAAAGTTAAAATAGTTTTTTCTTTTTCTAGTCTTTTTCTCTTTATTAGGTTAAGTGTAAATTTGTTTATACTCTCACCTCTCCGAGAAGGAGAGGATTTATTGCTGTAACAACGCTCAAGGAATTTAACCTTTGTGCTAAAAACAATTTAAGAAGATATATTTTCTAATATCTTGCCTTTTATTTTTTTAGAGGGTAAAAGAAAGGTATGAAAGAGCAATTAGAAGTTTTAACTAAAGAAAAATTTCCTGAGAATGACTTTTTTAATCACTTAGAAAGGGGAATGGATTTTTATTGGGAGCAAAACTACGAGCGAGCCCTGGAAGAGTGGATAGCTGCTTCTAGAAAACACTATGATGAGCCAGTTCCTTTAAAAAATTCAAAGACCATATTTTTTGGCAGCAAAATAGATATTCTTCCTGTGGTTTATTTCTTTTATACCATTTCTTCCAACCTTCTTACTGGAATGGCAGTGATTAAGGACAAAGAACATTCCTGCAGGCTCTTTTTCAAAAAAGGATATGTGGTTTTTGCCAATAGTTCTAAAACAGAGAGTAGATTGGGTAATTTTTTACTTAAACAAAAGGATATTTCTCTTCAACAACTGGAAAACATCGTACTCAAAGCCAAAGAAGAAAATAAAAGGCTTGGAACTTTTTTGGTAGAGAAAAGAATAATTTCCAGGGAGACTTTAAAAGACATTCTCAGTTTACAGGTTCAAGAAATAGTAAGTGAGGTCTTGAACTGGCAAAAAGGGAGCTATTTTTTTACTGACTGGGAAATAGGGAAAAGTGAAATACGCCATGACCCCTTAGACCTTTTGGTCCTTGCTGCCAGGCGTAAGCTTACCTTTAGTAAATTTAAAGAGCTCATTCCAGATAACAAGGTTATTTTTAAATTTTCTCCTTATATTGAAGAAGAAAGGTTAAATATACTTGGCAAATTAAACGCCAATGAAAGATTTATCTTTTCTCTTATTGATGGAAAAAGAAATATTGAACAGATTATAAACTTTAGTGGTGGAGATGAAACTTCTGTTATCAATATTTTGTACTACTTTTTAGAACAGGGTTGGATTAGAAGGACAAAGGAAGTAGTAGAGTATCAGGATGAAGAGTTTGCAGGCTTGTCCAAGTCTTTGGAGTCTTTGATTTTTATTTTTGATATTATTTATCAGGGCTTATTTAAGCAAGTTGGTACCAAGATAACTGATTTACTGGAAAATAGTTTGAAAAAATGCCAGTAGAATATCAAAAAATTATTCAAGCTTCTCTGGTTAAGGATAAAATAGAACTTCCTAGGTTTTTAAAAAGCTTTATTCAATATTTTCCTGATGAAGAAGACAGGTATGTTTTTGTAGATATTTTTCAGGAAGTTTATCTTTATTTTTTAGAAGAAGGAGAACGCTTTCTGGGTAATTGGCTGGTTAAAGGTATAGTTGAAGACATAGCTAAAACCAAAACAGATATAGAAAAATTTTATCTTCAAACAGAGACTAAGGAAAAGTTGTTAAGGGTTTTGGATGTAATAGTAAAAAGATTCTGCTAGGAGGTAATATGGTTCAAGTATCAGATATAACTCAAATTGTAATGTTAATTGCTCTGGCCCTGACGATTTACCTGGTAATGATAATAGTTTTTTTATATGCCAGAAAAAAGTATAAGGGCGGTATTATAGAAAGTGTTATTAATTTGATTATTGCTACTATTGGTTTTCTTTTTGTTTCTGATTTGGCTTTGTTTTTGGCTACCAGTTATAACTTTTTGCTCAGTTATACCATTCATGTAGTTTTTAAGATAATAGCCATGACCTGTTTGGCTGTAGGTGGGTTAAAGTTTTTTGTTAAGTAAGCTCATAGACATTGAAGAAAGCCTTTTTTTCCTGACTTTCCTTTACGATTTTTAAGTCATTGTTTACTATGTTGATGTGATTTGTAGATGGGTCAGGAAGCAAAGAAAAGATATGTTTTATTTGGCCCTGGTTTAAGATGACCAATTCTTGCCTTGCACTATCCTGGTAGTTTACTTCAATATATCCACTAAAATTTTTGTTTTTGAGTTTGGATAAAAGCATTCCCAGGTGGCTAAATTCTGAAGATAGATGCTGGTAGATGGTATTACAGGGGATAGAGAAGATAGTGCTTAAGATGCTAATTATTTTATAGGGAAAAGCGTCAACCCAGAGCAATCCTTCTTCTTTTTGGGCCAGTTCCAGAAGGGTTTGCACTGCTTTAGAGCCACTTAGTCTTTTCCCCTCATTTTCTAAAACTCCGCCAACAATGTCTCCTTCCAGAATAAAAAAATATCCTTCTTTTTGAGGAAAATTTAAATATATAGTTCCACTAAAATCTTCTCTTTTTAAGGAGAGGATTAACCTCTCCATGAAGATAAAAAAAGTTTTTAACTTTCTATAAACAGGTTTACCTTTTAATTTTAACATAGATTAAAACTATTAAAAATAGATTTTAGAGTCAATTTTTATCTTTTAATAAAGTCAAAAAATCTAAAGGTATGGGAAAGACAGTAGTTGTTCTACCTTCTGCAGCCATTTCACGCATGGTTTGTAAATAGCGCAATTGTAAGGCCTGGGGTTGAGAGCCTATTATCTTGGCTGCTTCAGCCAGTTTTTGGGCAGCTTGGAATTCTCCTTCAGCATTTATAATCTTGGCCCTTCTTTCCCTTTCTGCTTCAGCCTGCTTGGCCATGGCTCTTTGCATTTCTTGAGGTAGGTCGATATATTTCAGCTCCACACTGGTTACTTTTATGCCCCAGGCATCAGTATGTTCGTCTAAAATACCTTGAATTATAGAATTGATTTTATCTCTATGAGCCAGAAGTTCATCCAGCTCCACTGAACCACAAACACTGCGCAAAGTGGTCTGGGCTAGCTGAGAAGTGGCAAAGTTAAAGTTTTCCACCTCTAAGATTACCTTTTTAGGATCCACTACTCTATAATAAACTACGGCATTTACTTTAATGGAAACATTATCTTTTGTAATCACATCCTGGTGGGGTACGTCCAGAGTCACTATTCGCAAATCCACTTTTACCAGCTTATCGATAACAGGAATAACGATTATCAAGCCAGGCCCTTTAGGTTCGAGCACTCTACCCAGGCGGAAAATTACTCCGCGTTCATATTCATTTAACACTCTAAGGGACGCAAAAAGAAAAAAGATAATAAGTAACAGGGGAAAACTTAAGGAGATCATTTTTCGTCCTCCTTTAGGGGAGTTATGTTTAAGGTTAATCCTTTATGGCCTACAACTTTTACTTTTTGTCCTTTTTGCAGGGGCTCAGTACTCTGGGTCTGCCAGATTTCTCCTCTTACTTTAATTTGCCCTTGTCCCTTTTGCCAGGAGATAACCTCTCCTTCGCTATGTAAGGGAATGGGGTTATGTGGCTTTTTTAGTAAAGAACGGGTGAGCAAAAACACCAGTAAGACCAGAAAAAAGGATAAGGTTAAAAAGCCTGGCAGAAAACTTTTTATACTCCAGATAAAAAAGGAGTTGGTGGGCTCGTAAAAAAAGTAAGAACCTAAAAAGAGAGCAATAAGCCCGGCTACACTCAGTAAACCATAGCTAGTAATTTTAAGCTCCAGGATAAAAAAGACAATTCCTAGAAGGATAAGTAAAATGCCTGCTAAGTTGATGGGTAAAAGCGAAAGGGCATAAAGCCCTAAAACCAAAGCCAAACTACCCACTACTCCAGGAAAAATTGTCCCTGGGTGGGAAAGTTCAAAAAATAAGCCCAGAAGGCCTCCTAAAAAGAGAAGGTAGGCTATTTGCGGGTGAAGAATATAGCTTAAAAAAATTAAAAGAGGAGAAGGACGGTAGGGGATAAGGTTGTAGTTGCTGGAAATGTTTATTTCTTGTCCTTTTAAGCGTGGTTTTCTTTGTTTTATTTGTTCCAAGAGGTCTTCTACAGAAACGGCCAGAAAATCTACCACCTTATTTAAAACTGCTTCTCCAGCTTCAATACTTGTAGCCTCAGTGATAAAGCTTTTGTAAAATGCAAAATTGCGTTTATTCTTTAGACAAAGAGACTTTAAAAGGCTTAAGGCGTCTTCTTCGACCTTTTTTTGTAAGATGGAGTTTTGTTTTTCTGATTGAAGAAAAATAGGAGTAGCTGAGCCCAGGGTGGTGTTGGGAGCCATTGCTGCCATATCTGCACTGGCTACCAAAAACACTCCAGCAGAAGCAGCATGGGCACCTTGAGGGTAGACATAGACTACTAGAGGTAAGGGGTAATTGAGTATTTGCTGGACCAGGTTGCGGGTGGAAGAGAGAAGACCGCCTGGAGTATCTAAGGTAATTACAACCAGGGTTGCCTTTTCCTGAGAAGCCTTTTTAAGCCCTTGTTCTAAAATCTGTTCCAGGACAGGGGTAACAGGCCCCTTTAGAGGCAAAAGAAAAATATTTTGGGCCAGGCTCAAGGAGGTGAAAGTTAGATAAAAAAGAAGGGATAGAGTAAAAAGGAAGATTTTAAATTTGACGCGGGACATAACGCTTGAGAGCCTCCCAGACGATTTTTTTTAGTTCTCTATTATCAGGTAGCAAATCATTAAAGTCTGGTAAAGCTATAAGGAGACTTTTTTTATATTCAAAAATCTGGTTATAGGCAAAGTCCTCTTGAGGTAATAAACACTTAAAACACTCTTGGCCAAAGCAAAAAATATAGGTAGGCTGGATTTTTTTTAGGCCAAATTCAAAGAGTTCCAGATTACAGACATATTTTCCCTGAAGAGGATAAAAGAGGGGCCAAAAAGTTATTTGTTTAGACGGCCAGTTTAGTTGGTCGTGAGCAGCGTTAAATATTTTTTTCACCAGTATTTTGCGAGGATTATTGGTTTTTGTCTGTAGGTCTAGAAGGTAGTCTTTATAAATCCAGAGGCTATAACTGAGATATCTTTTAGCTAAAAGTTTTTGTTTTAATTCTGGAGGAAAAGAAGATAAAATTTGGAGGGGAGTGAGAGCAGTATTTTTTTTAACAGCAAGGGAGTTAGTTGTTTTAGGTTTTAAAAACCACTTTAAACCAAGGCGATTTAATATCCTGGTTTTTAAAGAGTCTTCTAGGTGGAAAGGAGAATATCCCATAAGCGCCAAGCTATTTCGGTTTTGGGTAGAAGGGGCCAATGCTCTTCTCTTCCCTTTTTATCCAGGAGAATGATTTCATTTTTTTCTTCCCCAAAGGGAGAGTGTTTTCCCACTTTGTTGGCCAGAATAAGGTCTAAATTCTTGTTTATCAGCTTGGATTTTGCTTTCTCCAAGACATCCTGGCTTTCCAAAGCAAAGCCTGCCAGTTTTTGAGTGGAAGTTTTTTTCTGACCTACAGTAGCTAAGATGTCTGGATTGGTTTCAAACTCCAGGACAAGTTTTTTTTGTTGTTCCTTTTTTAGCTTGGTCTCTCCCAGATAAGGGGGGCGAAAATCGCACACAGCTGCACTAAAAATACCCATGTCCATCTGGGGCCAGAGGTCCAGGACTTTTTCAGCCATTTGTTTTGCTGTGGTGATAGGTAGAAGAGTAAACTCTGGCAGTAAATCCAGGTCTATATTTATGGGGCCGTGAACCAGATAGACTTCTGCTCCTCTTAGCCAGGCAGCTAAAGCAATGGCTAGGCCTGTTTTTCCAGAAGAAGGATTGGACCAGAAACGAACCAAATCAAAGTATTCTCTCGTAGGTCCTGCTGTGACCAGTACTTTTTTTCCTTTAAGGTCCTGGGGAGTTAAACTTTTAAGAAGATGGTAATAAATAGTTTCTTCCCTGGCCAGGCGTCCCTTTCCCCTGTCTTTACAGGCTACTTCCCCTTCTTCTGGTTCAATAAGGATAAAATTATGTTTCTTTAACTTGGTTAAGTTTGCCTGGGTTAAGGGATTGGACCACATTTGGGGATTCATGGCTGGTGCCAATAGAACCCTCTGGGAAAAGGCCAGCACCTGGGTGGTTAGCAAGTTGTCCGCTAAGCCCTGGGCTATTTTATTTAAGGTGTTGGCTGTGCAGGGACAGATTAAAAAAGCATTACTGTGCTGGGGATAGAGATGGGGAAAATCCTGCCTGAAATGGTCCTGTTCAGTAAATACAGGCTCTGCTCCCAGGGCCTTGAAGTTTAGGGCAGGTATAAACTTTTCTCCAGCCCGGGTTAAGGTTACGCCTACTTGCAGGTTGGATTTTAGCAGTAGGCGTAGTAAATTTAAACTCTTATAGGCTGCAATACTGCCTGTAACGCCAAGATGTACCTTTTGTCCGTAGTAATGCTCAAATACAAACACCAATTACTCCGCTTTAGGTCCTAAAGTGTTGGGTGTGCTTTCAGAGATAATGCGAGGAGTTACCCAGACTTGCATTTCTGTGGTAAAGGAACCGTCTTGAATGTGAATGATGCAATCTTTGTTGGGTTTTTCAAATACTAAAATGTATTGGCCATACTTAAAATAGGAACGAAGGGTCCAGTTTTCTTGAGGCATGGTGTTTACATAAAAGTCAAAAAGAGAAACCGCATCCACTCTACCTTCAAAGCTAACTACTCCAGCTTTAATAGCCGCAGATTCAAAGAGAATGGACTTTTTAGGAACGAGTTTCATATCAGTGGGTACTGGAATGTCATCAAAGTCATAATAGGAATGTAAAGAATCCTGGGTGTTGGTGGTTACAGGTTGAGGTGCGCTGGGAGCAACTTCTGGCTCTTTTTGCTTGCTGGCACAGCCACTAAGAATAAAAAAAGCAAGCAAAATTCCCAAGAGTAGATTTTTTTTGTTCATAAGACCTCCCTTATTTAGTAGTTTTTTGTTGGAGTAATAACGCTAACGCTGTTGTCAACTTGGTAATATTTTTATTGGCCAGACGCAACTTTTGGCTGATACTTTGACTTATTTTAAGTAAAATTTTGAAAGCCAGAAGAGGGTCTTCTTGAGCAAGCTTTAAAAAATCTTGTTGAGTAATTTTTAGTAATGTACATTGGGTTAAGGCAATTACATTGGCAGAGCGTCTGTCTGCGTCTATTAAGGCCATTTCTCCTAGCAGGGGATAGTCTTTCCCTTCCAAAATAGCCAGAGTTTTTTTGTTTTCTGTAAGAAAGGTTAATTTAGAAGCCACTTCTTCTGCCAGCATTTGTTTTACTATTTTGACCTTTCCTTGCACTAAAATAAAAAAATCCTGTCCTACACTTCCTTCTTTGAGGATGAAAGTAGATTCTTCTACTTCCACAACTTCTACTATATTTTGCAACTTTTCCAGTTGTTTTTCTTGCAAGTCAGCAAAAAGGGGAATGTTTTTTAGGTTAAGCATTTTTTAAGTAAATTAAGGCATCAAAATTTTTTAAAACAGTATCCCTGGGTGGCAATAAACACACTTCTGGCTCCAGGGAGTCAAATCTGTCTTCCAGGCCCGAAGCATTAAATAATTCTTGAATAAATTTATCCAGAGAGGAGTTTTCATCTAAAATATCTTTCAGAGAAATAGAAGCTTTTTCTTTGCATAGAGCAACAGGTATGACCTGCGGATTGTGAGTACAAAGTTCTTCCCAGGTGAATTCCTTTTCTTCAGAGGTCAAGGGCCTTAATTGAAGCAGATTGGGAGAAGCAGAAAGCAGTTTTTGAAAAAAGGAAAAGATAAAAGGCGAGAAACTGGCCTGTCCCAAAAGTAAACTGGTAGCTTCAGAGCGCACTATTACCTGATCAGCTCCAGCTTTGAGTAAGTGTGGCTTGTTTTTGCTCTCTTTTATTTCTACAAAAATGGGTACTTGAGGTGCCAATTCTCTGGCTGTAAGTAAGGTGTAAAGCACCTCCTGGTCAGGGTCTTTTTCTTCTTCTGGCAGTAAGATAATAATGGTTTTTGCTTCCTGAAGGTTGGCTTGTTTTAAAAAATTTTCTCTTTTAGCCAGGCCATTTAGATAGTAGATTTCTTTTTCGGTTTCTGTTTTTATTTGTTCAAAGTGTTCTTCTTCCAGAGGTGCTACAATTAAAGTAGGTAAGGAGCTTTTTTTGATGATATTTATTCCCTGTTCGTTCCAGTTTAAAATAGCTAGATGGTTAACTAATTTCACTTTGGCTAATCCCTTACGTTTTTGTATTCTTTTTTCTATTAAAAAGGAAGCCAGATTTCCTGTCAAGATAGAAACAAAACCAATGCCAGTAAGCATTACTACAATTCCCAGTATTTTACCAGCCAGAGTACTGGGGACAATATCGCCATAACCAACAGTAGTGACAGTAACTACACTCCACCAAAGGGCGAGAAAAAAGTCTTTTTTTGCTCGAAGGCCAGGTTCCAGCCAGTAAAATAGGCTGGAACTGGCCCCAAAAAGCAAGATAAAAATAATTCCCAGTTTAAACCAGGTCTTTTGGAGCAGTTTAACCCAGTTAGTCTTCATCCAATTCTTCTTGCATTTTTAAAAGTTCTTCAAATCTAATGTCGGCTCCTAAAATTGCCTTAATTTCATCTTTTTCGTCAAAGATGGGTATGGATACGGTTAAGCAAAGTTTCCCTGTAAACATGGAACGATAAAAATCAGTAATGTGTAACTTGCCACTTTGCATAGGCACAATAAACCACTCTCTATTGGATAGGTCAGTACCTATAGGCATTTGTTCGTAGTTTTTCAGGTACTTGGGGTCACTAACCTTAAAGGTAAGGAGTTTACCTTTGTTGTCTGTAAGATAAATGTACTGAATAAAAGGATATTCATCTAAAAAGTGGCTTAAAAGAGGTTCTACCAGTTGTACATCTAGAGAAGAGATATCCTTTTCTTGGGACAGGTTAGTAATGATTTTGGCAGAGATATTGTGAGCCAGAATTTTAAGATGGTCAAATTGGGAGGGAAAGAGTTCGGGCATAAAACGTTTAACCAATTTTTCCATTTCTTCATGGGAAAAATTGGTAGTCCTTCCCTTTTCATAGGCTTGCATAATCTTGTTGTATATTTTTTGCACTGCAGGGTGCCTTTTGTCCACCTGTTTGTCTGGAGGTAGGTCCAGGTTGTGGTTTATCCAGTAGGCGACCCCGGCCTTTCCAGCCTTGTCTGTGATGATAATGGGAATGGGTCTATCTAAAAGCAGGTTGGTGTCAAAAATATTGTAGATTTCTTCGTTTTTCATCAAACCATCAATGTGGATGCCAGCACTGGTGGCATTAAAATCCCGACCAGCAAAGGGATAATTGGGAGGAATGTTCATTCCCAGTTCCTTTTGGAAGTATCTGGCTATTTCTGTGATTGTGGGTAGCAAGGCTGCATCGTCATTACCAGTGAGTGAAATATATTCAATGGCTAGGGCTTCTATCGGAGTATTGCCTGTCCTTTCCCCAAATCCGAAAAGGGAACCATTTACAGCAGCACAACCATAAAGCCAGGCTGTAACTCCATTGATAAAGCCTTTGTGAAAGTCATTGTGGCCATGCCACTCCAGCCACTGGCTGGGAACGCCTGCTTCATCAGTAAAGGTTCTGATTAATTTGGGTACAGCTCTAGGTAAAGCTGCTCCCGGATAGGGTACTCCCATACCCAGAGTATCACAGAGCCTGATTTTTACCGGCAGGCCACTTTCTTCTGCCAGGCGCATAAGTTTCTGGGCAAAGGGAATGCAAAAGCCATAGATGTCTGCCCTGGTGATGTCCTCAAAGTGGCAGCGGGGGATGATGTTTAGCTCCAGGGCCTTTTCCACTATTTTCAGGTAGTCTTCCAGGGCTTGCTTGCGGTCTTTTTTTAACTTTAAATAAATGTGATAATCAGAAACAGAAGTGAGCATTCCTGTTTCTCTGATTTTCATCTGTTTTACCAGTTTCAGGTCTTCTTCCTTGGCCCTAATCCAGGCAGTTATTTCTGGATAGCGATATCCTCGTTCCCGGCAAAGCTCTACAGCCTTTCGGTCCTTTTCAGAATAAAGGAAAAATTCACATTGTCGAATTAGCCCTGAATAACCACCCAGTTTGTGTAAGAGGTCGTAGATTTTAAGAATCTGGGCAGGAGTATAGGGAGGTCTTGCCTGTTGTCCATCCCTAAAGGTAGTATCTGTGATAAAGAAATCCTCTGGTGGCCTGGGGATTACAAAAGAGTCATCAAAATAGGTCCTACTGACTTTGCGATAAGGAAATATTTCTCTAAAAAGATTGGGTTCCTTTTCGTTGTGCAACTGGTAATCGCGTTTCACAGGATTACTGTGTATAAGTTTGCTTTTCATCTTCCCTCCCTTTTATTCTAAAATAAAAAACCCCAACCAAAATGGCTGGGGTTTTAGCTCTGTTCCTTTTAGTCTAACTTTAGAAGCTCCACCCCAGCTCCTGTCTTAGCTTTGCTGGGATATTGGCTGTTTGAGGTGGCAAATAGGGTCTGGGAGCCCCAGCCATTTTTCTGCTTTCTTTTAGTTCATCTAAAGAAAAGTCTCTGGGGATAGCAAAAACCTGATTGGGGTAAATTAAGTCAGGATTTTTGATTTGGTCTCTATTGGCTTTGTAAATCAAAGGCCACATAAAAGGATCGTTATAAATATCTTTGTACTCAGCAATCCACCACAGACATTCACCTTTTACCACCTTGTGAGAGGTAGGTAATTTGGCATAGTTTTGTTCATAGAGCTCCATGGGAGAAGGAGCAACTACTTCTTCTGTTACCTTTTCTTCTACTACCTCAGATTGAGTGGTCTGGGTTTGCTCTTGTTTAGGAGCAACTGGTTCACTCTTCACCTCTTTTTTGGCACATCCAAAGGCCAAAAGGCTTAGGCCCAAGGCAGCCAAAATCAATAATTTTTTCATTTCTTGCCTCCTTTTTTATGCTAAAAAACTGGTTACGACTTTAATCTTCGAAGCTCTATAGCAACATTTTTTGCTTCTTGCAACCCAACTTTGTGCTGAGGAGAAATTTTTAATCCTTCTTCCACAGCCTTTTGGGCTTCTTCCAACCATCCACCCTTGCGTAAACTTTTGGCAGCCAGAAAATACATTTGAGCAATATCTGGCTGATAAATTGCTTCCAGGAGTTTATGGTGAGAGGGTTTAAAGACTCTTTTCACCAGTTCACTCTGGGCAAAGAAGAAACGGGCCAGGAGTTCATTGTCCCGATGATGAGGCAAATAAAGCAGAAAAAGGTTGCGTAAGTGAAATTGGAGGAATTTAATTCTTTTTATCTCTCTTTCTATGGATTCTGAAGTCTGTTTCAACACTTGATAAAGTTCTTTTACTGTGAGCTTAATTTGAGGGGGAAGTTCTTTTTGGGCCTGAATTTCTTCAAACCAGGGGCGGTAACGGTTTTGTTGATAGGCATCTTCTTTTAGCTTCATGGATTCGTGGAAAATATAGCCTAAACTCCAGTCAATAAGTTGCGCTAAAAGAGGCGCTTTTTTTTCATTTTTGGAGAGGATGTGAACCATGTCTTTGAGTCTCCATAAAGGCCCTTTGCTCATTTCCTCTCCCACCAGTTCTTGAAAAAAAGAAAAATGGACCCGCTTTTCTTGTTCAAAAAAGTTAAACTCTTTTTCCAGTTCACAACTAATGAGACAAAAGTCCCTTAAGATATCCCGTACAAATTCTGGAATTTTTTTGTTTATCCACTTCTTTGACATGCAAAAAAAATAGCATTAGTTCCAAGAAAGTGTAAAGCTTTTTTAGGGGTTTAGTTTTGCCTAAAAAAATTATTTTAATTTCCATTTTAGCTTCCCTTATAACTATTGGTTTAAAACTAGGTGCTGCTTATGTAAGTAATTCTGTAGGCATATTCTCAGATGCTTTGGAGTCTTTTATTAACCTCATTGCCAGTTGTGTGGCCTATATGGCCTTGAGTTTGGCTGAAAGGCCAGCAGATAAGAAACACACCTATGGCTATAATAAGGTAGAATACTTTGCCAGTGGCTTGGAAGGCGGACTTATTTTAGTGGCCTCTGGGGGTATTTTTTATGCCGCCTTTAAGAGGTTTTTGCATCCCCAGGAACTCAACTCTCTGGATTGGGGAGTGTTTTTGGTCCTGCTTAGTGCTGTGGTAAATGCAATAGTGGCCTGGATTCTGTTAAGAGGGGCCAGGCGCTATAACTCTATTGTCTTAGAAGCAGATGCCAAGCACTTACTTACAGACGTGATTACCACCCTGGGAGTGTCTTTGGGAGTGGGCATTGTTTATTTTTGGCCTCAGTTAAAGGTCGTGGACCCTTTGCTAGCCCTTCTGGTAGCCCTGCAAATTTTGCGTACTGGTTATGAACTTACTCAAAAATCCTTTTGGGGACTTTTAGATAGGGCCTTACCTCAAGAAGAACAGGAGCAAATTGAAAAGATAGTGAAAAATCATTCTGTTGAACTTACCTTACACAACTTGAGAACCCGCAAATCAGGGAAAAAAAGGTTTATTGACTTTCACTTACTTCTGGATGGAAAAACCAGTGTGCAACAGGCCCATGATATCTGTTGTGAACTGGAAGAAGAGATTCGCAAGGCGTTTCCTGAAAGTGAAACTACCATTCATGTAGAGCCCATAGAGGATAAAAGGTCCTGGAAGGACGACTTCCTCAGGCAAGCAGAGAAAAATAAAAAATAAAAATAAGGCCGGGCAGAAGGCCAGGGGTAGTTGTCTTTGGTATATATTGTGCAAAGTTACATTTAGGTAGAAGATTGTTAGCTGGAAAGGCAGTTCTAATTAAATCCAGCTTAACTTACTAAGAAAAAAGGGAGTGTTAATTATGAAAGGAATAGTTTTGGCTGGTGGCTCAGGGACCAGGCTTTATCCTTTGACTTTGAGTGTGAGCAAGCAGTTGTTGCCAGTATATGACAAGCCCATGATTTATTACCCGCTATCCATTCTTTTTCTGGCTGGCATTCGGGAAATTTTAATTATTTCCACTCCTCAAGATTTGCCCAGGTTTGAACAGCTTCTGGGCGATGGGCAGATGTTGGGCGTTAAATTTAGCTATGTGGTACAACCTAGGCCAGAAGGGCTGGCTCAGGCCTTTATTCTGGGCGAAGAATTTATTGGTGAAGATAGTGTTTGTCTGGTCCTGGGGGATAATATTCTCTATGGAGAAGGACTGTCCAAGGTCCTGGCTGAATGCGTAAACCTTTCTAAAGGGGGGATTATTTTTGGTTATCCAGTTAAAAATCCCAGTCGCTATGGAGTGGTGAACTTTGATAAAAAGGGGAGGGTGCTGGGAATAGAGGAAAAGCCCAAACAACCCAAATCCAAATACGCAGTCCCAGGAATTTATTTTTACGACAACCAGGTCGTAGAAATAGCCAAACAGATTAAGCCTTCCTGGCGGGGAGAGCTGGAAATCACTGATGTAAATAATGCCTATTTGTCCAAAGGCCAATTGGTGGTCAAACTTTTGGGCAGAGGTTATGCCTGGCTGGATGCAGGCACGCATGCTTCCCTGCACCAGGCCAGCAGCTTTATTCAGGCTATTCAGGAAAGACAGGGTTTTAAAATAGGTTGTTTAGAAGAAATTGCCTATCGCAAGGGTTTTATTGATAAAGAAAAATTACTTTTTTGGGCAGAAAAGTACGCCAAAAATGAATATGGAGATTATTTGCGTGCTGTGGCTGAAGAAGAATAGGAGGAGTTGTTTTTCAGGGCATTTATCTTTTGATTGTAGAAGAGGATTAAGCTTTTTCTGGAAAGCATTCCTACAAGATATAAGCCAGGTTCATCTTTTACAACAGGTATTTCTTCTATGTTTTTTTGTCCAAATTTTTTAAATACTGAGGCTAAATCTTCTTCAAGGTGAGTATAGATAAAATTTTTAAGCGCTAAATCGTCCATTACAATTAAATCATTTATATTTTGGTCATAGAGAAAGGGCCTAATATCTCTTAAGTCTATTATTCCTTTTAAGGTGTTGTTTTCTACCAGGCAGAAATAGTTTCTTTTAGTTTTACAGATAAGGGTTTTAAACTTTTGCAAGGTCATTCTGGGTGAAACTATGATTGGTTTTTTAAATTCATTTATGAGTTCCTTTACCTTGTATTCTTGCATTATATCCAGGAATAATTCTCCCTTATGAGCTGGAGAGCTAAATTTATTGGCTACTTGCCTGGAGTAGATGGTCCATTTGTGCATTAAGATATAAGTAAGAGAGCAGACTAAAAGACTGGGAATAAGTAGCTCATAAGAGCCAGTGAGTTCGCTGATAAAAATAATGGTGGCAATGGGAGTGTTGGATACTCCAGCAAAAAAGCCCGCCATACTCACAATAACAAAGGCAGAGGGGCTAAGGTTTAAAGTGGGAAAGGCAAAGTGTAAAAAATTGCCCACCAGCCCGCCTATGGCTCCGCCAATGACAATGGAAGGACCAAAGACTCCGCCACTTCCCCCAGAGCTGATGGTAAAAGAGGTGGTAAAAATTTTCCCCAGCCCAAGGGTTAGAAGGGTAAGCAGGGTTAATTCGTTGTTGATAGCTTGCTGTAAGTAGCCATAGCCAAAACCTAGAGTGTGAGGCCAGAAAAAACCTATAATACCAGTTAAAAGCCCTCCCAGAGCGGGTTTAAAGTAGTTGGGGATATTTAGTTTTTTAAAGTAGTTATGTACAGCGTGAAAGGTGGAAACATAGAAAATGCCCACTCCTGCCAGAACAACAGCCAGGAACAAAAAAGGTAGCAACTGGGTTGCCCTGGTGATTTGGATAGAAGGAGCAGTAAAAAGGCCCTGAAAACCATATACGCTGGCAAAAATGGAAAAGGCCACTAAAGAAGCTATGCTGGCAGGTAAGATGGCCTCTGCTTCCAGGTCAGATTCCTTGTAGAGCACTTCAGCTGCAAAAAGGGCTCCTGCTAGAGGCGCTTTAAAGATACTGCCAATGCCTGCTCCCAGGCCAGCCAGGATAAGTACTCTTCTTTCATCTGGGCTCAGACCCAACTTTTCAGCCAAAAAGGCGCCAAAGCCCGCTCCAATCTGGGCAATGGGGCCTTCTCTTCCGCCTGAACCGCCAGTAGTCAGGGTTAAGAGAGAAGCCAGCATTTTTAAAGGAGGTACTCTTTTGCGCATATAACCATTTTGAAAGTGATAGCTTTCAATAACCGCATCTGTACCGTGTCCTTCAGCTTCTGGACAAAAGAAATAGAGCAGGAATCCACATAACAGGCCGCCTAAGGTGGGCAAGATAAGAAATAAGTAGGGACGCAGGGGCGCAGAGGAAGTGGTAAGGCTTTGGCCTTCTCCTCCAGGTAGGGGTGGAAAATAACCGGCTAAAAAGTGAAAGAAAAATTCTACTCCCCGGGTGGATAGGAACTGGAAAAGGATGGACATACATCCGGCAGCAATGCCTACCAGGATGTAAAGCAGCATCCATCTGCTTATTTTTTTGAACCAGGAAGCCAAGTTTGCTCCTTACTTGGTTTTTAGTTTTAAACTAACTTCTCCAGGCACAAAGCCTTTTAGTTCAGAGAGCATGGCCAGCAGCGTCTTTTCAATCAACTTGCAGACAAAGGGATTGGTGCTTAAGGGGTGCCCATTTACTTTTATTTCCAGGCGGTCTTGCTTTAGAGCCTTACACACACTTATATTGGCTTTACCCTGGACAATTAACTTACCTGCTTCCAGGCACCCTTTTAATCCACAGGCTTCACAATCAAGGCCAGGCAAAACAAATCCCTTTTCTTCTATTAAAGTAACAATTTCTTCTGGTTTGGCAATATGTTTTAAAGGGGAATTAAAGGGTTTGGGACTATAGTAGGCAAGGCTTAAGCCATTATCCAACTTTTGTAAGTCTTCTTCTTTTTGGGGCAGGATAATTCTGGGTAGCCAGGTCAGGTGTTTACCCCCTTCTACTAAAAGGATATGGCTGCTGAGTAAGGGAAGTAAATCAGGCAGGTATTTTTTTTCTGGCCAACTGATAAAACTTTCTTTTTCATTTAGCCCTATACTGATACATTTTTGCTTTAAAAACTTTCCTGTATCTGTGTTGGCCAGATTAAAGGTGTGATGGGAAAACTTGGCCACTCCTACTTTTTTGCCTTTTTTTTGAAACAGTTCTATTACTTGAGAAATTAAAGTAGTTTTGCCTGATTTTTTATAACCTACAAAAGCTATGCCTTTTAAATTGCCCTCCATGAAAAAATCCTCCTTAAACTTTTGACAAGCTAGGCCTCTTTGCACTAACAGAACTAAATTCTGGCTTGGAAAAATATTTCTAAATTAGGGTAGTATAAAGAAAATGGCAAGAATAAATAAGATCAAAGGTTTTGCAGATTTATTTCCTCCAGAGAGTAATCTTTATGTATTTATGGAGGAGAGTGCAAGAAAGGTTTTTCCTCTTTATGGTTATGAGGAAATCAGGATTCCTGTTCTGGAAAAGACAGAGCTTTTTGCTCGCTCCATTGGTGGAGAAACTGATATTGTGCAAAAGGAGATGTATACCTTTGCTGATCGCAAGGGCAGAAGTTTGACCTTACGGCCTGAAGCTACGGCTGGTGTGGTCAGGGCCTTTATTGAAAGTGGAATGGCTTCTAGAGAAGGCGTGTATAAGTTTTTTACCTTTGGCCCTATGTTTCGCTATGAGCGGCCGCAAAAGGGAAGGATGCGCCAATTCCATCAGATTGATGTGGAGATGTTTGGACCAGAACATCCCCAGGCTGATGGAGAGTTGATTTTAATGCTTTTTAATTATTTACAGGAACTGGGGCTTAATTCCCTGACCTTTTATGTAAATTCTTTGGGTTGCAAGGAATGCAGACCTCAATTCCAGGAAAAGTTAGTGGCTTTTTTAACTCAAGTGCCAGAGGAAAACCTGTGTGCAGATTGTCAGCGCAGGCGCACTACCAACCCCTTGCGAGTTCTGGATTGCAAGGTGGAAAAGTGTCGGGAAGTGGTTAGAGAGGCCCCCAAAATCACGGATTGCCTTTGTGAGGAATGTAAAAAACACTTTGAGCAAGTAATAACTATTCTCAACCAATCTCAAATTCCCTGGGAGCACAATCCCTTTTTGGTTAGAGGGTTGGACTATTATCAGCGTACCACCTTTGAGGTGGTTTCCTTTGATGCCAATATTGGTGCACAAAGTGCCATTGCTGGAGGTGGTCGCTACGATGGGTTGGTGCGCAACCTGGGTGGACCAGATGTGCCAGGCCTTGGTTTTGCCTGTGGTATGGAGAGGATTGCTTTACTCCTGGAAGGCCAAAAACAAAACTCTTTGGACTTTTTTGTAGCTATTATTGCGGAGCAGGCCCTTAATGCCGGAATAGAGTTGGCTCAGAGGTTGCGCCAAAAGGGATATAGAGGAGAAGTGGGATTTGAAGTTAAGAGTGTGAAGGCCAATTTAAGGCAGGCCAACAAGAAAAAAGCCAAAACCTGTTTGATTTTGGGAGAAGAAGAATTGGCCCAAAAAGTAGTACAGGTAAAAAACCTACAAACAGGCCTTCAACAGAGCGTGGCCTGGGAAGACATAGAGCAAGCTTTAGGAATACTTTTTTAAAGGGGAGAAGAAGAAATGGAGCGCAAAAAACAAGTTGCTTTGGATAGCCTGGGAGGCTGGAAAAGAACTCATAGTTGTGGGCAGTTGTCCTTGCAAGAGGATGGTCAGGAAGTATGTTTGATGGGGTGGGTGCAATTTAGACGCGACCATGGCGGACTTATTTTTATAGATTTAAGGGATAGAGAAGGCTTAACTCAAGTGGTTTTTGCCCCTGAGGTGAACCAGGAAGCCCTGGAAAGAGCTCATGTGCTTAGAAGTGAAGATGTCATTGCCATTAAAGGCTTGGTGCGTCCCAGACCTAAAGATATGATTAATCCCAAGCTTAAGACAGGAGAGATAGAAGTTGTTGTAAAGGAGTTTAAGATTTTAAATGCAGCTAAAACTCCACCTTTTTTAATTGAGGATAGGGCTGAAGTATCTGAGAATTTGCGTCTGAAGTACAGGTATTTAGATTTACGGCGTCCCTTTATGACCCAGAATCTTGTCTTGCGCAGTAAAGCAGCCCAGAGTGTGCGCAATTACCTCTCTGGCTTGGGCTTTTTAGAGCTGGAAACACCTGTTTTAACCAAAAGTACTCCCGAGGGAGCCAGGGATTTTTTGGTTCCCAGTAGATTAAATCCAGGTAATTTTTATGCTTTGCCTCAATCTCCGCAGCTTTTTAAACAGCTTTTTATGGTTGCTGGGTTTGATCGTTACTATCAGATTGTAAAGTGTTTTCGGGATGAAGATTTAAGAGCAGATAGACAACCTGAGTTTACCCAGATTGATATAGAGATGTCCTTTGTGGAAGAAGAAGATGTAATGACTATGGCTGAAGGCTTAATTGCTGCTCTGTTTAAAGATGTGTTGGGCCTGGAAGTGAAAACTCCTTTTCCCAGAATGACTTTTGCTCAGGCTATTGCGGATTATGGCCTGGATAAACCGGATGTGCGTTTTGACTTGCTGTTAAAGGATGTCACCTCTATTGTGAAAAATTCAGAGTTTAAGCTCTTTAGCAGTGCAGAACTGGTCAAGGCCTTGAACTTACCTGGAGGATCTACCTTATCCAGAAAGGAGATAGACGATTTAACTGAGTTCGTAAAAATATACGGAGCCAAGGGCCTGGCCTGGATAAAAATCAAAGAAAAGGAATGGCAGTCTCCCATTGCCAAGTTTTTAAGTGCAGAGGAAAAGCAGGGCTTGACCCAGGCTTTGGGACTAAAGCCAGGAGATATTGTCTTCTTCCAGGCTGGTCCCAAAGAGGTTGTGAATACAGCTTTAGGTTATTTACGTTTAAAATTGGGCGAAATGTTTAAACTTATTCCTGAAAACACCTATGCCTTTACCTGGGTGGTGGATTTTCCCCTTTTGGAGTGGGATGAAGAAGAAAAACGCTGGGTGGCAAGGCACCATCCCTTTACCTCTCCCAAGGTGGAAGACCTGGCTTTACTGGAGACAAATCCAGAAAAGGCTTTGGCCAGGGCTTATGACCTGGTGTTAAATGGACATGAAATTGGAGGAGGCTCTATTCGTATCCACACCAGTGAGATGCAACAAAAGATGTTTCAGGTACTGGGTATCGAGCCAGAAGAGGCTCAGGAAAAGTTTGGTTTTCTCCTGGAAGCCTTAAAATACGGCACTCCGCCGCACGGTGGTATTGCCTTTGGTTTTGACCGTATTATTATGCTTATGACTGGAGCTAAATCCATTCGAGATGTAATAGCCTTTCCCAAGACTCAAAAGGCTACCTGTTTGCTTACTGATGCGCCCAGTGAGGTGAGCTCCAGGCAATTAAGAGAGCTACATTTAAGGCTTAGAGAGAGAAAAGAGGAGTAAATCTTGAGTTTGAAAATAATTACTTATCCCAATGAGATTTTGGCCCGTAAATCCGAGCCAGTGCAGGCAATAGACGAGGACCTCAAAAAACTGGCTCAGGATATGGTGGAAACCATGTATGAAAACAAGGGCATTGGCCTGGCTGCTCCCCAGGTGGGAAAAAATTTGCGTCTGATTACAGTGGATATCTCTGGACCAGAGAAACGAGAAGATTTGATGATTTTGGTCAATCCAGAGATTGTGGAAAAAGAAGGGGAAGTGGAAGGTGAAGAGGGGTGCCTGAGTGTCATTGGCTATAGGGCCAGGGTAAAAAGGGCAGCCAGAGTAAAGGTAAAGGCCAAAAATCTGGAAGGAGAGGATATAGAACTGGAGGCTGAGGAACTCCTGGCCATTTGTCTCCAACATGAAATAGACCATCTGGATGGGATTTTGTTTATTGACCGCATTAGTCGCTTAAAACGCAATTTATACGATAAAAGGCTGCAGAAATGGCTGAAGCAAAGAAAAAAATAGTGTTTATGGGCACTCCTGAGTTTGCAGCCACCATTTTAGAAGCAGTTTCTTTGTGGAATGGTGGGCAAATAGTGGGAGTTTACACTCAGCCAGATAAACCTGCAGGCAGAGGAAGAAAGGTAAAATGCTCTCCTGTAAAGGAACTGGCTTTACAAAAGGGCTTGCCTTTATTCCAACCTCAAAATTTTAAGTCCGTAGAAGAAGTGGAAAAGCTTGCTAAGTTGCAGCCAGACTTTCTGGTGGTAGCTGCTTATGGGCTTATTCTACCCAGGGTTGTGTTAGATATCCCTAAAATTGCGCCTTTAAATGTGCATGCTTCCCTTTTGCCCAGATATCGAGGAGCAGCACCCATTCAACGCGCTATTTTACAGGGAGAAAAGGTAACAGGCATAACCATTATGCTCATGGAAGAGGGCTTGGATAGTGGCCCCATTGTATTACAGCGGGCCATGGCCATTGATATTAATGACACAGCCAAGACCCTGCACGATGATCTGGCTAAGCTGGGGGCAGAACTTATCGTGGAAGCCCTGGAAAAGATGAGTGCAGGTAAGATTACTCCTCTTCCCCAGCCAGAACACCTGGCTACCTATGCCCCTAAGCTGAGTAAAGAAGAGGGATTGGTGGACTTTAATCGTCCTGCTTGGGAGGTACACAATCAAATAAGGGGCCTTTTCCCCTGGCCTGGAGCTTATTTTTACTTTACCAAAGCTGATGGCCGCCAGATTAAAGTAGACCTTTTTCCTGGACAAATTGGGGAAAAGGTGGAGGATAGCCTGGTGCCAGGGAGCATACAGTTTAAAGAAAACAAAATTGCCTTTGCCTGTAAGGATAACTTTTATCTGGTGGAAAAGCTAAAGCCTGCCAATGGTAAATTAATGGAGGCCACGGCCTTTTACTGTGGTTTTTTAAGCAAGTGTCTGGAAAATGAGCAAAGATGACTATCAGAGTTTAAATAAAGAGATTCAAGATACCATTCCGGTCAAAAAACGGCTCTTTATCGGGCTTATTCTTCTGACTTCTTTTTTGTTGTGCCTGCTTTTAGTGGGATTGTGGGTGGTTCCCTATGTGGGATTGCGGCAAATCCATCCTTTAGCTCCTTATGTCCTAGCTGGTCTGCTGGGACTGATATTTATAGGAATAATTTGGTCCTCTTTGGGCTTGGTCCTGAGCATAATATTAAAGAAAAATGTTCTCCTTGCCCATAAAATTAGAGGTTTAACCATTAAATTCTTTTTACCTCTCATGGTGGGAGTGGGAAGAATTTTTAACATTTCCAAACAAAAGGTAAGGGCTTCTTTTATTAAAGTAAATAATGAACTGGTGTTAAGTTCCAGTAAAAAATATAAACCTCAAGAGGTATTGCTTTTACTTCCTCACTGTTTGCAAAATAGCTTATGTGATAAAAGGTTAACTTATAATATTTATAATTGTGAAGAATGCGGTAAATGCCCTTTAGCTGGTCTTATTAAATTGCATAAAAAATATGGCATCAATATAGCAATTGCTACTGGAGGGACTATAGCCAGAAGAATTGTAGTTACCACCAGACCCAAGATGATAATAGCTGTTGCTTGTGAAAGAGATTTATCCAGTGGTATTCAGGATACATATCCTTTGCCTGTGTATGGTATTTTAAATAAACGGCCTAAAGGACCCTGTTTAGACACCTTGGTTCCTTTAAAGCAGGTAGAAAAGGCCCTGGAGTACTGTTAATGGCCAATTAAAATGAGCCCTAATCGGACAATAATTTTGAGCCACTTCTAGAGTGCAACAGATGGCAAAAGGCCATATCCTTCTAATTGTCTT
>NZ_JBSRHE010000020.1:0-27182 GCF_055126295.1 Desulfonauticus sp. | reverse complement strand
GATAAATAGAGAATTTTTAAGTGGGCTTTACTCTATTATCAAAGATAACGATGCATATATCAGATTTGCCTTTTTAACAGGGGTTAGCAAGTTTTCCAGGGCATCAATTTTTAGTGGCTTAAATATGCTAACTGACATATCCCTAAATCCAAGATTTGGAAATATCTGCGGCTATACCCAGCATGATTTAGAGACAATTTTTAAGCCCTACTTAGAAAAGGTGGATATGGAAAAGGTGAAACGGTGGTATAATGGCTATAATTTTTTAAAGGATAATGTTTATAATCCCTTTGATATATTGCAGTTTATAGCCAATGATTATATATTTGATAATTATTGGTTTGAGACAGGTACTCCGTCCTTTTTGATTAAATTAATAAAAGAAAAAAACTACTTTTTACCGAATCTTACTAACCTCACAGTGGATAAGAAAATACTATCAAGTTTTGACATAGAGTATATGGATTTAGAGGTGTTACTCTATCAATCAGGTTATTTGACCATAGATAAAGTTATACACAATGACCTTTTGCAATCTATAGAATACAAACTTCGAATACCCAATCTGGAAGTTCAGATATCTTTAAGTGACTACATAATTCGTTATCTTTATAATAGCGATACTAAAATTAAAGAATCACTGATAAAATCTCTTTATTATGGAAAGCTTGAAGATTTTAAAAAAACTCTTGTCTCTCTATTTTCCTCAATACCATATACAAATTATACCAAAAATGATTTAAATTTGTATGAGTGTTTTTATGCAAGCGTAGTATATACTTACCTTTCATCGCTGGGGATAGACCTTATTGGTGAAGATATAACAAATAAAGGCAGAATAGATTTGACCTTATTTGTAGGGGATAAAATTTACATTCTGGAATTTAAGGTTGATGGTAAGAAAGGAGAAGCCTTAAAACAGATAAAAGAAAGAGATTATGCACAGAAGTATTTAAATAAATCTAAAGAAATTTACCTGGTGGGTATAGAATTTAGCTCTGAGGAAAAGAATGTTGTAAATTTTGAATGGGAGATGTTAGGGATGAAAGGAGCAATTCTATAAAAAAGTTGCTTGATGGAAAGCTTTTGGCGGCATCTTTACTGGCAAGTTTCAAAAGATAAAACTTAATTTACACCTGGGAATACTATATCGCCTTAAAGCGTTACTCCTTCCCAGGTGTATTGCTCTTAAAGCTACTTGCTTTTTAACATGGTAAGCAACATTTTAAAGGCACTTACGGCCTTTACAGCATGGGGAATGTTAGCTGGCATTAAAATGATTTCTCCAGCTTTTACCAGGTGTTTTTCTCCAGCAATGGTAATCTCAGCTTCGCCATCTAAAACCTGCACCAGAGCATCAAAAGGCGCAGAGTGCTCACTTAAAGCCTGTTCTTTATCAAAGGCAAAAATGGTTACTGTGCCTGCCTGGTTTTGAATCAGGGTTCTACTCACAATAGCCTGAGGGTTATAATTAACCAAAGAGGCCAGAGCACTTACCTTACCTGGTTCTAAAAAGGGTTTGGGACCTTGCATAACTATACTCCCTAACTTATTTTTGTGCCTTCTTTAACTTCCTTAGACACTGTTAAGAGGGCAAAACTTTGCCCATCATTGGCAGCCAAAACCATACCTTCAGAAAGTTGACCAAAAATCTTCCTGGGCTTCAGGTTGCTGACCACAATCACTTCTTTTCCCATTAGCTCTGCAGGAGAAAAATAAGGAGCAATACCCGCAATAATCTGCCTGGGTTTATCTTCACCCAAGTCCACTTCCAGCTTTAAAAGTTTATCTGACTTTTCCACCCTGGTGGCGCTTAAAATTTTGCCCACTCTTAAATCCAGTTTTTTAAAGTCTTCAAAAGAAACATACTCCTTTTTCTCCTTAAGTGAAGCAGAAGAAGCAGCTTCTTTATTTTGCTCCAGCTTAATTTCCTGCCTGGGGAAAAGATTGGATTTTTTGGCTACCTTTAACCCTGCTTCCAGTTTACCCCATTCTTTACTTTCAGCCAGCAAATCCACCTTTTGCACCTCAAAGTCCACCCCCAGCTGCTTTAGCATCTCCACGCTAACCGAAGGCATAACTGGCCACAAATGCAGGGCAATTTTTCTAAGACCCTCCAAAAGCAGGTAAATTACTGTGGCCAAACGCTCTTCTTGTTTTTCTTTGGCCAATTGCCAGGGAGCAGTCTGGTCAATATACTTGTTTAAATAACGCACAAACTCCCACAAACTCTCCAGGGCCCTGGCAAATTGAAAACGGGCAAAAAGATTTTGAAAATTGGCTATGCTTTCCAGTCCAATCCCAATCACAGCCTCATCTTCTGCCTCCAGTTTACCTGCTGAAGGTACCTTACCGGCAAAATACTTGTTGGTCATGGTCAAAACACGACTAAAAAGATTGCCCAGGTCATTGGCCAGGTCAGAATTTAAGCGATTGACAAAGGCCTCTTCTGAAAAATTGGCATCCAGGCCAAAATGCATCTCTCGCAACAAAAAGTACCTGAAGGGAGCCAATCCGTACTTGTCCTTTAATTCCAGGGGTTTTATCACATTGCCCAAACTTTTGGACATCTTGGTTTCATCGACCGTCCAGTAGCCATGGACTCTAAGCCCTTTGTACAAAGGAAGCCCGGCAGCCATAAGCATGGTAGGCCAGAAAATAGCATGGGGTTTTAAAATATCTTTGGCCACAATGTGATAACTATTGGGCCAGAATTTTTTAAAATTTTCCCCCTCAGGCCAGCCCAGGGCAGAGATATAATTGATAAGGGCATCAAACCAGACATAAGTGACAAAGTTAGAATCAAAGGGAAGCTCTATTCCCCAGGTAAGCCGGCTTTTGGGCCTGGAAATGCAAAGGTCTCCCAGGTCCTCTTTTAAAAGGCCCAGCACTTCGTTGCGATAACGCTCTGGCCAGATAAAGTCAGGATGCTCTTCAATGTATTGCCTTAAGGGCTCTAAGTATTTGCTCATTCTAAAAAAGTAATTCTTCTCGTGCAAATAGGTAGGTTCAGTTTTATGATCAGGGCAAAGACCATCTACCAGTTCTTTTTCTGTATAAAAACGCTCACAACCAAAACAGTAAAAACCACCATATTCTCCAAAATAAATATCTCCTGCATCATAAACCTTTTGCAAAAAAGCCTGTACTACTTTTTTATGCTCTGCACTGGTTGTGCGAATAAAATAGGAATTTTCAACTTCCAGGCCAGGCCAGGTATTTTTAAAGATATTACTGATTGTATCTACATATTCTTGAGGGGTTTTACCATGCTTTTCTGCAGCCTGAACAATTTTATCCCCATGTTCATCAGTACCGGTAAGGAAAAAGGTTTCATAGCCATTTAAGCGATAAAAACGATTAATGGCATCAGCAATAATGGTCGTATAGGCATGACCTAAATGAGGCTCAGCATTGACATAATAAATGGGAGTAGTGACAAAAAAAGTATTCACTATTTCTCTCCTTCAGCTTTTAATTTTCTTCTTCCATAACTATGGATTTCCATTCACTTAAAGGAATCTCCTCTTCCTGCCCTTCTTCATTGAGTACAGTAATGGTCTGTCTAAAAATATTGGCCCGCACCACCCGTAACAAACCCTTTTGGGTCTGATAGCGCTTGCCTATTTTGGGCAATTGTTCCTGAAATTCCAGATAGTGATTCTCTTCATAGGCCAGGCAGCAAAGCAGTCTTCCACACACTCCAGAAATTTTGGCAGGATTGAGAAAAAGGTTCTGATCCTTGGCCATTTTAATGGTCACAGGCTCAAACTTGCGCAAAAATCTGCGGCAACAACAAATCTGGCCACAATTACCAATCCCCCCAATCATCTGGGTCTCATGCCGCACACCTATCTGTCTGAGCTCAATCCTGGTGCGATAGACTTTGACCAAGTCCTTGACCAGTTCTCTAAAGTCTACCCTGGTAGGGGCGGTAAAGTAAAAAATTATCTTGGAGCGATCAAAATAGACTTCCACATCCACCAGTTTCATGGGAAGCTCACGCGCTTCTATCCTCTCTTTGCAAAACTTATAGGCTTCCTGGGCTAATTTTTTATTACTTAATTCTTGCTCCAGGTCTTCCTGGGTAGCCAGTCTAAGTACTGGCTTTAAATCTTCTGCACTAAAATCTTGAGGAAGCTTATCTTTTAAAAGCACCACTGTGCCCAGCCCAGGCCCTTCCTGGGTCTCAACCACTACTCTATCTCCAGGTTGAACCTCTACTTCTGCACAGGAAAAGTAATATACAGGCCCATAATCTTTAAACTTAATCCCAGCAATCTTCATTAACCCAAAAGCCTCCTTGCCACTTCCTTAGCAGCTTTTCTACCCGCTCCCATAGCCAGAACCACAGTAGCTGCACCTGTTACAATATCACCTCCAGCAAACACATTGGGAATAGAAGTTTCTCCAGTCTCAGGGTCAGCTTCTATGTAGCCCCACTTATTGAGTTTCAAAGAAGGAGTAGCTTCCAGGAGCAAAGGATTGGACCTGGTACCTACGGCAATAATAGCCAAATCAGTCTTTATCTCAGCAATAGCTCCTTCAATGGGCACTGGCCTTCTGCGTCCACTTTCATCTGGCTCTCCCAGTTCCATTTTTTGTACTTTAAGGGCTTTTAAGCGTCCTTCGGCATCTCCTACAAATTCTAAGGGAGAAGAAAGGATTTCCAGGTTTACGCCTTCTTCCACTGCATGCTCCAGTTCTTCTCTGCGCGCAGGCATCTCTGCCTTGGTCCTTCTGTATACAATGGAGACCTTTCTGGCTCCCAATCTTAAAGCAGTCCTGGCTGCATCCATGGCCACATTGCCCCCGCCAATGACCACTACTTCCTTTCCTTGAGGCAGAGGAGTGTCATACTTGGGAAAAAGATAAGCGCGCATTAAGTTGACCCTGGTCAAGTATTCATTGGCAGAATAAACACCGATTAAATTTTCGCCTGGAATACCCAAAAATCTGGGAAGACCAGCTCCAACCCCAATAAAAATAGCCTTATACCCCTGCTCAAATAACTCCTCCAGAGAAAGGGTACTGCCAATTACATAATTACACTTTATCTCTACTCCCTGGGCCTTCAGGGCTTCTAGTTCTGTATGCACAATTTTTTTAGGCAACCTGAATTCAGGAATACCATAGACCAGAACTCCTCCTGGTTCGTGCAGGGCTTCAAAAATAGTTACCTTTATCCCCCTGGCAGCCAAAAAACCTGCAAAGGTCAAACTGCTGGGGCCAGAGCCAATAGCTGCTACCTTTAAGTCCTCCCTAACCATAGGGCAGGTACTTTCCCCGCTTAAAGCATCACAGGGATGTTTGGCATAATAGGAGTCTGCCACAAAGCGCTCTAACCTGCCAATGGCTATGGGCTCACCTGTGGGATTGAGTTTACACTTGCCTTCACACTGGTGCTCCTGCGGGCAAACTCGCCCACACACCGCAGGTAAACTGTTGGTTTCCTGAATCTTTTTATAGGCCTTTTCAATGTCTCCTTCAGCCACAAACTTAATAAAGCCCTTACAATCCACTTCCACAGGGCAACCCTGCTGACAGGTAGGCTTTTTACACTGCAAACATCTTTTAGCCTCTTGAACTGCCTCTTCCCAAGAATATCCCAGAGCCACTTCAGAAAAGTTTTGAATCCTCTCTTTAGGATCCTGTTCGGGCATGGGAGTCCTGGGTTTTATTTTACTTTTTTTCTTTTTTTCCATGGCACTCACAAAATTGTTTATAAGAAAGTTGTTCTTGCTCTATATAAGACCTCAGCCTGCGCATAAGTTCAGCAAAATCTACTTCATGGGCATCAAACTCTGGTCCTTCCACACAGGCAAAACGCACCTTACCGCCCACACTTACTCTACAGGCTCCACACATGCCAATGCCATCCACCATAATGGAATTCAAACTCACCGTGGTTTTAACCTGATATTTTCTGGTTAATTCAGCTACAGCCCGCATCATCGGCACAGGTCCAACAGCAACTACTTCCTTTACCTCTGGTTCGGCCTGGAGATAGTTTTCCAGTACTTCTGTGACCAGTCCCTTGTGCCCATAAGAACCATCATCCGTAGCCACTAAAACCCTGGTGCTAAACCTGGAAAGTTCTTCTTCAAACAAAAGCAAATCCTTACTTCTAGCTCCAATTACTGAAATCACTTCGTTGCCTGCTTCAGCATGGCCCTTGGCAATATGGTGCATGGCTGCAATGCCTGTACCTCCACCTACGCAAACCACTTTACCTTTTTTCTCAATGCAGGTGGGTTTACCTAAAGGTCCACACACATCCAAAATTTCATCCCCCACCTCAAAGGTCTCCAGAAGGGCAGTGGTTTTGCCCACCACCAGATAAACAATTACAATCTCTCCCTTCTGCGGATACTTATCCGCAATGGTCAAAGGAATTCTTTCTCCCTCTGGAGTTAAACGGAGGATGACAAAGTTTCCAGGCCTGGCTTTTCTGGCAATATCTGGAGCCTTAATACTCAACTCACTTACCCTGCCTGGAATAAGTTTTCGCTTGGCTACAATCTTAAAACCCATTCGCCTCTCCCTATTGTTCTTAGCCTTGAGCCACAATTTCCTTTAACCTGGCAAAGGCCTTGTCTATATTTTCCCCTTGAGAACCGCCAGCCTGGGCTAAATCAGGTCTTCCGCCTCCACCTCCGCCAACTTCTCTGGCTACCTCTTTAATCAATTTCGGGGCAGTAAACTTTTCATGCAGGTCCTTGGAAACAGACAATAGCAAAAGTGCCTTACCCTGATTGTTGCTGGCCAGCAAAATAATGCCTGATTCCAGTTTGGACCTTAAGTCGTCCATTACCTTGCGGATAGCCTCTATATCTTCCACCTCCAGCCTGGCTGTAAGCACCTTAATTCCTGCAATTTCCTCTATGTTTTCTAACAGGTTTGCTCCCTGCCTGGCAGCAAGTTTTTCGGTGAGTCGTTTATTTTCCCTGACCAGTTGTTTATTTTCTTGAACCAGGCTCTTCACCTTATCCACGACCTGCCTGGCTCCCACTTCTAAGCTACTTTGCACTTCCTTAAGAGTATCCCTTACTTCCTGAACATATTTGTAAGCTTCAAACCCAGTTAAAGCTTCTATCCTTCTTACGCCAGCTGCCACACCCTCTTCACTGGCAATGACAAACAACCCTGCCTGGCTGGTATTTTTGAGATGAGTACCTCCGCAAAGCTCCGCAGAAAATCCAGGCACCTTGACCACTCTCACCTTATCTTCATACTTCTCACCAAAAAGGGCCATTGCTCCCTGTTGCACTGCCTCTTCATAATCCATAACTTCTGTTTCCACTTCCACTCCAGAAAGAATAACCCTGTTTACCTCTGCTTCAATCTTTTTTAATTCTTCCTCGCTTACAGGCTTTATGTGAGTAAAGTCAAAGCGTAGCCTTTTGGGCTCTACCAGAGAGCCAGCCTGTTTTACATGCTCACCCAATACCTTACGCAAAGCTGCGTGTAAAAGATGGGTGGCCGTATGGTTTCTGGCAGTAGCAATGCGATCGCCTTCATCTACCTGCAGTAA
Source organism: Desulfonauticus sp. (assembly GCF_055126295.1). Taxonomy (NCBI): domain Bacteria; kingdom Pseudomonadati; phylum Thermodesulfobacteriota; class Desulfovibrionia; order Desulfovibrionales; family Desulfonauticaceae; genus Desulfonauticus; species Desulfonauticus sp. The sequence goes on along the minus strand of NZ_JBSRHE010000020.1, from coordinate 19,648 downwards.
AACCGTTTCCTTTTCTTGCAGATTTCCTTCCTGGACTTTCACCTGGTGCAGAATCAGGCTTTTACTCACCTTTAAGGTGTTTACCACCTCTGCTTTACCCTTTGGCCCCACAATCCGGCCTCTATCTCCTACCTGGCCACCGCTCTCACCATAAAAGGGAGTCTTATCCGTGACTATATAACCTGCTTCACCCCTATTTAAAGCAGAAACTATCTCGCCTTTTTCATTTAAGAGATAGGTAATAACTCCTTCTCCCTTTAAAAATTCATAGCCAATAAACTCACTCTTGGCCTCTTGCTTTACCAAAGAGGCAAACTGGGAAGTTAAGTCCTTTTCTCCGCTGCCTTTCCAGGCTTCCTTGGCCCGTTGCTTTTGCTCCTGCATGTACTTTTCAAAACCTGCTTCATCTAAGTCCAAACCTTCCTTTTCAGTGATATCTCTAATGATATCCAGAGGAAAACCATAGGTATCATATAATTTAAAAGCCAAGTCTCCAGGAAATACCTTTTTTTGAGCCTTTTTTAAATTTTCCATTTCTTCTGCTAAAATACCAAGTCCCTTATCCAGAGTCTGAGAAAACCTTTCCTCTTCTTTTAAAACCACATCCCGGGCAAAAGATTCGCTTTTTAAAAGCTCAGGATAGGCCTCTTGCATCTCTTCTGTCACCTTGGCCAGGGATTCAAAAAGAAAAGGCTCCTTAAACCCTAAAAGGCGTCCAAAACGATAGGCCCTGCGAATTAAACGGCGCAATACATAGCCCCGTCCTTCATTGGCAGGCAAAATTCCATCAGCAATCATAAAGGAAATGGCTCGCAAATGGTCGGCAATAACTCTAAGGGCTGTATCTATATCTTCATCTTCTTTGTATTTTACTTTGGCTTTGTCACACAGATAGCCAATAATACCCTGGAATAAATCTGAATCAAAATTGGAATGAACTTCCTGGCAAACTGCAGAAATTCTCTCCAGACCCATGCCCGTATCAATGCTGGGCTTGGGCAAGGGCGTTAGCTTGCCTGCTTCATCGCGGTTAAATTGCATGAAAACCAGATTCCAGATTTCCAGATAGCGGTCACAATCACAAACCCCAATACCACAATTGGGGCCACAGGCCATTTCTTCTCCCTGGTCAAACAAAATCTCTGAGCAAGGACCACAAGGACCGGTATCACCCATAGCCCAGAAATTATCTTTTTCTCCCAGGCGAAAGATCCTTTCCCTGGGCACGCCAGCTACCTCTTGCCACAAACTAGCAGCTTCATCATCGTCCTTATACACAGTGATATACAATCTATTGGGGTCTAGCTTAAGCTCCTGGGTCAAAAACTCCCAGGCAAACTGGATAGCCTCTTTTTTAAAATAGTCGCCAAAGGAAAAATTGCCTAACATTTCAAAGAAAGTATGGTGCCTGGCTGTCCTGCCCACATTTTCCAGGTCATTGTGCTTACCACCTACCCGCAGGCACTTCTGCGCAGTGGTAGCTCTGATATAAGCACGCTTTTCCTGCCCTAAAAAGACCTGCTTGAATTGCACCATGCCAGCATTGGTAAAAAGCAAGCTCGGATCGTCTTTGGGTACTAAAGGAGAACTGGGAACAATGGTGTGACCCTGTTTTTGAAAGTATTCCAAAAATCTCTTGCGAATTTCTTTGGCCTTCATGGTCGATTTTCACTCCCTTTACTTGTTTTCCTGGTTAACTTCTGAAGAACTCTCTTCTTCCTTTTTCTTTCCCAAACCCAACTTCTCCAGAACTTCTTCTTCTATACGCCTGGCCAGTTCAGGATTTTCCAAAAGAAGCTGGCGTACATTTTCCTTGCCCTGTCCCAAACGTTCAGTTCCAAAGGCATACCAGGCTCCACTCTTGTCAATAACTCCCAGATTTACGCCCAAATCCAAAAGTTCACCTTCCCTGGAAATCCCTCGACCATAGAGAATATCAAACTCAGCTTCCTTAAAAGGCGGGGCTACCTTATTTTTAACGACTTTTACCCTTACTCTATTGCCATAAACTTCATCTTTATCCTTTAAGGTCTGAATTTTGCGAATATCCAGACGAATGGAGGAATAAAACTTAAGGGCATTACCTCCTGTAGTGGTTTCAGGGTTGCCATAGCCCATAACCCCTATCTTCATTCTAATCTGGTTGATAAAAATAATAGCAGTACGGGATTTATGAATGGTACCTGTGAGTTTACGCATGGCATGGGACATAAGCCTGGCCTGGCTTCCCACCTGGGTTTCTCCCATATTGCCTTCCAGTTCAGCCTGGGGAATAAGGGCTGCTACCGAATCCACAACTACTACATCCACTCCTCCAGAACGCACCAAGAGGTCGGCAATTTCCAAAGCCTGCTCACCATAATCAGGTTGAGAAATAAGAAGTTCATCGGTTTTAACGCCCAATTTTTTTGCATAATCCACATCCAGGGCATGCTCGGCATCAATAAAGGCTGCTACTCCACCCTGTTTTTGAGCCTCAGCAATTACATGTAAAGCCAGTGTAGTTTTTCCAGAAGATTCCGGGCCAAAAATCTCCGTCACTCTACCCTTGGGAATCCCCCCTACTCCTAAAGCTAAATCCAGGGAAATAGAGCCTGAAGGGATAGCTGGAACCTTTAAATGGGCATGGTCAGAAAGTTTCATCACTGCCCCTTGCCCAAATTTGCGTTCAATAGTGGTTAAAGCTGTTTCCAAAGCTTCTTTTTTGGCTTCTTCTGGAGATAGTTTCTTACTCATTTTAAAACTCCTTATTCTTAGGACCTATAATGGCATAGGCACTATGATTGTGTATGGATTCAAAACTTTCTACTTCTACTTTATACCAAAGAATTTTATCCAGTTTGTCCAATTCCCTGGCTACCTTACGCACCACATCTTCCACAAACATGGGATTGTCAAAGGCCTTTTCCGTGACTTCCTTTTCATCTTCCCTTTTTAACAAGGGATAAACAGGAGAAGAACCTGCTTTCTGGGCAATAAAAATCAAGTCTTCCAGCCATAAAAATTCTTTAATCCCGGCAGAGATTTTAATCACTGCCCTTTGACTGTGGGCACCTTTTTCCGAAATAGCCAAAGAACAGGGACATACAGTAAAAACAGGGACTTCCACTCCTAAGGTGAAAGTAAGCCTATCGTCAATAAGGCTTCCTTCCACTTGGGCCAAAAAGTCCAAAAGAAAATCCTGACCACTTTGCGGTGCCTTCTGGCTGAGAAAATAGGGAAAGGTAAAAAGCACATGAGCGTCTTTAGCTAGTAATTTTCCCTTTAAATCCCAAAGCAACTGCTTTAAACTATCATAATGCAGTGTTCCCTGCCACTGAGAAAGCACCTCTAAAAACCTGCTCATGTGCGTGCCCTTAAATTCTTTGGGCAAGTCCACACTGATATCTACCTGGGCAGTGGTATGCTGAATTCCCTTGTTCTTATCCTGCACAGTAAGAGGCAACCTTAAATTTTTCACCCCTACTTTATCTATCCGCAAGGGAATCTTAGCTGGTGTATTCTGCACATCCAACATTAAAGTAGGTCCTCTCCTGTAGTGGTCATGGACAAGTTACCATGCTTTACGCCCTTGGTGGAAATGAGCTTTTCAGCTGTTTCCTTTATCTTGAGTCCATTTCCACGCAAAATCAAGACTTCCAGGCAATTGTGATGATCTAAATGAATATGCAGGGAAGTAACAATAACATCCAGGGCACCGTGTTGAATCTCTGTAAGCCGTTGAGATAGGTCGCTTTGATGATGGTCATAAACCAGGCTTAAAATGCCAATAATCTCCCTTTCTGGATCTTCCCACTCCTTTTGCACCAAAGCATTGCGAATCAGGTCCCTAATGGCTTCAGACCTGGTCTGATAACTCTTTTCGTCGCAAAGGTCGTCAAATTTTTTTAATAAGTCTGAATCCAAAGATACGCCAAAACGAATAGTTTTTCCCATAATTAGCCTCCTTGCTTACGCAATTCCCAAATACTTATTAAAGGAGATTGGAGAGAAAGTTTTACTTTTTTCTCTACTAAAGGCAAAACCTGCCAGCCTTTTTCCTTCAAAAATTCTACCCCTTCTTTGGACACTTCTCTATTGGGATTACTGAGCCATATAAAACCTGCATCTTTTAAATAGGTCTGGAAAAAATTGTGCAACACTTCAAAAAAAATCTTTTCGTAAAGCACATCACTGGCCAATAAAAAGTCAAAACTCTTTTCCTTTAAAGCTGGCTTCCGCCAGTCCATCTGCAACCATAAGGGGCTTTCCACCCCATTTATCCGGGCATTTTTTCGGGCAAAACTTAAAGCTTCATAAGTATAGTCAAAAGCAAACATTTTAGCACCCACAGACTTAGCAATCAAACTTACCAGGCCCAGGCCACAGCCAACCTCCAACCCTCTTTTTGCCTTTATTTTATCAGCATGACTGAAAATATATTCACCCAGCAACTTGGCTGCAGGCCATACTTCCACCCAATAGGGAATCTTATCCTCTTCTAGGACATCCATCTCTGCCCACAGGGTTTCTAAGTCCCCTGGCCTTTGAATTTGCCACTTTTGCCCACCTATTTCTAAAGAAAGGGTCTCCATCTGGGCTGCCATTACTACTTACCGCCAGCCATAAAAAAGCCTATTTGAGCTACCTTTTCCCCATCTCTGCTGGAAAAGGTCGTAACAATTTCTCCAGCAAAAATAACTGCAATTCTATCAGCTAAACTCAAAGCTTCCCCCAGGTCTCCACTTATAAGCAAAATTCCCGCCTTCTCTCTGGCTTTTAACAACAACTTCCACACTTCCTGCATAGCCCCAATATCCAGACCCTGAGTGGGTTGCTCTGCAATAATCAATTTGGGTTCTCGCCTGAATTCTCTGGCCAGCACCAGTTTTTGCAAATTTCCACCACTAAGTTGCCTGGCCTTTAAGTGGGTACCAGGAGTTTTGATTTTAAATTCTTCTATTTTGCTCCACAAATCTCTTTCTGCACCTTTGTAGTCCACCAAAGGGCCTTTTTGAAAGTGATGCCTCAAGGTTAAAAGAAAATTCTCGGTCAACACCAACTCCGGGCAGGTAGCCATGCCCAGTCTATCTTCAGGAATGTAAGCCAGGTAATCTCTGGACTTGGGAGAATCAAAAAAAAGCCTGGCTTCTTCTCCAAAAAGCCATACCTTTCCTTGATATCTTCTCTTTAAACCAGTGATAATTTCCACCAGTTCCTGCTGACCATTGCCAGCTACGCCTACTAAGGCTAAAATTTCTCCTCGCCTTAAACTCAAATTTATATTTTTTAGTTTTTCTCCCCAAACATTCTCTAACTTTAAAACTTCCTCTTTAGGCTCTATTTCTCTAGGCTTCAAATCCAAAAGCACTTCTCTGCCCACCATTTTCAAGGCCAACTCTTTCGGCGAGGCAATGTCCCTGGTGGCCACTCTATCCACAATCTGTCCTTTGCGTAAAATAGCCACTTCATCTGATATTTCCAGGACTTCTTCTAATTTATGGCTGATAAAAATAACCGCCCGACCTTCCCTGGCCATTTTTCTAAGGCCAGCAAAAAGCTTTTCTGTTTCCTGGGGAGTAAGTACAGAAGTGGGTTCATCTAAAATGAGGATTTTACTATCCTGGTAGAGTAATTTTAAAATCTCCACCCGTTGTTTTTCTCCCATGGAAAGGTCTTTTACCCTGGCGTCCACATCCAGGGTAAAATCATACTGGGCAATCAGGTCCTTAATCTTTTCCTTTATTTTATTTTTTCGAACCCAAAAACCTTCCTCCTGACCCAGGGCGATATTTTCCCAGACCTGCATTTCTTCAATGAGCATAAAGTGCTGATACACCATACCAATGCCCAGGGCCAAAGAATCCTTTTCTGAAGTCAAAAAAACGCGTTGGCCTTGATAGTAAATTTCTCCTTCATCAGGCAAACTCTTGCCGGCTAAAATGGACATTAAAGTACTTTTGCCTGCACCATTTTCACCTAAAAGGGCTAAAATCTGGCCCGGGTAAATATCCAGATTGATTTTATCATTGGCCCTAACCGAGCCATAGCTTTTACTTATGTTGCGCAAACTAACCAGAGGATTCATTTTCATCTCTGATGCACAAGAGGTTGGACGAACTGATACTCTGCATCCCAGGGAAACAAAATCCAGGTATCCTGGCTTACTTCTGTAATGTAGGTATCTACCACTGGCCGACCTGAAGGCTTGGCATACACAGTGGCAAAATGGGCCCTGGGTAACATGTCTCTTACTATCTGGGCAGTTTTGCCCGTATCTACCAAATCATCTATAATTAGCCAGTTTTCGCCTTGAGCCTGCACTTCTTTTAAAATTTTGGTTTCCCCCTGAGTTTGCCAGTCATAACTGGCCACACATACGGTATCCACAATTCTAATCTCCAATTCTCTGGCAATGATTGCTGCTGGCACCAGGCCACCTCTGGCAATGGCAATAATGCGCTCAAAAGGGCCTATTTCCAGCAAGCGCCAGGCCAGGGCTTTGGAATCTCGATGTAATTGTTCCCAGGAAATGGGATAGGTTTTTGTATACCGACTCTTCATTGAGTAAACTCCTCTTAATCCTTGGGTTCAATATTCAAGCCCAGATGAGCAGGTGCATCCAGGCCCTTTTTCTTAAAACAGGCCAGAAGAAGCACACCTATGGTCAAAAGATAGGGTAGCATGAGTAATAAAGAGGAAGAAATATTGCTTCCCAGGGCTTGAATGCGCAATTGCAGGGCCATTACTCCTCCAAAAAGATAAGCCCCCCAGATAGCTCTAAAGGGACGCCAAAAGGCAAAAATAACCAGGGCTACAGCTATCCATCCCCTGCCGGCAGTAAGCCCATTGGTCCAAACATGGGTATAGGCCAGAGAAAGGTAACTCCCAGCAACTCCCACCAAAAAAGCTCCACTTAGCAGGGCTACCCATTGATAAAAAAAGACCTTTATTCCCCTTGCCCTGGCAGCATAAGGATTTTCACCCACTGCCTTTAAACGCAAACCAAACCTTGTTTTTTCAAATAAAAGATAGAGTACTGGAGCTAAAAGCAAAGAAAAATAAACCAATACATCCTGTTTAAAAAACACTTCTCCTAAAAAGGGTATGTCCTTAAGTAACGGCAGGTCCAGTTTATCAAAACCCACTGTTTTTATTCCCACATAAGGAGTCCCCAAAAAATTGGCTAATCCCAATCCCAGTACTGTTATGGCCAAACCAGAAACCACCTGGTTGCCTCTAAAAATCAGACACACAACCCCATGCAAAAAGGCCAAGAAACAGGCTCCCAGGCCACCTAACACAAAGCCTGCCCAGGGATTATGGGTAAGATAAGTGCCCAAAAAGGCCATAAAGGCCCCCATGGCCATCATGCCTTCTACACCCAAGTTTAAAATCCCCCCCTTCTCTGTAATAATCTCCCCTAAGGTGGCCAAAAGAATGGGAGTGCCAGCTTGAATAGTTGCACTTAAAAGTAAACCTAAAACTTCTATAGAAAACACTGCTATTCCTTAAACTTTAGTTTATAGGTTTTAAAAAAGGAAAAGATTAAAACAGCAATAAGCAATAAGCCCTGTATAACCAAACTAAAAGCAGCAGGCACTTGCATCTCCAGTTGTAAATTTTCCACTCCCACCCTAAATCCAGCTAAGAGCAAGGAAAAAAGGCCTATTTGCCAGGGAGATAGCTCTGCCAACCAGGCAATAATAATAGCTGTATAACCATAACCTACCACTATGCTGGTTTGTAAACGATTCACATTGGATACTTCTACAAAACCTGCCAGTCCAGCCAGAAAGCCACTCAAAAACATACTCAAAAGCACTAACCTGGCAGGACTTATTCGGGAATAAAGAGCAGTCCTGGGGCTTTCTCCACACACCTTTAACTCAAAGCCCAAACGGGTAAAGTTTAAAAACACATAAAAAACAATACCTATTATAACCGCTAAAATTAAAGCCAGGCTAACTCTAGTGCCTGGAATAACGCCTAAAAGGGCTTGCTCCGGGAAAAGAGGGCTCATGGGAAAACCAAAACTAAGAGGGTCTTTTAAAGGTCCATACACCAGGTATTCCAGGAAATAGATGGCTACATAATTTAACATCAGAGTAATAATAATCTCATTGGCCTTGTACCTGACCTTAAAATAGGCAGGCAAAAGGGCATATAAACCTCCCAACCCACCTGCAGCCAAAATCATAAGAGTTATTAAGACCCAAGAATTCTCACTAATTCCACTTAAAGCCACCAAAGTAGCCCCAATGGCTCCCCACACATATTGACCTTCTGCCCCAATATTCCACACCTTTAACTTAAAGGCCAAGGCCACACCCAAAGAACAAAAATACAGGGGAATAGCCTTAATAAGCATATCCTCCAGGGCAAAAGAAGAACCAAAGCCGCCCTCTAGGAAAACCAGCAATCCTTTTCCAGGCGACTTGCCCTGCCCCCAAAGCAAAAACATGCTTAAACCTACAGCCAGCAAACAGGCTAAAAAAATGCCCAGTAGCTGCATTCCTGCAGAAAGGTCTTTTTCTCGCTTAACTATTCGTAATTTTGGCATACTTTTAAGAATAATGTGTATCTAAAAAGATGTATAAAAAAGTAGAAGTTTATATCTACTCCCAATCGCCAGGATTAGCAACCTTTTTATCCCTTAATCCCCAGGAACTTAAGCATACTTCTTCCACTTGCCAAAAGCTATAGCTTTACTTTTTCTTGGCTTTAGATAAACTAACTTTAAATTCTAACTTGAGGATAAGAAAAATGTCTTTTCTAAAAAAAGCTATTTATTTTTTAATTGTTTTTCTTATAGGTTGCAGCCATTTAAGTGTACGCCACCTAGAAAAAAGCCCCTTACTAACCCAGCAAAAAACCACCCTGGAGATGCGCTATCTCCAATTTAGCTACACACCTATTTGTACTACTCAGGGATATAGAGTAAAGGGAACAGCTTTTTTCAAACAAGAAAGCATCCCTGGTTGGGCTAAATACATTCAAGAGCTGTGGTTGGCCATTTACTTAAGTGATGCCAAGGGAAAAGTACTGGCCAAGCAGCTAAAGGTCTATCTTCCTCAAAAGTTAGAAGATAGTGGAGTTCCCTTTGAGTTTAGCCTTACTCCGGAAGAAATCCCCAGCAAGCGCCCTCTTTTTATCACCTTTGGCTACAGCTTCAAGCTAACTCCTGCTGCCAATTACAAACCTGGCTTTAAATCCAGCCCCCTAACTGAAGATAAAGATTTAATCTTTTACGCCAGTCAGGGAGCCCTTAATTATTAGTAAGATTAATTTATCTCTTTAGAGGAAGGGGTTTTTAACTTTTTCATCTGCAAAGAATAAAGTATCTTTTGGGCTTGTTCGCTTTCCTGCCATTTATGAAAGTTGGCAACCCACACTTCAAAAGGCAAGACCTCTTCTTCCAACTTTTCTTCAAAAAGATTTAACCAAACATTAAAAAGCTGTATTTTCTTTAAAAAGGAAGAGCTATCCAAAATAGGGGCAACAATATCCCTTTTACTTTCTGGCTTTTCAAAATGTTCCTGCAAAAACTCCACAATAACCCGGCGAGAAAGTTCTGGACTTAAGTACTGGCCATTTAAACGCAAGGCCAATTCTGCCAGCTCTCCATAACTTTCCTTAAGGTCATCCAGGAATTTTTCTTCAAAATTAAAGGTCAACTTTTTGCCTTCCTCTTCCACAAAGTAAAAACGCAACCAATATTCAAATTGAAAAACCCTAAAAACCATCTCCTCAGTAAGCTGTTTTTTTTCTTGCATCTTTTTCTCCTTTTTAAAATTTTAAGAACATTTTAGGAACATAAATTGTAACTTATTTTCTTATAACCTATAAAAATTATTTAACTTTACCTAAAAACCATTTAATACTTCTTTTGCTAAATTTTAGTCTCATTAAATAAGAGAACATTTTTTCAATCTAGTATTGACAAACTTATATAAATTAATAATACTTCATCATATTCGACCTTTAAACATATAACATAAAAGGAGGTAGCAAATGGAAGAATATTTAAAACAAGCATTGGAAATTGTTAAAGCCCAAGCTTCTGTCAGGACCATGACCGAGGAAGAAATCAACTCTATGGTTCAATCCATTGCTGAAGGGATCAAAAAAGCCAGTGAAGGTGTGAGCTGTGACACAGAACAAGAACCAGCCACTGATCCCAAAAAAGCTATTAGAGAAAAGAGCATCATTTGTCTAGAGTGTGGAAAGTCCTTTAAGGTTTTGACTAAAAAACACTTGGCTTCCCATGGGTTAACTGCTCAAGAATACAAAGCCAAATGGGGCTACAAGAAAAATACTTCTCTGGTTTGCAAATCTTTGGCCAGGGAAAGAAGAAAAAAAATGGAATCCATGAAGCTCTGGGAAAAGAGAAAAAAGAACTAAAAAAAAATTACTTTTCCATTGCAAAAGTTTAAAGGGAAGTCTTTAAAGACTTCCCTTTATTTTTTCTTGCCAAGTTAAATTCTAGTGGCTATAGCCCCAAAACATTATGACCAAAAACTTAATTATTGTAGAATCCCCAGCCAAAATAAAAACCATTCAAAAATTTTTAGGCAAAGAGTACAAATTAGAAGCTTCTCTAGGGCACATACGAGACCTGCCCAGCAATGAACTGGGAGTAAAAGAAGATCAAGGCTTTACCCCTACTTATGTAATCATTCCTGGAAAGGAAAAAGTTGTCACTAAACTCAAAAAAGCGGCTAAAAACTCAGAAAAGGTTTATCTCGCTCCTGACCCAGATAGAGAAGGTGAGGCCATTGCCTGGCACATTGCAGAACTAATTAAAGACAGCAAGGCTGCAATTCATCGTATCCAGTTTAACGAGATAACCAGGCGGGCTGTACTGGAAGCCCTGGAGCATCCAAGGGATTTAGATGAAAACCTTTTTCATTCTCAACAGGCCAGAAGAATTTTAGACCGCATTGTGGGTTATAAAATCTCTCCCTTACTCTGGAAAAAGGTGCAACGAGGCCTGTCTGCAGGTAGAGTCCAATCTGTAGCTCTAAGGCTTTTAGTGGAAAAGGAAAAAGAGCGTTTTGATTTTACTCCAGAAGAATACTGGGTCTTTAAGGCCTTATTAAAGGCAGAGCAAGATAGTTTGCTGGCTGAACTAAGTAAAATCAACAACAAAAAGGCCAAAATAAGAAATGAACAGGAAGCTAAAGAGTTAGAGCAGTATCTAAAAGAGCAATCCTTTATTTTAGATAAAATAGAACAAAAAGAACAAAAAAGAAATCCCAGACCACCTTTTATTACTTCCACCCTGCAACAAGAAGCCAATATTCGTTTCAACTTTTCTGCCTCAAGGACCATGAGCCTTGCCCAGAGACTTTATGAAGGTATGGAATTGGGAGACAGGGGCAGTACAGCTCTCATTACTTATATGCGTACCGATTCTGTACGCATTGCTCCAGAAGCCCAAAAAGCTGCCCGGGCCTGGATAAAAGAAAACTTGGGTCCAGAATATTGCCCCCAAAGGGCCAGAAGCTATAAAACCAAAAGTTCTGCTCAGGATGCCCATGAAGCTATTCGGCCTGTAGACCCAACTCTCACTCCAGAAATGGTTAAAGCTTATTTACCTGCAGACCACTTCAAACTTTACAAGCTCATCTGGGAAAGGTTTATCGCCTCTCAAATGACTGCAGCAACTATCCTGGCTACCATCTTTTATATCAAAGCAGGCAAAACTCTCTGGCAAGTAAAAGGCGAACAAATCGCTTTTCCTGGTTTTTTAAAAATTTATTCTCCTCAAAAGGTAAAAGAAACCTTTTTGCCAGCACTTAAAGAAAAGACCACCTTAGCTTTAGAAGATTTGAAGATTGAACAAAAATTTACTCAACCTCCAGCCAGGTACACAGAAGCCACCCTGGTAAAAAAAATGGAAGAATTGGGTATTGGCCGTCCTTCTACCTATGCTACCATTATTTCCACTTTACTTCAGCGAAAATACGCCCTTTTACAGGAAAAACAGCTCGTTCCTACTGAACTGGGGCTCTCTGTATGTGAACTTTTAATCAAACACTTCCCCAAACTTCTGGAAGTAACCTTTACGGCTAAAATGGAAGAAGAGCTGGATAAAATAGCCCTAGGAGAAAAAAAGTGGCAAGAAGTTTTACAGGAGTTTGCCCGGGAATTTTATCCCACTTTGGAAACCGCTTCCAGGGAAATGAAATCTCTTAAAAAAGGAGAAACCACGGATTTAACCTGTCCTGAATGTGGAGCTAAGTTGCTTATCAGGTTTGGCCGTAATGGTTCTTTCTTAGCCTGTTCCAATTATCCTGCGTGTAAATATACCACCAACTTTACCCGCAATGCCGATGGAGAAATAGTAATTGAGGAGCCAGAACCTGCTGAAGTAAAGGTCCTGGGGAAATGCCCTCAGTGCGGAAGCGATATAGTGGAAAAAAGAAGTCGGGCAGGAGCAAGATTCATAGCCTGCTCCAATTATCCCAAGTGTAAATATACGGCCAGTTTTTCTACTAAAGTTCCCTGCCCTCAAAAAGGCTGCTCAGGTGAACTAGTAGAAAGAAGCTCACACAGAGGCAAAATTTTCTATTCTTGTTCCAATTATCCTGAGTGTAAATATGCAGTCTGGAATTATCCTGTGGCCAAAGAATGCCCCAAATGTAGCTCTAAAATTTTAGTGCAAAAGGAAAGCAAAGCCAGGGGAAAATACCTGGCCTGCCCGGAAAAAGGCTGTCGTTATTGGGAACAAGTAGAAGAGGAATAAAACCTCTTTTTCCGCTTTAAATTATGCCTGCCTGGTTTATCTACGCCCTTGTTTCTCTCTTTTTTACTGGTAGCCAGCGTTTTATCTATAAAGTCATAGCGCACAAGGGCCTTTCTTCTTCTAAAGCCACCTTCTTTTTTATGGCTACAGTAACCTCTCTCAGCTTTTTTTACTTCCTCTGGCAAGGTACATTACTCAATCTACCATGGATAATCCTTTTTTCTTTATTCAATAGTGCTACTTTTGTAACTGCCACCATTGCCCATATAAAAGCCTTAAAATACTATTCTGCCAACTTTACCTATCCTTTAATTCGTTTAAATATTTTGCTGGTAGTGCTTTTTTCTGTTATTTTTCTGCAAGAAAGTCTAACGCCTTTTCAAACAGCTGGCATTATTTTGGCCATCCTGGCCTTTTTTACCCTTACCTTTTCCAGGGATAATAAAAACCTATCTCATTTTTATCTCATTTTGATCGCCCTCATTTGTGGAGCATTATCTTCCATATCCTGCAAGCTGGCAGCCCAAAAGGTAAATATCCCTGCTTTTATGTTTTTTTCTTATACCCTTTCCACTTTAAGCAGCTATCTTTTCAGCCAGAAAAAAAGTGAAGCCAGTAAGAACCTAAAACAGGAGTTCTTTTGGGGAGTGGTCATGGGGCTTATCAATTTTGTCTCCTTTAACCTCTACCTCTTAGCCTTAAAAAAGGGGCCCCTTTCCATTGTAGCCACTTTAAATGGCCTGCACTTTGTGGTTCCCATCTTCCTCTCCATACTCTTTTTTAAAGAACAATTGAACAAAAGAAAAATCTGGGGTATTGGACTGACCATTATTTCCATAATTTTACTCCGTATATAAAAAATGCTGTTAAAAGAATATGAAAAGTTAGTAAGCTCTCCCCAAAAAGCTGAAAAATTCTTACTCAAGCACTGCTGGCCCAATTACCAGCGCTTTTGTCCCCAATGCCACTTTAGAAAAGTGCAAAAACTAAATTCAAAACGCAAGTGTAAGCGCTGTGGTTTTGTCTTTACTGACTTTAGCCAGCGCTATCTTGACTGTGTACGCCTATCTCCTGACAATTGGTTAAGGCTAGTCAAACTCTTTGAAATAGAGGCAAGCCCAGATAATATCGCCTTACAACTGGACATAAGCTACAATACAGCAAGAAAGGCTCTCACTATAATTCGCTTAGCTATTTTAGCCAATTCTTTAGATGGCCCGTTGCTATTATCCCTTTTTCAATTAAACGACCTTATCTCCTCTCAAAAAACTCCTCAATTAAATCAAGTACCTATCTTGGGAATAATAGAAGAAGCAGGGCATATTTTTGTTGATTTTCTGCCAGAATTTGGAGTGGATAGTTTTATTCACCTCAAGCAAAATTTTTGTCTGCCTTCTAAAAAAATAGGGCAAATAATCTATACCTCTCCAGTAAAGCAATATTTAAGCCTTCTTATTTATGATCAGGGAATAAGTAAAAGATTTAACCTTTCACACCAAGGAGAAAATTTAACTCTGGATGGGAATAAAAGCTTCTGGCCTTTTGTCAAAAAAAGACTGCAAAATTTTAAAACTACCAGTAGTCTAAACTTTTTACTTTATTTTAAAGAATTGGAATTTCGATATAATTATCGTCAGAAAGATTTTTTTATTACTCTGGTAAAATATTTAACTACCTTTAAAAAATAAAAAAGCTTCATTTTCTAAATTCAGACTTATTCGTGGGAAGAAAAAAACTTTACTCTATAAAAATTCTATATTTTTTAAGATAGTCACAGGGGTTATAAGATTCCTTGGCCTTACGCAGGCCTAAATCTCCCAGGTCCTGCTCTCTATTCACATATTTAAAATGAAAGGCTGAGTTTTTTAAAAAAAGATGATTAATTGCCTGATAAACTCCCTTAAAATTGGGGCATCCTTTTTCAAAATGAATAACCAGGGTTTCTTCATCCAGAGGCTCAGCCACAGTATAGGCAATCATTTTACCTTCCACCCAGAGCGCCCCCCCAAAAATATTTTTTAACCTTGCCCAATTACTAAGGACTCTAAAAATAGCCTTGTTTTCTGCTTCTAGGGGCATAGAATCTGCACACTCCTTCCACAAACACCATTCGGCCTGAAGGGTAAGGGCAGCCTCTATATCTCCTGTTTCCAATTCTCTATATACAAAATCGTATTTTTTTAAAAATTGATTGAGCAAATTCTTTTTTTTGTGAAAACGATTTCCCTTAAGCTCAATAAGCTCTTCTACCAGGTAAAGATAATCCCAGTGTTCACGTGCAGGCTTTATTGTTAAATTAGGAATTGTTTTCTGCCACTTATGAACCAGTACCTCAGGCATCCTTACCCATTCTGTGCCTGGTTTTAACAGGTCTAGCTTTTTTAAAAGGCTTGCCCAATCCTGCTCATAATCTCCCACTGGCGGCCAGAAAACTTCCCTGGGCCTGGTCTGTTTAATCCAGTACAGGCCTTCTGCAAAGGCCATTTTTAGCCCGTATTCTTCAGCCCAACCATAAAGGTTGATAAAGCTTAAATCAGAAATTTTTTGGGGAATTTTTTTTAAATTAGCCAAATATTCTTCTTGACCAAAAAGGTCTATGGTTTCAAAATCCACTTTTGCTTACTCCTTAAAAAGCAATCTAATCTTAAAACTTTAGTGAGAACAAAATAAAATGACAAGAAAACTTTTTGCCTTTACCTATACACCCTGGTGGAACCTGCTTTTACTCACCCTTTCGGCCTTTTTGGTAGCTCTTAGTTTAAAGGCCATTGCCATTCCTCACAACCTGGTATCTGGTGGCATTTCGGGACTATCCCTTATCCTTCATTATCTTTCTGGTAACAAACTAAAAATGTCCTATCTCTTCTTTGTATTAAACATCCCCATATTTGTTCTCGGCTATATTTATGTAAGTAAACGCTTTTTTGCCTATAGTTTGTATGGAATGATTATGACTACCATTTTTCTCTACTTTATTAACTTAACCCTTCCCATCAAAGATCCTCTCTTGTCTACTATTGCCTATGGTTCTATTTTAGGTGCAGGTCTGGGCTTTTCTTACCGTAGTCTTGGCTCCATTGGAGGCACGGATATAATTGCCATAATCCTTTATAACAAGTTTAACCTGCGTATTGGACAGACCAATTTTTTCCTCAATTTATTCATTTTTTTGCTGGCTTTAAAATTTCTTTCTCTAGACCTTACTCTTTATTCTTTAGTAGGAGTAGGTATAGCTTCTTATGTCAGCGAATACTTCTTGGGGCTTTTTAACCAAAGAAGATTGGTCCTCATTATTACGGAAAAACCTGATGAGATAGTGGAAAACATCAGCAAAGTACTCCATAGAGGAGCAACTTTTCTTTTTGGGCAAGGTAGTTATACCAAAAAAGATAAAAAAATAGTTCTTACTGTGGTAGATAGTATGCAATTAAAAAGACTGGAGGAAATAATTTTTAATATTGACTCTTCAGCTTTTGTTATTGAAGAAAAAACTTTAAATGTTTTAGGTAAAGGATTTTCTTCTAGAAAAGTTTACTAAAATGTTTATTGCCTTGCTTACAGATTTTGGCTTAAAAGACCCTTATGTAGCTCAGGTCAAAGCCACCCTTTTAAAACAGGCACCTCAAATCCCTATTCTAGATTTAACCCATCAAATCTCTTCCTTTAATGTCTTGGAAGGAAGTTTTGTCCTTTTTACCAGTTATAAACACTTTCCCCCTTCCACCCTTTTTGTAGGCATTGTAGACCCAGGGGTAGGTAGCAAGCGAGAAATTGTCCTGGCCAAAAACCAGGATTACTCTTTTCTCGTACCCAACAACGGGTTGCTTAGCTTTTTTGTCCAGCATAAGCTTTTACAACAAGCTTATTTTTTAGAAAAAAAATTCCCGGCTTCCTCTACCTTTCACGGCAGGGATATCTTTGCCAGGGTAGCTGCCCATCTGGCCCAGCAACCAATAGACCCAACCTGGTGGAAAGAAGTACCTCTTAAAGAACTCAAAACCTTTGCCCTGCCCAGGCCAGTGCTTACCCCTTCTCAAGTCAAAGCTACTATTTACTATCAAGACCAATTTGGAAATCTCCTTTTAAACCTGGAAAATAAGCACTATGCTTTCCCTTTGGGGCAAAAGGGGGTGTTAGAAAATTTTCCCTTACGGGTAGTTAAAACCTATGCAGAGCTAAAAGCAGGAGAAGTGGGTCTGCTCCAGGGAAGTCAAGGCTTTTGGGAGCTTTGTTTAAACCAAGACAATCTAGCTCAAAAATTAAATACCTATCCAGGTAAGGAAATAAGCTGGCAATGGAACACCTAAAGCGCTTTCGCCTTACTCTTTCCTTCTTAACCCTTTTGGACAAAGGTGTAGTGGCCACAGAAAAAGACATTGCAGCCAGCTGGGCTTATTTTTTCCCTGTAGCCCTTATTCTGGGAACTTTGGCCAGCGTTCCCTATTTTTTGCCTTTGCCTAAAAATTTACAGGCCCTTTTTAGCCTGGTTTTGCTGGTTTTTTTAACCAGGGCACTGCACTGGGACGGTTTTGGGGACATCCTGGATGGAGTGGGCAGTAATGCCCAGAAGGAAAAGTTTTTTTTGGTGTTAAAGGACAGCAGGGTAGGTATTTTTGCCTGTCTGGGGCTCATTTTAGGGCTTTTAAGTGAATATGTACTCTTGCAAGAGGTATCCTCTCCCGGGGAAATAATAGCCCTGGTGCTTTTTAGCCGTTTAAACCTAACGCCCTTTGCCTACTTTAGTAAAAAGTTGGCTCGCTCTGTTGGCATGGGTAGGATCTTTTTGCAAGGTGCCAATTTTCAAAATCTACTCCTTAACCTAAGCCTATCTTTCTTAAGCGTCTTATTTTTGACCAGCCTTAAAACCTATTTTTGGGCCCTATTTATCCACCTCTTACCCAGTCTATACCTGTACAAGCTGGGCCAAAAACACCAGGGGTTAAATGGAGACTTTTTAGGTGCCCACATCATTTGGGGAGAGCTTAGTTTTTTGCTTGCATTACTTGCCCGCTAGACCTCAGGTCATATCCTCCCAGTTCTTGAGCCCGGGTTTTAAACTCTTCTCTCTGTAATAAAGCAAGTAATTTTTGAACCCGCTTATCCTTCAATAAGTCCTTTTTTAACAACAGGTCATAGCGTTCTTCCACCAGAGGAATAAAGTCCAGACTCAAGGCCCTGGCTGCAGCCAAAATCCCTAAACCACAATCAGCAGTACCAGTTAGGACATTTACCGCCACTGCCATATGCGTATATTCTTCGCGGTTATACCCCTGAATTTCAGCAGGGGAGATGCCTAACTTTTGCAGGTGATAGTCCAGTAAAATCCTGGTGCCTGCTCCCCTTTGCCGATTGATAAAGACAATATCCTTGCGTCTTAAATCTTCCAGCCCTTGAATCTTTTTGGGGTTTCCCTTGGGAAGGATAAGTCCTTGCTGCCGATAGGCCAAGTTGACCAAAACAACCTCTTCTTCTCCCAAAAGTTTCTGCACAAAAGGGAAATTGTAATCCCCGCTTTCCGGGTCAAAAAGATGGGTGCCAGCAAGATGGGCATAGCCCTTAGCAATGGCCTTTAACCCGCCAAGGCTTCCCACATGTCCTGAAAACAAATATACTGGTTCCCTTTCTTTTCTAAGTAAATCCTTTAATACATCCAGCAAGTTATCATGACTGCCAATAACCAGCAGAGAATTTTCCACTTCTCTTCTGGGCCTTAAAAGAGAGACCTTGACCCTTTCCCCTTCTTGCCTGCCCTCACTATTTTCCGCAATGGTCAACAAGCCTGTGGCCCTGGAAAGAGAAGTAATCATGCCTGCTCCTCGGGGCAGGGGAATGGCTACATACTTATTCTGGACCTTACCCACACCCACTCGCACAAACTCTCGAATACCCAGCTTAGAAGGTAAAGAGCGGCTCAAAATAGCTTCTACTTCCTCTTCCCTGGGCAAAGGTTCTTCTTTTAACCAGTAAACCAGAGGTTTTAATAGATATTCAAAACAAATTACCGCACTTACAGGATAACCTGGTGCTCCGACCAAAAGCTTTCCCTGCTTACTGATTCCCAGAAGAGAAGGTTTGCCAGGCATGGCCTTTATGCCGTGCACCAGCACCTCACCCACGCTTTCCATTACCTGCCTGGTAAAGTCCTTACTCCCAGCTGAAGAACCTGCACCCATGACCACAATATGGGCCCAGTTTAGAGCCTCTTCTACAGCCTGAGTTAAAAGCGCAAAGTCATCCTTTACAGGCGCAAAACGCCTTACTTCCACTCCCCAGGACCTGGCCAGGCCAGCTAAGACCTGAGAATTACTTTCCACCACTTCTCCAGGTTTGGGCTCTGGCCTTAAGGTAAAATCCAAAACTTCATCACCTGTGGGAATAATGGCCAAGCGCAATCTTTCCTCCACTTCCACCTCAAAGATGCCAGCACTTAAAAGCACTCCCACATCATAGGCGCTTAAAAGGTGCCTGGCAGGAAAAAGGAGCTCCTTGGCCACAATATCTTCTCCAATCCTTCGCACATGCTGCCAGGGAAAGGCTGGCTTTTCAATGCTCACCTGGCCATCTTCCAGCTCCACCACTTCCTCAATCATGATTACTGCGTCAAAACCCTGGGGCAAAGGATTTCCTGTGTTTACATAAACAAAATCTTTCTCTGGTGTTAACAATAAGGGCTGGCCCTCTCTGGCCAGAAAAGTATCCCTGGCTCGCACAGCAATGCCATCCATGGCAGCAGCATGGAAAGTAGGGGAGGAGTATCTGGCATACAGGGGAGCAACCAGGCGCATACCTATAGCCTGCTCGCTGGGAACTATTTTTGAGCCCAAAAAAGACTTTTTATCTATCTTTTGTTGAACCTTTGCGATTGCTTCTTCAATACTTACTGTTTTTAAGTAAATATTTCTGGCCATAAATTCTCCT
>NZ_JBSRHE010000019.1:0-32634 GCF_055126295.1 Desulfonauticus sp. | reverse complement strand
AACTAACTCATAAGCCTCTTTTGTTTTATCCACATAAACATAATCTTCTTCCCGAATTTTTCTAAAGGTTTGTATTCCTATGGGTAGTTTTTTCATGTTAATCCTCTACATTTATTTTTATTTCTCAGGCAGGAGGGAAATAGCTTCTATTTACAATCCTTACCCACACAAATATCTGCCCTAATCTTTTCCAAAATCTTAGGTCCTATCCCCTTTACCTTTAATAAGTCTTCTACTGAGCTAAATTTACCCTGACTTTCCCTATAACTGACAATATTTTTTGCCTTAACTGTTCCTATATGTGGTAAAGATGCTAACTCTTCTTCCCTAGCTGTATTTATATTTACCTTAGCCAAAACCAAAGAAGTAAACATGAAGAAAAATATTACTATACCTAAATAATATCCTCTTCATAATTTGATCCCCTTTAACCCATCCCTCCTGCCTGAGAAAATTAGGCAAAAAATAGAAAATTTTAATCTCTTTGACAAGTTTTTAAAAAAATGGCTTAAATCTAAATTTTACCCATTTTAACTCATTATTAATAAATTACATAGTCCATCAGTATCCGCTTATCACCTTTTCTATCTCATAAAAAACAGAAAGTCTTAATAAAATTCTTCAC
This sequence comes from Desulfonauticus sp., assembly GCF_055126295.1. NCBI lineage: Bacteria > Pseudomonadati > Thermodesulfobacteriota > Desulfovibrionia > Desulfovibrionales > Desulfonauticaceae > Desulfonauticus > Desulfonauticus sp. Next base: position 32,009 of record NZ_JBSRHE010000019.1, on the reverse strand, counting down.
CTGGTCCCTATTCCTTCTATTCAGGTTGACTCCATAACGATAGATAAACTTTGAAGCTAGCCTGAATAAAAACAAATCTAATTGACTTTTTTTTTATTCGCCTTACAATCTAGACAGACTAGATGAAAAGGGGGTTTTTATGGGTAATCAAACTTGGCAACTACAAGAAGCAAAAAATAAGTTTAGCCAACTAGTAGAAAAAGCAAGAAAATTTGGTCCTCAAGTCGTTACTAAACATGGAAAAGAGGCTGTTGTTATTTTGTCCTTTGAAGATTACAAAAAAATGGTTCACCCTGAGAATAATTTAATTGATTTTTTACAAAATTCACCTTTGTCTAAAGCTAAAATAGATTTTTCCTCTTTACGTCAAAAAGATAAACCACGAGATATAACCCTATGAAATATCTTATTGATACTTGTGTACTTGGAGAGGTTATCAAGCCTAAACCAAATGTTAAGGTTTTAAACTGGTTAAAAAAGCAAAAAGAAAGTCAACTTTACATTAGTGTTCTTACTTTAGGAGAAATAGCTAAAGGAATTGAAAAGTTAAAAAATGAAAAAAGAAAAAAGGAATTGCATCTCTGGTTAGTAGACGATCTTAGAGAACGCTTTAATGGTAGAATTTTACCCATAAATGAACAGGTTGCTATGGCCTGGGGGCAAATTCAGGGCAGGGCTGAACTTCGGGGCAAATCAATGCCAGCGATTGATGAGCTTATTGCAGCTACAGCACTGGTTTTTAATATGGTTGTAGTTACACGAAACATCTCTGATATGGAAGAAAGTGGTGTGGTTTTACTAAACCCATGGGACATTAAAACAAAGAAAGGTTAACAAACAGGGCAACTACCCCCTATCCCGCTTCACTCCCTAGAACAGGTCCTGGGTCTTTAGGCAACAATCAGTAAATAGCCAAAAAATAAATAAATTTACTTCGCCTTACTCCTCTATCCTTTCTAAAAATGGACACATAAGATAATATATCTTTACCCTTTGTCCTTATAGAATCCAGTCAAGCATATAAAAACCACCCAAACTTATAAAAAACCTATTGACCCCAATTATTTGTCCCAACTAAAAAAGGCTTATGTTAAAAAGCTCAAAAAACTGGTTCAAACCTTTTCCTCCTAAATGGTGGTGTAAGACTCAAAGAGAAACCAAGTGGCTGGTTGAGCAAGAAGAGAGTTTAGAAGAAAAGCCCCAACCTCAAAAGGGAATCTTTTGTGCCAGGTGCCTGGCTTATATTTGCTCTGCTCAGGATAAAATAGAAGTACAGGGCAAGCACTTGCACCACTTTTTCAATCCCCAGGGCCTGGTCTTTGAAATCGGTTGCTTTGCCAAGGCCCCTGGTTGCCAGGGAGTTGGGCCTTTTACCCAGGAGTTTTCCTGGTTTTACCCCTATTTCTGGCAAGTTTGCCTATGCAAACACTGCACCTCTCACCTGGGCTGGATTTATTCCTATCAGGAAGACATCTTTTACGGCCTTATTCTCGGTAGACTCCTGGAAAAATAGTTTTATACTCTACATCTTTGAGGGCAAATAAAAAACAATCTCTGGAAACAAGACCAAAACTACTACCATTAAAAGCATAATACAAAAGAAAGGAAAAGTAGCTCGCAAAATTCTGCTTATGTCTTCTTTGGCTATTCCCTGAATCACAAAAAGGCTAAAGCCAACTGGAGGAGTAATTTGAGACAACTCCACCATAATCACCAAAAAGATACCAAACCACAGGGGTTTAAAACCAGCAGCTACAATAATGGGCAAAACAATGGGCAAGGTCATCACCACAATGGATATACCATCCAAAAGCATCCCCAAAAACAGATACATAAGCCCCACAACCAGAATCAAAACATAAGGCGAAAGCTTAAGTCCCACAATATACTCACTAAGGGCCCTGGCTATGCCCGTAAAACCCACTACCTGGGATAAAAAGGCAGCCCCACAAATAATAAAAGCAATCATGCAGGTAGTCATTACTGAATTGGTCAGGGTTTCCCAGAAAATTTTTAAACTCATATTTTTAAAGGCAAAGGCCAGGACATAAGCACCCACCACGCCAATGGCAGCAGCCTCTGTTGGGGTAGTAAAGCCTAGATAAATCCCCCCAAGCACGACCAAAATTAAAGCCAGCACAGGAAACAATTCCTTGATACTCTTTATCTTTTGAGCCCAGGAATAACTTTCACTATCCTGAGCAGGCACAATGTCTGGATTTAATAAGGCCCTAAAAATAATATAAAAGGAGTAAAGACCAGCCAGAATAAGCCCAGGAATTACTCCAGCCATAAAAAGTTTGCCAATGGAAGTATCAGAAAGCACTCCATAAATAATCATAATCAAACTGGGAGGAATTAAAAAGCCCAGAGTCCCAGCTCCAGCCAGAGACCCTAAGGCCAGGTCCCGGTCATACCCTCTTTTAGAAAGCTCATCCAAGGTAATCTGTCCCACAGTGGCTGTAGTTGCTGCGCTAGAGCCTGAAACTGCTGCAAACAAAGAACAGGCCACCACATTTATATGTAATAATTTACCTGGAATTTTAGAAAACCAGGGTAAAAGCCCGTTTAACAACTTGGTAGAAATGGCCGTCCGATACAAAATCTCTCCCATAAGGATAAAAAGGGGCAAAGCTGTAAGTGACCAGGAATTCATGCTATTCCATACGGAGTTGGCTAAAAGATTTCCTATTTTACTCCAGATAGAAATAGTGGGAGGAAGATTTAATTTATAAAGCAAAAGGCCACAAATACCTGTGGTAAGTAAGGAAAAACCTATCCACAACCCGGATAAAAGGAATAAAAACATTATTCCAAACATTACCAGGGAAAGAATTAAGGGATCGCTTATAATTTTCTAATCCTCCTTATTATCAAGGTTAACATCTGAAGACTTAACAATAAAAATCCTATAGGCACACTAAGCTCTGGAATCCAGAGACTGGTTTCAGCAATAGAATCAGCTCGCATATCTAAAAGATAGGTTTCTTTAACCATAAGATAAGAATAATAAAGAGAAAAAACACTGACTAAAAAAGCAATAAGTAAGGAAAACAAATCCAGGCACAATTTATAAAATTTATTTTTTATTCTAGAAGTGATAAGAGTAATTTTTATGTGTTTTTCCTGTCCCAACGTATAGGCAAGACCTAAAAATACACAGGCCACCATAAAGTAAGCACTATATTCATCAGCTATTAGGGTGGATTTTTTAAAAAAGGTTCTAAGAAAAATTTCTAAAGAAATTAAACCTACAATCAAAAGCATAAACAAACAAGCCAAATAACTACCTGCTTTACTTATCTTTTCTATAATATTTAAAATTTTCTTCATAATTTAAAAAAGAGGGGGAAATCCTCCCCCTGGTTTTATTTAGCGTATTTTGTTATAATTTCTTTTACCTTACCTGGCATTTCCTTTAGAAAATCTTCTACAATCTTGCTGGCAGCCTTTTGCATGGCTGCTTCCACTTCTGGACTGGCAGTATATACTTGCATTCCTTTAGCTTGAATTATTTTTAAAGCTTCTTCTGTTCTTTGTTGAGAATTTTGCCATTGCTTTTCTTCCATTTCTTTAGCTGCCTTTAAAATAGCCTCCTGTTGTTTAGGGGTTAAGGCCTTCCAGTAGTCCAGGTTCATGGTCAGCATATTTAAAGGAAAGGCATAGTTAATATCCATAAAGTAATTTAACACTTCCCAGAAACTACCATTTTTGCTGGACTCAGCACTGGTAAGCACAGAATCAATTACCCCGGTCCTGAGAGAAGAATAGACCTCTCCCCAGGGCATGGACACAGGGCTAGCTCCCAATTCTCTTAAAAATTGAGCACCATTTTTATCATAGGTCCTGGTTTTAAGGCCTTTAAAGTCTTCCACTGAATTAATCCTGTTTTTGGTTACCAATCCACTGGGTGGCCAGGGGGCTGCATATAAAAACTTTTGATTCCACTTTAAAGCTGCCTTTTCATAATAGGGTTTCAGTTCTTCATAGAGACTTCTAGCTTCCACATAATTTTTTACCAGACGAGGCAAAGAGCTAACTCCAAAAACACTCTCACTGCCTGCAACCACTCCCATTAAAATATCACTTAAAGGCACCTGACCGTCTTTTACTGCCTTAAGTAATTCTGGCCCCTTAAAGCCCAGGCTGCCCCCTGGATGTACCGTGATAAGCACGCTGCCTTCAGAATACTTTTCTACTAACCTGGCAAATTCCATAGCCCCTTGAGTGTGAAAACTGGTTGGCCCATAAATGGCATTACAATCCAGCTTCATCACTTCAGCCCAGGCACTCAAACTAAAGGCCATAACCAAAGCCAAAATACCCACAATTCTGTGCATCTTCATCCTCTCCTCCTCTTTTTTTAATTATAATTTTCCATATCCTCCACCACCCGGAGTCTCAATGCGAAGGATACAGCCTTTTTCTAAAATACAATTAAACTTAGCTGGCATTTTTTCTGCTTTTCCCTCTCTTATAACCATGTTCTGGCCAGGTTTACCTGGCTCTCCACCGGCAAGTCCATAAGGACCTCTTTTCCTCCTTTCAGAAAGCACACTCACTTCTGCCCTAGAAAGCAACTTGATTTCCCGCACAATTCCATCTCCGCCCTTAAACTTACCCTCTCCCCCAGAATTTTTACGAATAGAATACTCTGTCACCAAAAAGGGATAGCTAAATTCCAGGGCTTCTATGGGCGTATTTAAGGTATTGGTCATGTGGGAATGAACTGCACTTTCTCCATATTGTCTGCTGCAAGCTCCCATACCACCACCTATGGTTTCATAATAGGCAAAGGGCAGGCCTGTACGCTCATCTATGCCTCCAATGGACACATTGTTCATGGTGCCCTGGCTGGCTGCAGGAATCTTTTCAGGCAAGACCTTAGCTAAGGCGCCCAGAAGCACATCTACTATCCTCTGGGAGGTTTCCACATTTCCTCCTGCCACTGCAGATGGAAAAATGGCATCTACCACACTTCCCTTTTGCGTAAGGACCTTTAAAGGCCTAAGCAATCCAGCATTGGTAGGGATGTCATCTTCAATAAGAGACCTAAAAACATATAAAACCGCAGACAAGGTTATGGAATAAACAGCATTTACACTTCCCTTTACCTGTTTATCACTTTCACTAAAATCAACTATGGCTTCATCACCCTTTATTTTTAATTTTACCTTTATTTTTATATCTTCTCTATCTATACCATCATCATCCAGATAATCTTCAAAAACATATTCACCATCATCAATGTTTTTAATTATATCGCGTAAAATCTTCTCTGAATAATCTAAAAGCCCATTACAATATTTTTTAACCACTTCTATTCCATATTTAGCTACAACTTCTTTGATTCTCTTCACTCCAATCAAATTGGCCATAATTTGAGCTGAAAAATCTCCTTCCCTCTCTATAGGAGTCCTGACATTATTTAAAATAAACTTAAGCAGTTTTTGATCTACCTTTCCTCCTTCCACAATCTTTAGAGGTGGAATAATAACTCCTTCCTGATAAATAGAGGTGGAAAGGGGCATGGAGCCAGAGGACATCCCCCCCACATCAGCATGGTGAGCCCTGTTGGCCACATAAAAGTCAGGAACTTTGCTTTCTGGGGTTAAAAAAACAGGAGCCAGAATGGTAATATCAGGTAAGTGCGTACCACCCTTAAAGGGATCATTTAAAATAACCATGTCTCCTTCAGCAAATTGCTCACTCTCCATAGCACTTTTTACACTAAGAGGCATGGAGCCCAAATGCACCGGAATATGAGCAGCTTGGGCTATCATTTCGCCCTGGGCATTGAAGATAGCACAGGAAAAGTCTCTACGCTCCTTTATATTGGGGCTAAAGGCGGTTCTATTTAAAGTAACCCCCATTTCTTCTGCAATAGAAACAAATCTATTTTTAAAAACCTCTAACAATATGGGATTTAGCTGCATCTTACACCTCATTTAACCAAAATTAGCAAATTTTCATATTCATCCACTTCTACTTCACAATCTGGAGGGACGACAATAGTAGAAGAGTATTCTACAATAATTGCTGGTCCCAACAACTTATTGCCAGGTAACAATTTATCTCGCTCATAGACATAAGTAGATACAGGCAGGCCGTTAAAAATTACTTCCTGTTTAGCATAAATGGCCCTGGCATCCACAGAGGTTCCTACCTTTTCCTTTTGCTTAAACTCTGGTTTGGGCAACTTTCCCCTGCCCCTTAACCTTACATTCACCACTTCTATAAGTTTATCTGGACTGGCATAACCATAGTTTTTTTCATGTAATCTATGAAATTCCTCTACAAATCCTTCTTTAAAAGGTACCATTATTTCATAGGATTGTCCCTTATAGCGCATGTCCACATAACGCTCCAAAAAGATGTCTTCTCTAGCTATTCCCTCTTCTAAAAGATCAATAACAGCCCTTTCTTCCAGTTCCTGAAAATAGGGTTCAAAATCCTTTAAGGCAAAACTTTCCTGGCAAAACATAATGGTTTGAGAATAGTCCTTAAGCACATCAGCTAACAGCATGCCTACAGCAGATAAAATGCCTGGATGCTTGGGAACCAGCACCCTGGGAATATTCAAGAGTTTAGCCAGAAAAACTGCGTGCATTCCTCCGCCACCACCAAAGGAAAAGAGAGTAAACTCTGAAGGATTGTAACCCCTTTCCACAGAAATAACCCGAATAGCTCTTTCCATATTGGCATTGGCCACGCTTAAAATACCTTCTGCCAGTTCTACAGGAGTTAAGCCACACTCTTTGGCCATAGCTTCAAAAAAAGGTGTCAGGCGCTTCCTGGCCAGAGTCATATTGCCGCCTAAAAACTTCTCTGGAATGAGCCTGCCCAAAAACAAATTGGCATCTGTCACGGTAATCCTTTCTCCCTTGCCATAACAAATGGGGCCAGGGTCTGCTCCAGCACTCTCTGGTCCAACGCGCAAAGAACCACCCACATCTAAGTGGGCAATAGAGCCACCACCTGCTCCTACCGTATGAATATCAATCATGGGTGTCTTTAAAGGAAGGCCTGTTATTTCAGCTTCCATGGTCAAGGGCAATTTACCATCAATCAAACAGACATCAGTGGAAGTCCCTCCCATGTCAAAGGTAATCAACCTCTCAAAACCAGCCAGCCTTCCCAGTTCATAGGCCCCTACAGCCCCACCTGCAGGTCCAGACAATATGGTACGCACTGATTCTCTTCGCGCAGTTCCAGCAGAGATACTTCCGCCATTGGATTGCATAATCCTGAGCTTGGACTCGCCCAGATTTTCTTCAATAAAACTAAGATACCTGGACATCTTGGGAGACACATAGGCATTGATTACAGTGGTAGATAAGCGCTCGTATTCTCTAAATTCAGACAATACCTCTGAAGAAAGGGAGTAAAAAAAGCCTGATTTTTCTAATTTCTCGCCTAAAATCCTTTCATGCAAATTATTTTTAAAAGAAAATAAAAGACAAACTGCCACAGACTCCACATCTGTTTGCTGTAAAGTCTCAATTACTTCCTCCACTTCTGCTTCATCCAGTTCTTCCAAAATACTTCCAGTAAAATCAATCCTGCCTTTTATACCCAGTCTATTGTCTCTTACTACCAAAGGAGGTTCTTTTTTATATTGCAAGTTATATAAGGACTTTCTATTTTGCCTGCCAATTTCAATAATATCTTCAAATCCACGATTGGTAATAAGAGCAGTGGTAGCTCCCTTTCTTTCTAAAAGGGCATTGGTAGCCACTGTAGAGCCATGGGTAATATTTACCCTCTTTTTACCGGCAATAACTTCAATTCCATCTAAAACAGCTTGAGCAGGGTTAGCAGGAGTAGAAAGGGTTTTATACACTTTCCATTCCTTTCCCTCTCTATAAATAAAATCAGTAAAGGTACCACCTGTATCCACACCAATAATAATCATCTATCCTCCTCTAAACCATCTTTTTCAAAAGGCTTAACCCTTCTTGATCATAAAACCTGGAATAAAGATATAGGTTTTGCATATGAATAAAAACATGCTTAAACTTATTAAAAATCACTTTAGGGCAACAAATTAAGTCTGCCTTTAAACAATTTTTACTTTCTAAAATTTCTTCTAGGGAAATAAAGGTTAAATTCTTATAACTTTGTGCCAATTCTTTATATCTGGATTTAAGCCTTAATTTTCTTTGCTCAGAAAAACAAATAATAACTATCCTTGCATCTCTGGAAAACAAACTAAAATCCAGTATTTCTTCTATTCTGGGAGTAACTTTTAAGGGAAAAGAGTCAATATTTTGCTTTTGCAATTGAGGAAGGCAATAATAAGTGGTAATTATTAAGCTCTTATCTTTATCCTGGTGCTTCAAAAAATTTAAAGCGTCTTTTAATAAAAGGGCCTTTACCTTTTTACCCAGATGTTCCTCTAATTCCATCTTGCCCAACCAGAGTTCATCACTATTTCTATCCACAAACAAAATAGCCTTTTCCTGCGCACTCCTCTTGTCTCTAAGCAAACTCACAACAGAGGCTAAAATTTCTTCATCTAAAAACCCTTGCAAATTGTATTTATTCCACAAAGCTTCCACTTCTTCTTTTAACTGCTGAAACCCGGCAAACTTCCTTTCATAAATCTCTGGCAAAACCTTACTGCCCACTCTTTTCTTGGTTTTAATATAACCCTCTTCTTTTAGCTCCTGTAAGACCTTTTTGGCCGTGTTTAAATTTACCTGAAAATTGGCAGCCACTTCCTCTGCCAGCAGCAAATACTCTTCCCCACTTAAAATGCGGTCCAGGAGTAAAAATTTGAGCAAATAGGTTTTATAAAAAACTTTTTCCAACATTTTAATTAGACTAAACCAAATTTTGCTAAAAAGTCAATCAAATATTCTTTTTTACAAAAATGCTAACAAAATTATTTAAAAAATACATTTTTTATTTAAAAAGAATAATCCAATATTCTTTTAACACAAAAAAACACACAATATAGTTCTAACCAGTTGAAATAATATATTATTTAGATAGAGAAAAATAGAGGATTATGGTAGCAGATAAAAACTTAAAAAGGTTTTCAACTTACAGGAAGTTTCCAAGTTTATTAAACCAGGTTCTAAAAAAAATTACTCCCAGCTCAAGTAAAGATTTCAGCCTCTATTTTAGGATAGTTCTCAAAAATAGCTTAAAAGCAGTCAGGTTAACTAGTTGGTCAAGCTCTGAATAGGAGCAGGGATTAAACCGCCTTTTAGGATAAAGTCCTTACTGCCCTGATCCAGCACTTCAATAATAGTGGCTTCCCCTAGCAAACCTCCAAAATAGGCCTTTTCTCCAGCCTTTTTACCTGGCACAGGGATTATTCTGGTGGCAGTGGTTTTACGATTGATAACCCCAATGGCAAGTTCGTCAGCTATGATGGCGGCCAGGGTTTCCACTGAGGTATCTCCAGGAATGGCCACCATATCCAGCCCCACAGAGCATACTGCAGTCATGGCCTCCAGCTTGGCTAAAGAAAGATAACCTCTGGTTACTGCCTGATTGATGTTTAAGTCTTCACTCACAGGAATAAAGGCCCCACTTAATCCCCCAACATAAGAGCTGGCAAAGGAACCGCCTTTTTTTACTGCGTCATTTAACATGGCCAGAAGGGCTGTACTTCCGGGCATGCCTATGGATTTTAAACCCAGGGATTGAAAAATTTCCCCTACACTATCTCCCACATTGGGAGTGGGAGCCAAAGACAAATCCAAGATACCAAACTTTACGCCCAACTCTTTGGCCACTTCCCTGCCTATAAGTTCACCCACCCGGGTAACCTTAAAGGCAGTCTTTTTAATAACCTCAGCTAAAAAGCCCAAGTCAGCTTGGGGATTGGCTTCTAAAGCCCTGTCTATGGCCTTTTTCACCACTCCAGGACCGCTTACGCCTACATTGATTACTGCTTCAGGCTCTCCTATTCCCAGGTAAGCTCCAGCCATAAAAGGAACATCCTGGGGAATATTGGCAAAAACACACATCTTGGCACAGGCAAGCCCATCTTTATCTTTACTTTTCTCAGCAGCTTCTTTGATAATCCGGGCCAAAAGATATACCCCGTCCATGTTAATGCCAGCCTTAGAAGAAGCAGCATTCACTGAAGCACACACTCTTTCTGTACTGCTCAAGGCCTCAGGAATAGCCTCAATTAAGGCCTTGTCTCCTTGAGTCATACCCTTTTCAATTAAGGCCGAAAATCCACCAATAAAATCTATATCCACTTCCCTGGCAATTTTATCCAGGGTCTTGGCAATCTTTACCATCTCTTGGGTCTTAAAACCTGCTCCAGCTACAGCCACAGGACTTATGGCTATACGCTTATTCACCACTGGTACTCCATATTTATCTCCAATTTTATCACATACCTGTACCAGTCTGGCAGCATAACCCACAATTTTTCTGGTTAGTTTCTCCTGAAAAGAAAGCAAGCTATCGCTGCTGCAATCAAAAATGGATATACCCAAAGTAATGGTACGCACATCTAAGTGTTCATTTTTGACCATTTCAAAGGTGGAAAGGACTTCTTTTTCAGAAAACATAAAAACCCCTTTATATCCTGTGGATATTTTCAAAAATATTTTTATGTTGCATGGTGATTTCTAAATTTAACTCTTCGCCAATAATCTGCAAAGATTTCTTTAAAACAGATAAATCCACATTCTCAGGCACCTCTACTTCATAAAACATTACTATTTTATCTGGATAAAGAGGACTTTTATAACTGGCTTTTATATTAAAAATGTTGCAATTATAATCGGCTATAATTTTGCTAATGGCTGCAATTTGTCCTACCTTATCTTCTCCAATAGCAGTAATTACAAAAGGCTCTGTTTTTTCTTCAGTCCAGGAAAAATCAGAAGCTAAAATTTTTAATTTTACGGTTAAATCCTTAGCCTCTAGTTCCTTTTTTATTGTTTCACACAACTCTTCCCACTTATCTGTAAAAGAAAAAATAAAAATAGCTGCAAATTCACTTTGCAGTATGGTTTGAGTTAGTTCTTCGATATTACAATTTAATTTAGCTAAAAGGCCACTTACTGTAGCCACAATACCTGGCTTGTCCTGGCCCAATACAGATAGTACTGCCTTTTGTTTCACCTAAGCTCTCCTTCTTTATCCCTTTAACGCACTTAAAATCTTCTCTATTTCCTTTCGCACCACTTCTAAAAACTTGGGGAAAACAGCTTGTATTTCTTCACTTAACCCCAGGTGCCATTCCAGCTTATAGGGCTCCACGCCCAAGATGGTCAACTCTGGATTTTTACCCAGCATTTCCACCATTTTTAAGGAATCCAAAAGGTCGATATCGTGTAAAGATATGGCCTGGTCTTTATTTTCAAGCAAATCTTCCTTGCACAGGCGATAAATGGTGCCTGGTTCTTGTCCACCTTTGACACAATCCAGAACCAGGATATGGGCATAGTTTTCAAAAAGATAGAATAAATCCTGGGTAAAGGTGCCTCCATCTAAAAAGTCCACCTCTGAAGGCCACTTTTCCTTTTGCAACTCCTGCACAGCAAAAACGCCAATTCCCTCATCTTTAAGTAAAATATTGCCAATTCCCAAAACCAAAAGTTTTTTCATTGTAACACCTATCTTCTCAGGCTTAAAAATAAAGAAGGGCCGAGTATATCGGCCCTTCTGCTAATGGTCAAATTAAAAGACACCAACTGGCTAGTCTACTTTTACCACATGCTTTTCGCCAGTCTCTGCGTGCACAACGTGCACGGCGCAACCCAGTCACGGGTCAAAGGCGCGAATCAAGCGCCCAACATTTACTGGATTTTTGGGATCAGGCACAGGTACGCCAATTAAAGCCTGCTCAATGGGGCCTCTTTGTCCCATGTCATCACGAGGAGAAGCATTCCAGATGGTCGCAGCCACTACTTGATAATTGTCAATAACAGAATCTTTAATCTTGATGTAGTGGAGCAAGCTACCACGAGGAGCTTCGGTAAGGCCCATGCCTTCGCCTTCTTCTGGTACATCTACCTTTACATAGGTTTCAGCCCCAGGCTTTACTTCCATCAGCCACTTTTCCACAGCCATAGCCACTCGATAAGCCTCTTCAGCCCTGGCAATGTGGCGGCCTAAAATGGAGAAGGCCTTATCGCCCAGGTCTCTCATTCTCTTAAAGCCAGCCTTTTGAGCTACTGGGCTAAGTTCTGGGTTGGTAATCCACATTCTGGCCAGAGGACCAGCTTCATGGGGCTTATCATTATAGCGAGGAGCTTTAACAAAGGAATAAGCACCTTCTTTGCCAGGTTTGGGATTGGTTCTACCCTCACTTGGATGCAAGCCAGTATCAGCATCATGGAACCAGGAATAGCGAACATATTCTTTAATCTTTGCAGGATCTAAAGGATAGTCCTTACCATCAGTAAAGACGCCTGGCTTGAGCAAGAATTCAGTTTCTTCGTCGTTTAAGGGGAATACACCATAGGAAATACAGTTCTTCCAGCCAGAGCCAGTTTCCAAAAGATCTGGATATACACTACCAAGGGCATAAACCAAAGGTAGATATTCATTTTCAATAAATTCTTTAACCTTCTTAAATCTCCACAAAAAGCCCACAATCTTATCAGCTGTGGGTATTTCTGTAGTACCACCTACTACCAATCCCTGTACATGAGGCATTTTACCGCCAAACAGGGCTACCATCTCGTGGCAGATTCTTCTAATTTCCAAAGCCTTCAAGTACTGGTCAACGCCCACAGCATTGGTCTTGGCATCTACCCTGATATCAGGGTTTTGATAGCGAGGGATAAAGGGAGCTACATCTGGGCCCTTTACATAATCCAAAGCAGCTAAGTGATAAAAGTGTAAAATATGAGATTGAAGATAGTTAGCTCCAAAAATTAAGTTTCTAACAATACGTCCATTGGTAGTCAGTTTTACATTAAAAGCATCATCTAAAGCTCTAACAGAGGCAGTAGCATGGGCAGTAGGACACACACCACAAATTCTCTGTACTAATTGAGAAGCATCTCTAGGATCTCTGCCCTTTAAAATATTTTCAAAACCACGAAACATGCCGCCAGAACAATGGGCATCTACTACCTTTCCGTCCTTAACCTCTACCTCTACCTTTAAGTGCCCTTCAATCCTGGTTACAGGATCGACAGCTACTTTTATCTTTTTCCCAGGGGCCATAGCTGCTGCTGGCCCTTGTTTTGGTTTACATCCTGCCATAATTTACCTCCCTGTCCTTACATGGCTTCATAAAATGGAGACATATCATCTGGAAAACCAGGTTCTACACAGCCAATACATACTGCATTTTCTACACACCAATTAACGCCATTATTCCATTTCCTCTTCCAACAATCAGCATTAGCTACAGGCCCTTTACAACCAAGCTCATAGCGACAGCCTTCTTTTTTAGTAAATACAGGAGACATAGTACCACTTTCATAGTAGCCACGATAAGGACAATTTTCATGAATATTAAGGCCATAAAAGAGTTTGGGACGACCATTGTCGTCTAACTCTGGAACTCCATAAAGAAGCACATGCGCAATTGTACCTACCATCCAATCTGGATGAGGAGGACAACCAGGCACATTGACCACAGGAGTGGCAATGCCTTCTTCCTCAAAAATAGCCTTTACCGAGCTGGCCTCAGTAAGGTTGCCTTCTGCACCAGGAATACCTGCATTATAGCAAGCACAGGCTCCCAGGGCCACAGTTGCTGCAGCTTTTTTACCCAACTGGGTAACAAGCTCTAGCATGGTCAATTCCTTGCCTTCCATCTCACCCACAATACAGTACATGCCATTGGCAGCCTTGGGGATAGCACCTTCTACAGCCAGGAAAAATTTACCCTTGTACTGCTCAGCAATCTCAAACATGTGCTCCAAAGCAAGCTCGCCCTCAGAAGCCATGACTGTTGGATGATATTCCAGGCTGATAATCTTTAACAACACTTCCTTGATACTGGGATGAACAGTGTTGAGCAAAGAAACAGAACATCCTGTACAACCCTGACCCTGGATCCAAATTACTGGAGTATTTTTAGCTGCCCCTTCCATGGCCTTTAACAGACCAGGATGAAACAACTGAGAAATTCCAAGGCCAGCCATTGTACCAGCACAGAGCTTGACAAAATCACGTCTTTTTAAACTCATACCCTCCTCCTCTGGTTTTTGGCTGACAACTACCCAACCATTTAAAATTTACATTATTTTCTTTTACTTTAATCAAAAATTTGAATAAGTAGCAACAAAAATTTTTTAGACGAATAAAACTATTTTAATCGTTTTACTTTTTATTACTTTTAAGAAAAAAGATGTTCACCTTAAAGGTTGTCAAAAAATTATCTCTTGCTTACTATTTTAAAAAAAAGGAGTTCCTATGAAAAAATTTAAAAAACCTCTACTTATTCTAATTACTATTCTGTCCCTGGGAGTGATAGGATTTTGCTACCTTACTTTTTTTGAAGGCGAAGTACCCCAGATAACCCTTTCTCCCAAGACCACTCTGGTGAAAGCTGGGGAAGGGTTTAAGGTAGAAGTAAAAGACCAAAAACAGGGTTTAAAAGAAGTGGAAATTTTTCTTTTCCAGCAAAACAACAAGCTGCCCTTACTAAAAAAGCAATTAAACCGGGAAAAAGAATTTTCCTGGCACTTTAATCTACCTCCCAAGTTAAAGGCAGGAGAGTTTACCTTGCACATTCTGGTTAGAGACTATTCCCTGCGCAACCTGGGTAAAGGCAATCTGGCTTCCTTTAAACAAACTTTCACCTATGACCCCAATCCACCGCTTATCTCTTTACTTTCCAGGACTCACTATCTCAATCAAGGGGGAAGTGGATTAATTGTCTTTAAACTAAATGAACCCGTACAAAAAACAGGGGTTCAAATAGGAAACTACTTTTTCCCTGCCTATCAATTTAAAGATAACTATTATTGCCTTTTTGCCTGGCCCTATGACCTAAATACAGACACAGTTCCCGAGCTAATTGCCCAGGACCTTGCCGGTAATATAGCCCAAACAGGCTTTTACTACCATGTAAATGCCAGGAGATTTCCTAAAGATAAAATAAACTTGCCTCTATCTTTTTTAAAAAGAAAAATGCCCTATTTTCAAAAATACTTTCCTCAAGAAACCGACCCCTTACAACTTTTTCTTAAGGTCAACCAAAGCTTACGCCAAGAAAACAGAGTAGAACTAAGAAAAATTGGACAACAGACTTTAACTACTCCAATGCTTGAGGGTTCTTTTCTCCGTCTTCCCAATGCAGCCAGAAGGGCCTCTTTTGCGGAAGAAAGGACCTACTATTTTGAAGGAAAACAAGTAGATAAACAGACCCATCTGGGTTTAGACCTGGCTTCTATTGCCAGGGCCAAGGTACCAGCTGCCAATAAGGGAGTGGTAGTTTTTGCCCAGGAACTGGGTATTTACGGCCAGGTGGTGATTTTGGACCATGGACTGGGCCTACAAACTCTCTATGCCCACTTAAGTGAAATCAAGGTCAAGCCAGGAGAAAAGGTGCAAAAAGGTCAAATAATAGGACGTACTGGCGATACAGGACTAGCTGGCGGAGATCACCTGCACTTTGCAGTACTTATCTCTGGAGTGCCTGTAAATCCTGTGGAGTGGTTTGATGCCAACTGGTTAAAAAACAACATCTATGACCGGCTTTAAGCCTAACAGCCCTCCTGAGAAAGGATAAACTCCAGGAGGGCTATTTTTTTTACAACAACTGGCTTAAATCCTGTATAAGAGCCTGCTCTTTAAGTGCCTTTAGACTTTCTTCCTTACCCAATCCCACTACTTCTTTTTGTTTTATATTTTTTAATTGCCGGGCCCACTTCTGAAGAGTTTCAAGGTTGGTTGCTAATACTTCTTTTTTTAGAAGTTGCCTTTTTTCTTCATTTAGTCCTTTCAAGTTATACAACATGGATTCAAAACCCTTGGCATCAGGAAGTTTGTGTTTCTCCAGCTCTCCAATGGCAGCCACGACCAGCTTTTCCAGCTCTTCTGCAGGCAAAAGAAACTGCTTGTCCTGTAAAAGGCTTTCATAAACTTGCAGGGTCCTTAGGTCGTTGGGATCCCTATAGGACACGAAATAAAGGGTTCCGGAAAACACATCTGCCAGGGCAAAGGCTCCATAAGCTCCACCTTCCACTCTAATCTTGTTCCAGAGGTAATTGGCTCGCAAAAACTTGCTAAAAACCAGAAAATCCCCGCCCAGGTAGTCCTCTTCCAGTTTTACGCCCAAACCCAAATAATTTACCTCTGCCGGGACTATAAAGCCTTCGCTTCTGGTTTCTCCCAAAAGCTCTTTAAAATCTCCTCTACCTTTCCCTTCTAAAACTGGAAAAGAAGAGACAAAGTCTTCCACCCTGGAAACTAGGTTTTCCCTATTTCTGGGTAAAGTAATATTTACGACCAATCTAGAGCCAGTTAGGATTTTTTTAGCTAACGACTCATATCTCGCCAATAAGGCGTCTTTATTCTTTTTCAACTGTCCAGTAATATCTTTTAAAGCTTTAAAGTACTCTATCCCTTCCAGCAAATCTTCTAATTTTCCTTTTAAAGAAAACTTACTTTTAAGCCTTTTTAAGACAAATAAATGGCCAGCAGGAATAATCCTTCTTTCCAAAGAAGATTTTTCTTCCAGTAAAATTTCCTCCAGTCTTTTCGGGCTCACAAAATTAAACTGGGTAAAAATCTCTTCTAGCAAATCAAGTAAGTGCTCCAGTTTAGAAGTAAGGACCTTGGAACGGAAAAATAAATAAGCCAGTGGATTTTTAGTGGACAATTCTTCTTCCACCACAATCTCAGGGTGAATTCCTCCTGTATGCGTGTAAAGTTCATTATTTAAGTCCACATAATCCCTTTTCCTGGTACCCATTTCCAGCAAGAGGCGACCCAAAGTAGGAACAAGTAAGAGCTCTTCTTGACTGAGCCCCTGCAGGTTAAACCCCAGATCTAGATAGACAATCTCCTCTCTACCCAAGGGGTGGACAAAAAAGGGAATACCCTGCCTATCTCTTCTCTTTACCTCTATGGATTCGATTTCCTCGGATAAGTCCTCTTTTTTTAACCTGGGAATTTTAGCCAAATCTTCCGGGCTGTCTGCCCGCTGCTGAAAAGCTAAAAGTTCCTGAGTAGTTTTAACTATTTCCGTTAACTTATCCTTAGAAAAACTTTCCTTTAATTGCCTTAGGTTAGCCCTGGTTTCCTGTTCCTTTTGCTCTAGTAAACCCTTTTGAGGCTTTAAAACCACTTTGGTGCGATGTTCATTTTGTAAGAAGTATCTGGCAATTAAACTTTCCCAAAAATTGCCCTCCAATTTCTTCCTCAAGCTAGAAAACACTGGGTCCAGATCCAGTATTTTCTCAAAATCCTCACTGTAAAGCCAGATGCTTAAAGTCCTCAACATCAAGGAAAGCCCCTGGGGATAGCTTCCTGTGTTGTTTTCCCTTAAACTAAATTCTACACTATTAAAGGCAGCTTCCTTAAGTTTTTTATCAATACCTGTAGCCAGCTCTTCTAGGGTACTGGAGATAATTGCTTCTGCTTTGGAAATGTCTTGCAGTTTGATCCCCTTTAAGCCCAGGGAAAAATACATTTGCCTGAGCTCTGTTTCCAGACCTATACCAGCCAGTCCCTCTCCCAAACCGGATTCAATAAGTTTTTTACGAAGGGGAGAACTGGGAAGGCCAATTAGCATCTCTTCCAGGATTCTAAAGGCCAGATTGGTTTCCACATCTTTGGTTTCTGCAAGCAACCAGTTTAAAGTAAAAGAACCCTTTTCTTCCTCAGAGCTAACTCCATAGGGCACAACTATTTCTTGCAACATTTTTTTAGGTTTTTGTCCGGGAACAGAAGCCAGGACCTGTTGCCAGGAAAATTGCTCCAGGTAGTTTTCCAGAAGCCTGAGCCTTTCTGCTTCCGGGTCATCACCATAAAAATAAATCCAGGCATTGGAAGGATGATAGTATTGTTTATGAAAGGCCAGGAAATCCTCATAGGTGAGCTTTACAATTTCCTCTGGCTTTCCCCCTGCATCAAAACAATAAGGGGTATCAGGAAATAAACTTTGCTGGGAATATTCAGCTAAAAGATTGTCAGGTGAGGAATAAGCTCCTTTCATTTCATTATAAACCACCCCTTTAATTTTTAACTCCTCTTCTAAAGAGCTTAATTCATAATGCCAGCCCTCTTGAGCAAAGGTAAAAGGGTGTAACAAGGGGAAAAATACTGCATCCAGGTAAACATCTACCAGGTTGTAAAAGTCCCTTAAATTGGTACTGGCCACAGGATAACAGGTTTTATCTGGATAGGTCATGGCATTCAAAAAGGTCTGCAAAGAGCTTTTAAGTAGCTCCACAAAAGGCTCTTTTACTGGATACTTTTTAGAACCACAAAGCACAGAATGTTCTAAAATATGGGGAAGTCCTGTATTATTATTAGGAGGGGTTTTAAAACTAATCCCAAAGACTTTATTGGGATCATCAATTTGAATAGATAAAACCCTGGCCTTGGTCTTTTGGTGTAAAAAGTAGTTAATTTTACAATCTTTTTCTTTTAACTCAAAACTCTTTATTAAAGTAAATTTATCCATTTGCTCTCCTCTTCTTTCTTTTTATTTAAACCAGGCAATTAACTACTCAAGAAAATTTGGACTTTCAAATATTTTTCCCTTATAAAAAATCAACTTAAAGCTCTGGGAGTAAAGATGAAAGGAAAAATCCTGGTCACAGGAGGAGCTGGTTATATTGGCTCCCATACTGTACTCACTCTTTTGGAATCAGGCTATGAAGTGGTGGTATACGACAATCTTTCCACTGGCAAGAAAGAGGCAGTCCTGCCACCAGCCAAACTGGTAGTGGGAGACTTAGAGGACCAACTAAAACTGGAAGCCCTTTTTAAAAAAGAAAAATTTACAGGCATTATTCACTTTGCAGCCAGCATTGTGGTGCCTGAATCTGTAGAAAACCCTTTAAAATACTATTTGAACAACACCGTAAACACCACCAGGCTCATCCACACAGCCTTAAAATTTGAAGTAAGCAACTTTATCTTTTCATCCACTGCTGCAGTATACGGCTTACCTGAGCAAATACCTGTACCAGAAACAACTCCTGTAAATCCCATCAATCCCTATGGTCGCAGCAAGGTCATGAGTGAGTGGGTAATTGAAGACACGGCCTTTGCCCATAAGCAGTTTAAATACATTATCCTGCGCTACTTTAATGTTGCTGGAGCAGACCCTCAGGGTAGACTGGGGCAATGTACACCCAGGGCCACTCACTTAATCAAAGTGGCCTGTCAAACTGCCCTGGGCCTAAGAGATAAACTGGAAATTTACGGTACAGACTATCCCACGCCTGATGGCACTGGAGTTAGGGATTATATCCATGTAATGGACCTGGCCAAAGTACATGTCCTGGCCTTAGAACACCTGCAAACCACCAGGCAAGCTGGCATTTATAATTGTGGCTATGGTCATGGCTATAGCGTAAGGGAAATAGTAGATACGGTAAAAAAAGTAAGCGGTAAAAATTTTAAAGTAGTAGAAAGTGCCAGAAGGCCAGGAGACCCTGCCATCTTAGTAGCTGACCCCACTAAAATCAAAACCAACATGCACTGGCAACCTGAGTGGGATGATATTGAAGAGATAGTTAGAACTGCCTATCTCTGGGAGAAAAAATTAAACAATCTTTAAATTGAGACTTGACTAGGAGCAGCACTTTCTATAAATAGAGATTTCCTCGTGGGGCTGTAGCTCAGTTGGGAGAGCACTTGAATGGCATTCAAGGGGTCAGGGGTTCAAGTCCCCTCAGCTCCACCAAAAAAGAAAAAAAGGGATTATGAAATTCATAATCCCTTTTTTATTTTTTTCTCCAAACACTCAAAACAAAAAAAGCCCTGTAAAAACAGGGCTTTTTTTGTTAGTTTTCCCTTTTAACCATTTAGTTTTTTAACCTGTCCATAATTTGCTTTAACTCCATGGCCTGTTTAGCCAGCTCTGTAATGGCTTGATTACTTTGAGCCATGGTGTCAGCAATCTCTCTGGAGAATTTATTAATTTCTTCCATGGAATGAGAAATCTGCTCAGAAGCTGCTGATTGCTCTTCTGAGGCTGTGGCAATATTGCGTACCTGATCTGAAGTAGTTTCTACAATCTCAACAATACTTTCCAGGGCCTGTCCAGATTCCTGGGCCTTCTTGGTACTATCTTCCACTGCTTGAACTGTGCCCAGGGTTTCTTCCAGGTTAACCTTAGCACTCTTTTGAATCTCCTCTACAAACTGGGCCACTTCCTTGGTAGCAGACATGGTTTTTTCTGCCAGTTTTCTCACCTCATCTGCAACCACGGCAAAGCCTCTTCCTGCATCTCCAGCCCTGGCTGCTTCAATGGCAGCATTTAAAGCCAGCAAATTGGTCTGATCTGCAATGTCTTCAATAGTGGTGATAATTTTGCCAATGCCTTCAGCTTGTTTACCCATCTTTTGCATGGAATCCATCAAGACCTTGGCCTTCTCCTTTACTCCTTCAATTAAGGCAATAACCTCTTTTACTACCTCCTGCCCCAAAACAGCCTTATTCTTGGCTTCATCAGCCAGATTGGCAGCATTGGAAGCATTTTTAGCCACTTCCAGGACTGAGGCATTCATCTGCTCCATGGCCGTAGCTGCTTCTGAAACCATGCGCTGCTGCTTACCAGTACCCTCAGTTACTTCTTCTATTTGAGCAGCAAGTTCATCTGAGGCTGAAGAAAGCTGCTGTGCTACTTCCAGAGCATCCTTGGCTGCCTTAGCAATATTCTGGTTTTGTTTTTCTATTTCTTGTTGTTGTAATTTCAGGGCAGTTAAATCCGTAACCATAACAAAAGCACCTATTACTTTTCCATCCAAATCCTTAAGAGGTGCTGCATCCAGCCGCAGGAAATAGTGCCTGCCCTCCCTGTTGGTAAGTTCCCTTTCCAGGTTGGTAATGGCTTGACCTGTTCTAAGCACTTCGCCAGTTAGAGTTTTTTGGTTTTTATTGTTATAGAAAAATTCAGCCACATCCTGGCCTAAAAAATCCTCTGGTTTCCCTTTTAGCCCCAGTAAATCCAGCATTTCCTGATTAACAAAGACCACTTTTTGCTCAGTGTCACTTACCAGTAAAGGAGAGGTAATACCAGTTAAAATTCCCTTGGAAAACCCAAGTTCCCTTTTTAAAACCCCAACCATTTGTCCCAGGTTATTGGCCAGATCTCCCAATTCATCCTTTCGGGCAAGGTTAAAGGACAGGCTATAATCACCCTTAGCAATTTTCTTACTATCTGCAGCTATCTCTTCTATGGGTTTTAAGACATTGGAGCGTAAAAAGAGGTTGATGCCTGCCACCAAAACCACCAGCGCTCCCAGGCAAATCAAGGCAATTACTCCTGTCTGTTGTTTTATATTCTTTAAGACAGGAGTAACATCTTGAAAAATTACCAAACTACCTAAAACTTTTTGACTTCTTCCATGGCAGTGATAGCAATTAGGCCCATTAAAAATGGGCTTTAAACTTACAAAGTAAAAATTTTTCTCCAGGTTTAATAAACTTTTTTCGGTTATCTTCTCCCCCACAAAAGTGGCTTTTAAGTCTTTTGCAATCTTTTTTCCCCACTTGCTTTCCAGAAGGGACTGGCCTTCCTCTTCTGCTAAAGTGGAGTAAGTAGCTATGCCCCTAAAATCAGTCAAAAATACCACCAGATCTTTATGTGTTTCTGCTATACTGGCAAATTCAGCCCTGGTTCCTTCATCATCACCAATTTGCATAGGGCGATAAATTGCTGTTTCTAAAGTCTGGGATAGTTTGGAGACATCTCCCTGTAAAAGGTTTAAAACAACCTTACGCTCCAAAAAGTTCATTATACCTAAAAGCAAACTAAAAACTACTACAGCAATGAGAGTTACCAACAGTCCAGTCTTCAAGCGAAGACTGGAGCTAATCCTTTCCCACATAATAGGTAAACTCCTTTTTGGTGTTTATTGGGTTAGTGCACTCCACCATAAAGCAAGGGCTTAAAGTTAAAGGCTTGTACTCTTTCATTGGTATGACAGGAGGTACAATTTTCTATAGACAAACTACCCTTGCCCTTAATCAATTCTGGGTCACCTCCAGCCTCTATATGCTCCTGCCCCGGGCCATGACAGGTTTCACAACCCACATCACTAAACTGAGGCGTTTTTTCTATGGAAACAAAACCACCCTTACCATAGCCTGTGGTATGGCAGGAAAAACACTCTTTTTTTTCTTCTTCCTTTAATTTGGGAAACATCTTGGCTATATGCTCATAGCTTTTGGCTTTTTTCGAAAATTTGACAAAATTATTATATTCTGTCTCATGACACTCCTGACAGGCTTTAGACCCCACAAACCCCTGGGCAAAAACCAACAAAGGAAAACCCAGGACCAACACCCCTAACAAAATAATTTTTTTCATATATGCCCTCCTCAAAATCAACTTGCTTTTTTATTTTCTCTTAAAAGCATTAAAAATACAAACAAGTCAACCAGTTATTTTTGTTCCTTACTTGTAGAAACCCTTTCGGTTAAATTTAAGTTTTCTTTAATCTCTATATTCCCCTGTTATTCCTTGAAAAAAAATTTTTCAAGCACTATGGATAAAAATAAATAGTTTTATCCAAAACAAAAGGAGGTTAGACTTATGGAGAAGATAAGGATTGCCATTGTGGGTTTAGGAAACTGTGCTAGCTCTCTTATCCAGGGTATTTATTATTATAGGGATAAAACTCCAGAATCAGCCATTGGGCTTATGCACTGGGAAATAGGAGGGTACAAACCTTCAGACATAGAAGTGGTTGCAGCCTTTGACATAGATAAACGTAAAGTGGGCAAAGACGTCAATGAGGCTATCTTTGCTCTGCCCAACTGCACCACTGTGTTTTGCCCCAACCTTCCCCCAAGTGGAGTAAAGGTAAGCATGGGCAAAGTGCTGGATGGCTTTTCCGAGCATATGCGAGAGTATGAAGAAAAATACACCTTTGTTTTAAGTGAAGAACCAGAACCAGGTGAAGAAGAGGTAATAGCCATACTTAAAAAGAGTAAGGCCGAAATGCTGTTAAATTACTTGCCAGTAGGCTCAGAAGAAGCCACTCGTTTTTACGCCAGGTGTGCCTTAAAAGCAGGTATAGGCTTTATCAATAACATGCCTGTTTTCATTGCTAGCGACCCCACCTGGGCCAACCAATTTGCCCAAGCAGGCCTACCTATCATTGGTGATGACATCAAAGCCCAGCTGGGTGCCACCATTACCCATCGTACTTTAACTGATCTTTTTCGCAAAAGAGGGGTGAAACTGGAAAGGACCTATCAACTAAATACTGGCGGCAATACTGACTTTTTAAACATGCTCAACAGACACCGCCTTAAATCCAAGAAAATATCCAAAACCGAGGCTGTTCAAGCTGTGGCTGGCATCAGGTTAGACCCAGAAAACATTCACATTAGTCCCAGTGATTATGTGCCCTGGCAAAAGGACAATAAAGTTTGTTTCCTGCGCATGGAAGGTAAACTTTTTGGCGATGTGCCCATGAACCTGGAGTTAAGGCTTTCCGTAGAAGACTCCCCCAATTCTGCAGGCTGTGCCATTGATGCCATAAGGCTCTTAAAACTGGCTCTACAAAGGGGCATAAAGGGGCCACTTTATGGACCCAGTGCCTATCTGATGAAACATCCTCCCAAGCAGTTTACAGATGAAGAGGCCTTTAATTTAGTAGAAAAGTTTATAGCTTCAGGTTTTAACGAAGTATAAGCCTTAAATAAGGATTTTTTAGCTCAGATAAAAACTTGCAAGTTTTTTAGTTTTTGCTTAGGGAAAATCGTTTCTAACACACACGTTTCCCAAAAACTCTTGGGTGCTCCCTCTTTAAGGAGAGAGTTTTTGGAAACGGAGGAATTAACCCAAGGAGGTATTTTTTATGGCTTATGTTACTATGAAACAACTTTTAGAAACCGGTGTACACTTTGGACACCAGACAAAACGCTGGAACCCCAAAATGAAACCCTACATTTTTGGGGCTAGAAAGGGAATCCACATCATTGATCTACAACAAACAGTAAAAATGTTTCAAATTGCCCACGACTTCATTGTAGATCAAGTAGCTCAAGGCAAGAAGGTCCTTTTTGTTGGCACCAAAAGACAGGCCAAGGAAATCATTAAAGAAGAAGCTGAGCGCTGCCAGATGCCTTATGTAATCCATCGCTGGCTGGGTGGTACTTTGACCAACTTTCAAACCATCAAAAAGAGTATTGCCAGGTTAAAAGAACTGGAACAAATGTTTGAAGATGGAAGTATCAATCGCTTTCCTAAAAAGGAGATCATCAAAAAACAAAAGGACCTGGAAAAACTAGAAAAAAACCTGGGCGGAATTAAAAACATGGAAGATATCCCAGGAGTAGCCTTTATTATTGACCCCAAAAATGAAGAAATCGCTGTAAAGGAATGCATTAAATTGGGCATTCCCACTGTAGCAATTGTGGACACCAATTGTGATCCTGATGTGGTGGACTATGTTATCCCAGGCAATGATGATGCCATTCGAGCCATAAAGCTTTTTGTTGCCAGCATTGCTGATGCCTGCTTACAAGGCTTGGCTAAAAGTGAAGAAAGAGAATCCTTAGAAGAGCAAGAAGAACAAACTAGCCCAGAAGAAACTGAGAAGGAGGAAGAATAAAATGGCAATCAGTGCACAACAGGTAAAAGAACTTAGAGAAAAGACTGGCGCAGGCATGATGGATTGTAAAAAGGCTTTGGAAGCCAGTGGTGGAGATACAGAAAAGGCCATGGCCTGGTTAAGAGAAAAAGGTTTAGCCAAAGCTCAAAAAAGAGCTGGAAAAACTACTGCTGAAGGCTGGATTGGCTCTTATATCCACTCCAATGGTAAAATCGGGGTTATGGTAGAGATTAAGTGCGAAACAGATTTTGTAGCCAAAAGTGAACGCTTTCAAGAACTGGCTAAAGATATCGCCATGCAGATTGCAGCTACCAATCCCTTGTGTCTCACACCCGAAGAGATTCCACAGGATATCCTGGCCAAAGAAAAAGAAATCTACCTCAATCAAGCCAAAGAAGAAGGAAAACCAGAGCATATTGCTGAAAAGATAGTGGAAGGACGTCTAAAAAAATACTATAAAGAAGTATGTCTTTTAGAGCAGCCTTTTATCAAGGATGATTCCAAAACCATTGCTGACCTTATCAATGAAACAGTAGCTGTATTGGGTGAAAATATTCAAATAGGACGCTTTGTGCGTTTGGCTTTGGGAGAAGAAAAATAAAAAAAGTTAAAAGGGCCTTGAACAGGCCCTTTTTTTTAACTTAAATTTTTGAGGACCAGAAATGAAGTTTAAACGTATTCTGCTCAAATTAAGCGGAGAAGCTCTGGCTGGCCCAGAAAACTTTGGAATAGATCCCCTTACTATTACTGAAATCTGTAAGGAAATAGCAGAAGTAGCTAAAACTGGCGTAGAAATAGCCCTGGTAATAGGCGGAGGTAATATTTTTAGGGGAGTTTCTGCCTCTTCTAAAGGTATGGACAGGGCGTCTGCCGATTATATGGGCATGCTAGCCACAGTCATGAATGCCCTGGCAGTACAAGATGCCCTGGAAAAACAGGGGGTACAGACCCGAGTTATGACCGCCATTACCATGCGAGAAGTGGCCGAGCCCTATATTCGACGCAGGGCAATTCGCCACCTGGAAAAAGGTAGAATAGTTATCTGTGCGGCTGGAACAGGCAACCCTTACTTTACCACAGATACTGCTGCGGCCCTAAGGGCTATGGAGCTTAAAGCTGAAGCTATTTTAAAAGCTACCAAGGTAGATGGGGTATATGACAAAGACCCTGTGCAATACCCTGATGCTACAAAATTCTCCTCTTTAAGCTATATAGAGGTCTTACAACGCAGATTAAAAGTAATGGATTCCACAGCCATTTCCATGTGCATGGACAACAATTTGCCCATTGTGGTTTTTAATTTATTTGAAAAGGGCAACATTTTTAAAGTTTGTTCAGGAGAGATAGTAGGCACTATTGTGCAAGGAGGTTAAAAATGGAAAAGGTGTTTAAAGACGGCAAAGCAAAAATGCAAAAGGCTATCAAGGCCTTGGAACAAGAACTAGCCAAATTAAGAACAGGTAGAGCTTCCACCGGATTAGTAGAAGACCTGAAGGTAGATTATTATGGTACGCCCACTCCTTTAAATCAACTGGCCTCTATCTCCATTCCAGACAGCCGAACCATTGCCATTCAACCCTGGGATAGAAGTGCTTTTTCTGAGATAGAAAAGGCTATTTTAAAATCTGATTTGGGTCTTACTCCTGTAAATGACGGCAAGATTATTCGCATCAATCTACCTCCCCTTACTGAAGAAAGGCGTAAGGACCTGGTTAAATTAGCCAAAAAATACGGAGAAGAAAGCAAAATTGCTATTCGTAATATCAGACGTGAGCTTAATGAGACTCTCAAAAAAATGAAAAATAATAAAGAAATTACAGAAGACGATCTGCACAAGGGGCAAGAAGAAGTTCAAAAGCTCACCGATCAGTATATAGAAAAAATAGATAAAATAGTTTCTGCCAAAGAAACTGAAATTATGGAGATTTAAATACTAGCCAATATGCCATCCCTGAAGATTCCCACTCACCTGGCCATTATCATGGATGGTAATGGCAGGTGGGCTCAAAAAAAAGGCCTAAGTAGAACAGAAGGACATAAAGAGGGGGTAAAAAGGGTTAGAGAAATTATCTCTTCTACCTGTAAAAGGGGCATTCCTTATCTAACTCTCTATACCTTTTCCAAAGAGAACTGGAAAAGGCCCAAAAAAGAAGTCAAAACTCTTTTTACTCTTCTTACTGAACACTTACAAAAAGAAGAACCATCCTTACTAGAACAGGGAATACGGCTCAATGTGCTGGGAGAAATAGAGGGGCTTCCTCTGGTTACCAGAACTATAATTAAAAAAGTGATGAAAGCTACCCGCAATTGTCAAAAAATGATCCTCAACCTGGCGCTCAATTATTCAGGTAGGGATGAAATCATTCAGGCTGTAAAAAAAATCCTGGCCCAAAATATCTCTCCTGAAGAACTGACTCCTGAACTATTTTCTACCTATCTCTACACTCAGGGACAGCCTGATCCTGACCTCATTATTAGAACCAGTGGAGAAAAACGCCTTTCCAACTTTCTAATTTTTCAAAGTGCCTATGCTGAATTTTACTTTACTCCTGTACTCTGGCCAGATTTTGATACTGTAGAGTTGGACAAGGCTTTAGCTGACTTTAGCCAAAGAAAAAGGCGTTTTGGAGGACTTAATTCGTGCTAGCTTCTCATAAACAGCGTATCTTAACCGCTCTAGTTATCTTGCCCTTTTTGGCTCTGGTTTTATGGCAAAAGGGTATTTTTATCTCCTTAAGCATTTTACTGGTTTCTTTTTTGGCTCTCAATGAATTTTACTCTTTTTTCTGGCCTGGGAAAAAAAACTTTTCTTTAAGAATAACAGGAAATATCCTGGGCGCAGCCCTGATTTTAACCCCACTTTCTGTACTGGGAAATAATTTTGCCCTTCTTACTCTTTTATGTTTCTGGCTTTTGGCCCTTATTTTCCTCTTTGATTTTGGCTTTAAAGAAAGTTTGCAATTTCAAGACATAGCCTTAGTTTTCCTTTCTCTAATCTACATCCCTTTGGCTTTAAAACTTTTTGAAAACTTTTCCCGAACCGAAATACTCCTGGTACTTTTCTCTGCCTTTGCTTCTGACACAGGAGCCTATTATACTGGTTTACTCTGGGGAAAAAAGAAAATCTGGCCCAAAGTAAGCCCTAAAAAAACCTGGATAGGAAGTATGGGCGGGCTAATATCCTGTATTTTGGTAAACCTCAGCTTTGGCCTTTTCCTGGAAAAACAAAACTTACCCTTTTATCTAGCTCTTGGTATTGCCCTAAACCTGGCTGCTCAATTGGGAGACTTTTTTGAATCCGCCCTTAAAAGAAAGTTAAACATAAAGGATTCTGGGACCTTACTGCCTGGACATGGAGGCATTCTGGACCGTATAGATTCACTTCTTTTTATCTTGCCCCTTTACTATCTTTTTAAGTATCTTAAACCATTTTTGGGTTAAAAAAAATGGAATATATCTCTTCCCTAGCCTTAAAAAATCCTGATTTTCCACGAAAACTGGTCATCCTGGGCTCCACTGGCTCCATTGGCCAAAGCACCCTTAAGGTGATTGCCAAGCATCAGGAAAAATTTTCTCTCCTGGCCCTGGCTGGAGCAAGAAATATTGAGCTTTTACTGGAACAGGCCCTTTGTTATCGCCCTAAATATCTGGGAGTACTGACTAAAGAGCTAGCTCAAAAGCTAAAAAAACTACTACCCAGTGATTATCATCCCCAAATCCTCTGGGGAGAGCAGGGTTATTTAGATCTGGCCCAATTAGAAGAAGCTGATTTTGTGCTTTCTGCTCTAGTGGGTGCAGCAGGTCTGGGGCCAACCTTAAAGGCTGTGGAAAAGGGAAAATCTGTCCTTATTGCCAATAAAGAATCTCTGGTCTTGGCAGGAGAACTTATTAGAAAACTGGCTAAAAAACAAAAAAGCGTAATCCTGCCCCTAGACTCAGAACATAACGCTATTTTTCAAGCAACCCAACCCCACTTTGAACAGGTCAAAAAAATTATTCTCACTGCTTCTGGAGGACCTTTCTGGAATTCCAGGTTAGATTTTAAACAAATTACTCCTAAACAGGCCCTCAAGCATCCCAACTGGTCCATGGGAGCAAAAATTTCCATAGACTCAGCTACCTTAATGAATAAAGGCTTAGAGGTTATCGAAGCCCATCACCTTTTTGGCTTGGAGTTATCTTCCATTGAAGTGGTCATTCATCCTCAAAGTCTCATTCACTCCTTAGTACTTTTTCAAGATGGCTCCCACCTGGCCCAACTGGGATTTCCTGACATGCAAATTCCCATTTCTTATGCTCTGGGCTATCCAAGGCGTCTGGAACTAACAGAGCAATGCAATCTGGATCTTACAAAATTTTCTCCCCTTACCTTTTACCCACCTGACTTAGAAAAATTTCCCTGCTTAAGATTAGCCCAGGAAGCCCTGCAAGCCGGTCAAAGCCACTGTGTGGTCTTGAATGCAGCCAATGAAATAGCTGTAGAACTTTTCCTAAAAGAAAAGATAAACTTTCAACACATTCCTCTTTTAATCGAAGAACTCTTGGCAAAACATCAATCTATGCCTATATCTTCTTTTGAAACCATCCTGAACCTGGATCAAGAAACCAGAATAAAAACTCTGGAAAGGGCAAAGGAACTAAAATGTTAAATAGCACACTGGCAGTAATTTTAGTCCTGGGACTGCTTATTTTTTTCCATGAGCTGGGACATTTTTTAATAGCTAGGCTCTTTAAAATAGGCGTAAGTATCTTTTCCCTTGGTTTTGGTCCTAAACTCTTAAGTTTTCAAAAGGGAAAAACCCAGTACAGGCTCTCAGCCATTCCTCTGGGCGGATATGTAAAACTGGTAGGAGAAAGTAAGGACCAGGCCATAGAGCCTCCTTTTGCTGCAGAGGAAAGTTTTGCCCTCCGACCTGCCTATCAAAAAATGCTGGTAGTTGTTGCTGGCCCACTTTTTAATCTCCTTCTGGCCTGGTTTATTTTCTGGGGTTTGTTTTTTGCTCAAGGAAAGGTCTACTTACTTCCCCAAATAGGCGAAGTGGTTCCCAATACTCCAGCTCAAGCAGCCGGCCTGCAAGCAGGAGACCTTATTTTAGAGGTAAATGGTCAAAAAATAGAGACCTGGAGCGAGTTGGTAGAAGCAGTGCAGGAAAGTGATACTGCTCAACTCACCTTAAAAGTTCAAAGAAACCAACAAATTCTAACCCTGCAGGCTAAAACCAAAGCCAAAACCCTAAAAAATATCTTTGGTGAAACCGTTGTTAAACCACAACTGGGCATTATTGCTGCTGATAACTTTTTTACGCAAAAACTATCCTTTTTTGCAGCAGCCCAGGAAGGACTCGTGCATACGGGAAGAATTATCAAACTAACCTGGTTGGGCATTGTAAAATTAATAGAGCGCATCTTACCTTTAGAAACCATAGGCGGTCCTCTGACCATTGCCAAATTGGTAAGTGATCAGGCGAAGCAGGGATGGGTAAATTTGCTCAATTTAACTGCCCTGCTTAGTATCAACCTGGGGCTCTTAAATCTCTTGCCCATACCCATTCTGGATGGAGGACACATCCTTTTTTACTCGCTAGAAATGATTATGCGCAGACCCTTAAGTGAGCGGATTCAACAAATAAGTCTCAAAATAGGGTTGGCCCTTTTACTCTTACTCATGGGAATAGCTATTTACAATGACCTCATGCGCATCTTCAAATAAGGTACTTATTTTAAACGGAGTAGAAGACTATCTTCAGATAATCCTGGGGGCAGGAGAAGAGGTTCTCTGGCACTGGCAGATAAAGCCAGTAAAGGGAAGTATGCCTGTACTTGCTCCTCACCTGGACTATCTCCTCAAAACCTTCCACCTTTCCTTATCTGACCTAAAGGCCATCTATGTTTTTACTGGTCCAGGTTCTTTTACTGGCCTAAGGCTTGTCTTTGCCCATGCCTATGGGCTTGCTCTAGCTGGCAATGTGCCCTTGCTAGGACTAAACTATTTTTTAAGTCTGGCTAGAAGCGTTCCTTTAAAACAAGTAAAGTGGGTTATCACTCACTCCAGACACCAAGAAGTTTATGCCCAACCCTTTGATAGCAATAATAATCCCCTTCTTGAACCTTCCACCTATACTCTGGAAGAGTTGAAGAATGCCCTCAAAAACTACCCTCAAGCCTTGCTTCTGGGTAGTGGTGTACGCAGAAATCCAGAAATAGCCACCTGGAAGGTACAAATCTTACCCCCTCAATATGACCTTCCCTGTGCTCAGGAAGTAGTAAAGTTAACTCAAGAACAAGATACCAGCCCTTTTAAAAAATTCCCCTTACCTCTTTACCTGCGCAAGTCCAATGCAGAAGAAAACTTAAACTCCATAGCGCAAAAACGGGGAATAGATTTTGAAGAAGCAAAAAAAATACTTGGCAAACCCTTAAAAGTTAGTCTAGACTAAACACATGTCTAAAAAACTAACTCCCAGTTTAGAAGATTATCTGGAGACCATTTTTCATCTGGAAAGCGCCAACCAACAGGCCAAAGCCAAAGATATTGCCAGTAGTTTAGGAGTAAAACGGGCTTCTGTAACCGGAGCCTTAAAAATTCTAGCTGAAAAAGGTCTTATCAATTACCAGCCTTACAGCAAAATCACCTTAACCCCAGAAGGCTTTAGACAGGCCAGCCGCATTGTCCATAGACACAAGGTAATTGCTGATTTTCTGGAAAACTTTCTGGGGCTGGATAAGGAAAAGGCTGAAGAAAATGCCTGTCGCCTGGAACACCACATAGACGACCTTACCTTAGAAAAGCTCATCCACTTTATAGAATTTATCCAGAACTGTCCTCGCACAGGTGAAACCTGGCTCAAAGCCCTAAAAAAACACTGCTCCAAGGTGGGAAATTGTCCTGCCTGTACTCCCTGTGTGGAAAAGGCCCTGGAGCAACTGCAAAAAAAATAGGGTTATTTTCTTTTTTAACTAAAGTTTTCTTCTTCCCGGTCGATAAGATAGACAAAGAAAAAGGGCAGGGAAGCCCAAAAAACTTCAAGGAGGAAGACTATGTCTTTGGTCGTTAATCACAACTTAATGGCAATGAATGCTGCCAGAAACCTCTCTACTGCTTACGGTAAGTTAGGGGTTTCTACCAGAAGGCTTTCTTCTGGGCTTAGAGTAAGTACTGCTGCGGATGACGCTGCTGGTCTGGCGATTCGTGAGCTTATGCGAGCAGATATTGCTGCCTTGAACCAGGGTATTCGTAATGCCAATGATGCCATCTCCCTTATCCAGACTGCTGATGGTGCCCTGCAGGTAATAGATGAAAAGCTCATTCGTATGAAA
>NZ_JBSRHE010000018.1:0-34733 GCF_055126295.1 Desulfonauticus sp. | reverse complement strand
ACGTAGTCTTACCATGGTCAATATGACCTATCGTACCAATATTTACATGCGGCTTCTTCCGCTCAAATTTCGCCTTGCCCATTACCTATACCCCCTGTTAAAAAATTTTAATTAATATATGAATAAACCCAAACTTGTAGGCAGGAAAACCTGGAGCCCACGACCGGACTTGAACCGGTGACCTCTTCCTTACCAAGGAAGTGCTCCACCGACTGAGCTACGTGGGCCTACTGGCTTGACTTTTTTTTTGGAGCGGGAAACGGGACTCGAACCCGCAACCCTCAGCTTGGAAGGCTGATGCTCTAGCCAATTGAGCTATTCCCGCTACTAAAAAATAGGAGTAGTCAAGCAACAGGATTCCCTGTCTCCTACTCTTAAAAATTAAAATTTCCTGGTGGAGGGGGGAGGATTCGAACCTCCGAAGGCTTACGCCGACAGATTTACAGTCTGTTCCCTTTGGCCACTCGGGAACCCCTCCACTTGAAAGAGCTAAATCTTAAGCCCTTTAATCAACATTGTCAACTGGAGCTGGCGATGGGACTCGAACCCGCAACCTGCTGATTACAAGTCAGCTGCTCTACCAATTGAGCTACGCCAGCTCAACGGAAGAAGGGTAATTAGCCCCTTCTAAAAAAAATGGCAAGTATTTTTTTTCTCTTTTTTCAAATTCTTTTTAACCATGGCTAGAAGAAATGGTTTCCAGGCTATTTTGGGCCTTCTCTTCAACAATTTTAGCAAGTTCCAGCAGGGCCTTTTTGGCAAAAGAATCCTCTTCTAAAAGCACCACTGGCTTGCCCAAATCCCCGGCCACCACAGTGGTTGGATCCAGAGGTATGGCTCCTAAGAAATCCAGACCTAATTTTTGGGCCAATTCCCTACCCCCGCCTTTTTTAAATAAAGGCACTTCCTTCTGACAATGGGGACAGATAAGCCCACTCATATTTTCCACTATACCCAGGATATTGGCCTTGGCGTACTGCAAAAAGTTAATAGCCTTGCGCACGTCAGCCAGAGAAACTTCTTGAGGAGTAGTAACCACCACACACAAAGCATCAGGGATGGTTTTTAAAACAGTCATGGGCTCATCTCCAGTACCTGGAGGAGAATCAATCACCAAAAAATCCAGCTCTCCCCAATCCACATCAGAGACAAACTGTCTAATGGCTGAAGTTTTCATGGGGCCACGCCACAGCACAGCTTGATCAGGGTCCTTTAACAAGCATTCCATGGAAACCACAAAAAGATTGTCATTAAATTTCTTGGGCTTGATAATTTTTCCCTTTTCCACATCAAGCAAACCCTTAAGCCCTAAAAGATGAGGGACACTTGGGCCGTGTATGTCCACATCCAAAAGCCCCACTTTATGTCCTCTACTGGCCAGGGCTGCAGCCAGGTTGGTGGCAATGGAGCTTTTGCCCACTCCACCTTTGCCACTCATAACAAAAATCTTATACTTTATTTTAGCCAGGGTAGAAGAAATAAGCTCATCTTGAATGGATTTGCCAAGATTATCCTTTTTACTTCCACAACTGCTGCATCCAGACATTCTAAACTCCTTATTTTAAGAATTTTACTATTCCAAAACCTAAGATTATTAACAAAACTGTCAAGGTAAGGACCAAGTCCAGCCTTTTTTCCAGAAAAACTCTAGCCTGTTCCCCTTTCCAATAAATAAGAGCAGCGATCAAATAAAAGCGTAATCCCCTGCTTAAGGTAGAGACCAATAAAAAAAATCCCAGGTTTAATTTAAAAGTACCAGCCGTTAAGGTACATAACTTATAAGGTACAGGAGTAAGGCCAGCTATACCTACGGCCAGGACTTGATACTTCTGGTAAAGGGTCTGCAAGTAAATGTATTTGTCCTCCAGGGAATACAGGGAAATAAGCCACTGCCCCAGAGTATCCATAAAAAAATAACCTAAAAAATACCCAACCAACCCGCCTAAAACAGAAGTAAGGAGAGTAAGATGGGCCAAAGAAAACACCTTTTCTCTTTCAGCCAGCCCCATGGGAATTAAAAGCAAATCTGGAGGAAGGGGGAAAAAAATCGCTTCTGTAAAAGAAACCAGAATTAAAGTTTTTTTTGCTCCCTTGCTTTCAGCAATATGCCAAAATCTTTGCCAAAATTTTTCTTTAAACATGCCTACCAACCATACTTTCCTACCAGGTCCACAAACATAACTTTGCCTAAATTCTCTTTTTTTAATGTTCCTTCTGTTTTGGTAATCTTTAGCAATTCTTGATTGCGCTTGTTTTCACCCACAGGAATAACCAAAATCCCGGGGTCAGCCAGTTGTTCCAGCAAAGGTTCAGGCACCAGGGGAGCTCCAGCAGTAACAATGATTCGCTCAAAGGGCGCATTTTCAGGCCAGCCCAAAGTACCATCATCTAGCTTTACCTTTACATTATAATAACCCAGTGTTCTTAAGCGCTTGCTCACCTGTAAATACAAATTTTTAATTCTTTCTACTGTATAAACCTTCATACCCATCTCAGCCAAAACTGCAGCTTGATAGCCAGAACCTGTGCCAATTTCAAGCACACTAAGGCCAGGTTCAGGCTCCAAAAGTTCAGACATTAAAGCTACAATATAAGGTTGAGAAATGGTTTGCCCATAGCCAATGGGTAAAGGATGGTCATTATAGGCCTGGACCTGCAGAGCTTCATCCACAAAAAGATGCCTGGGGACCTTGCGCATGGCTTGTAACACAAGGGGATTTTTTATTCCCCTGGCCTCTATTTGCTCTTTGACCATTTTTTCTCGCAAACGCCGAAAGTCACTAACTGCCATTAAACCTAGCTCCTTACAAAATCTAACTATCTTTTTGGTTTTAAAAAACAAAAAGAGCGTTTTCCTTGAATGGTTTCTTCTAAGTACCTGGCCCCTCTAAAAAAAGCCCATTTTAAAGGATAAAAATCCCTTACCCATAAAAGAGAAAAAACCACCTTTCTCCAATACAGGGCAAACCGAAGTTCCTTTATTTCTTCTGCAAGTAATTGCAAGTAAATATCTCTTATGTTTCCCTTATTAGAGGCCAGAGAAAAGGCTGAAGCCAACAAAAAAGCACTTTGCTGGGCATAATAAATGCCTTCTCCCAAAAGGGGGTCAGCCAGTCCAGCCGCATCTCCTAGTAAAAAACAATTGTCATAGGCAGGACTTTTTTCAAAATCTCCATAAGGCAAAAAATGGGCATAAACCTTTTGGGCTTTGGTTTTGACAAAAGAGAGGCAAAACTCATCCAAAATCCCCTTTAACCTTTTCCCATCCTTAACCTTGTTGGAACCAATACCCAGACAAAAACCTTTGGCATGAGGAAAGGCCCAAATATAGCCAGAAGGAACATAGCCAAAAAAAATACTGGGGAAATGGGGCAAATTAACCTCTGAAGACTTAAAAAAGGTCTCTAAAGCCAGGGCTTGCTCTTTATTGTGCGGAGGTCTTACTATCTTTTTCTGGGCTAAAAAACGCCTGAGCACGCTATTTACTCCATCTGCTCCCACAATAAGGCCAGGAGAAAGTATCTCTCCATTGGTCAAATAAATTTTACCCTCTTTAACCTTTACTACTCTTTCCTTAAGAACCTTACCTCCTGCTTTTTGAAATTGCTCATACCAAAAAAAGTCATATTTTTTTCTATCTACAATGCGAAAGGGTCGCTCCAATTTTCCCTGCCAGAAAATTCCCTGCCTATTACCCACTCCATAGGAAGTAGATTTAAACACAATAACCTTTTTTTCTTCCAGATAGCTTACACTTCCAGGAAATATCCGTTCCAGAAGTTGCGCGGTTTTGTCTGTAATCAGGCCAGCACAGAGCTTTTCCCTGGGAAAAGCTTTATAATCAATGCCTAAAACTTTATAACCTTTTTGGGCCAAAAGATACCCCAGCGTACTTCCTGCTGGACCCAGACCAATAATTGCCACATCCAAATTTTTCATTTCCTTCCTCTTGTCTTTTTACTGTCTTTAATCTATCATCTTTAAGAAAGCAAAGGAGTAAATTATGTTAACTGTAGCAGAACTCATGACCAAAGAAGTTTTTACTTTAAAAAAAGAAGATACCCTGGCTGCAGCTAAATCTCTTATGCAACTGGCAAGAATTCGCCATATTCCCATAGTAGATGCAAAAAACAATTTTATAGGCCTGGTAACCCACAGGGACATCTTAGCTGCCACTATTTCCAAACTAGCTGAAATAGACGAAGAAACCCAACAAGAACTGGATGCCAGTATTCCGGTATGTGAAATTATGCGCACTGATGTGCTTACTGTTTCTACTAAAATCCCCCTAAAAGAAGCAGCATCCTTACTTCTAAAACACAAATACGGCTGTTTACCTGTAGTAGAAGGTGGCAAACTGGTGGGTATTTTAACTGAAGCAGACTTTCTTTCTCTGACCATAAGTCTCTTGGAAGCCCTGGAAAAGGAGACAGATTTTGCCTAGTTTACCTGTAGGGACCCTGGTAAATGGCCTTACAGTCATCCTGGGCAGTTTAATTGGAATTTTTCTGAAAAATAGAATTCCTCCCCAGGTTCAACGCACTGTTTTTCAAGCCATTGGTCTGTGCACCCTTCTTATAGGAATTCAGATGGCTTTAAAAGTAGAAAATGTGCTCCTCTTAATTTTTTCTCTTTTAGGCGGAGCCATAGTGGGAGAAAGTCTTAATCTGGAAGCAAAGTTGGTGGCTTTAAGTGAAAAGTTAAAGAAAAAAGTTAATTCTTCTTCCTCTACCTTTACTCAGGGACTTTTAACTGCTTTTTTGATTTTTTGTGTAGGCTCCCTTACCATTTTGGGAGCCTTTGATGAAGGTTTACGCCAGGACCCTACCCTTATGTTTACCAAAGCCACTCTGGATGGCTTTACTTCCATTGCCCTTAGTGCTTCTTATGGAATAGGTGTACTGTTTTCTGTAATTCCCCTTTTAATCTATCAGCTAAGTCTAACCTTTTTAGCCAACTCCTTACAGACTTATTTTACTCCCCTACTTATAAATCAACTAACCGGTGTAGGAGGAGTGCTTATTTTGGGGCTGGGCATTTCTCTTCTCGAACTAAAAAAACTTCCCATTACCAACTTACTTCCCTCTCTTCTCTTCGTACTCTTATTAAAATCCTTTCTGTAGATTACTTTTCCTTCAGGATTACTTCCTGCAAAGTTCTTTTGGGTACATGATGCACATCCTGTTCATCTCGAAAGTACTTTATATCCCCTCTAACCAGGCCTTCTTCCAGGACCACCTTTTCTTTAGGATAACCCAGGGCCAAAACTAAAAACAACCTATAACCAGGCTCTATTTCCAGAATTTCTTCCAGTTTCTTTTTGTTTAAAGAACCAATTAAACATCCGCCAATCCCCTTTTCCCTGGCTGCCAAAAGTATGGTCTGAGCTGCAATACCCACATCCACTAAAGAAAATTCTTTTATCATTTCCTCTTCTTTAAGTAAAAAAGCTATATAGGCAGTGGGCCTTTCTTCTGGCTTGGGTCCTTTAAATTCTGGCAAATAAGCAGCCCATCCCAAACAGGGAAAAATCTCCTCTCTTACCTTAGGGTCAGTTACTAAAATGTAACGCAAAGGCTGTTTATTACCTGCTGAAGCTGTCAGTCTGGCCAAGTTTACCAGTTCTCTTAACTCTTCCAGAGAGATGTCTTTTGGCTCAAAACGCCTAAAACTGCGTGTTGCTCTTACCAGTTCAAGCATGTTCATTTATCACTCCTCCTTTAAAATAGTTAATATTTCCAAATTGCTGGCCTCCCAGGCTGGATAAAGGCCTGCCACAAAACCCAGCATACAGGCTAAAAGAAAAGTCCCCCCCAGGCTCCAGGGAGCCAGGACCAGAGGATAAAACTTAAACGCCACGCCCAAAAGCACCAGCAAAACTACTAGTAAAATGCCCAAAAATCCTCCTACTGAACTTAAAAGAGAAGATTCCAGTAAAAATTGCACCAGAATATCTTTTTTTCTGGCTCCACAAGCCCTTTTCAGGGCAATTTCTCGCTTTCTAGTCCTGACCAGAAGAATCATTATGGATAAAATTCCTATAGAGCCCACTCCAAAAGAAAGAAGGGAACTTATAAGCCCCAAAGTCTTCACCAGGTCTAGAGCTTGTTGTTGAAGCTTTTGTAAATCCTTGGCAGCCAGCAGGGAAAAGTCCTTTTCTTCCTGGGGCTGCAGTTTATGAAGCCTGGTTAATATCTTCTCCATTTCCTGTTTCACATAATCTTCAAAGGTAGAAGAGGAAAGGTTAAAATAAGCTCCAGAAATCCAATCCTGATTGCTAAGCCGACGCAAATAGGTACTAAGGGGCACAAAGACCTGCTCATCCTGGTCATTTCCAGCAATATCACTGCCCTTAGGGGCAAGCACTCCTACCACTTTTACAGGAGCTCTAAAAAAATACACCACCTTGCCCACAGGGTTTTGCTTTCCAAAGAGTCTGGAAGCAATTTTAGCTCCCAACACGCAAACCATTGCTTTTTCCTGCATATCCAGGTCAGTTAAAAATCTACCCTGAACTAAAGAAAGTTTTCGAACCTGCAAATAACCAGGCCATACCCCTAAAAGCTGGCAACTAACCTTATCTTTGGCATATTTAACAGGCATGGTCCTTCGGGCAAAAGGACTAAACCTAATCACCTGCGGGAAAAGAGAAGCTAAGTAAGTGACTTCTCTTAGTTTAAGGGTCTTTGCTTCTTTGCCCAACCTGGCTCCACCACTGGGTCTAAACCGTACCTGAGCATTGGTGAGTAACAAAAGGTTGTTCCCCAGCTTTTCCACTTCCTGCCTGGTCTTTTCCTGCATTATTAAGGTAGCCTGGTTTACCCCTGCCAGAGAAAAGCTGCCTAAAAAAATACCCAGCAAGGTCAATAAAGCCCTTAACTTAAACCTTCCCAGGGAATTCCACACTATTTTTAATAAAAAACCCAGTTCCACTATTTTAACTCCCAGAAATGAGCCTGTTTTTGAGCATAATTATACACATCCTTACGCCAGTGTTCGTATTCAGTAAGTAATTTAAGGGCAAAAGGCGTAAGTTGTAATTTCTTACTGCCTTTTTCTTTTATCAAAAGCTTTTCCCCCAAAGCCTCTTCACTGGCTTTAATTTTTCCCCAGGCTGCCCGATAAGACATCCCCAGTTCCTTGGCTGCCTTATGCAAGGAGCCCACTTCCTCAACTTTGGCCAACAATAAAGCCCTACCTGGCCCAAATACCACCTGCCCTTGTGCATTTTCCCACCACAGTCTCAGATGTAAAGTTGCTGATAGCATCCAAATTCTCCTCAAGTTGCCAAGTTTTCTTAAAAGGATTAAGTTCTATTTATTAAATTAAATCAAAATCCCAAGAAAAACAACCTGAAAATAGGAGAAAGGGAAATGCAAGCACTTTTACTGGTAGATATCCAAAATGATTTTTGCCCGGGCGGTGCCTTACCTGTACCCAGAGGAGATGAAGTTATACCTGTGGCCAATAAACTCCTGAATAAATTTTCTCTGGTCATAGCCACCCAGGACTGGCACCCGAAGGGGCATATAAGTTTTGCTTCTACCCATGGTAAAAAGATAGGAGAGATAATAGAAGTTGAGGGGATAAAGCAGATCCTCTGGCCAGATCACTGCGTACAAAATTCTTGGGGAGCAGATTTTCCAGCCAAACTAAACAGGGAAAAAATAGACTATATCGTCTATAAAGGCACTCATCCTAAGATAGACAGTTATAGTGGCTTTTTTGACAATGCCAGGCAGCAAAAGACCTCACTGGATAACTACCTGCAAGAAAAAAAAGTCTCTGAGCTTTATGTCCTGGGATTGGCCACTGACTATTGTGTAAAGTTTACTGTTTTAGATGGTCTATCCCTGGGATATAAAGTTTATGTAGTGGTGGATGGTTGCAGAGGTGTAGACCTCAACCCAGGAGATGTACAAAAGGCCCTGGAAGAAATGCAAGGTAAGGGAGCCAGGCTAATTACAAGTGAGGAAATAAAATGAGCATCTTAAATCCAAGTACTTCTGGTTTTCTCTTTACAGACTTTTATCAACTCACCATGGCCCAAGTTTATTTTGAACATAATATCCAGGAAAAAAGAGCCCATTTTGACTATTTCTTCCGACACTATCCCCACTATGGTTCTCACCAGGCAGGCTATTGTGTTTTTGCCGGTTTAAAGACCTTTTTTGAATGGCTAAATAAGGCCAAACCCACCAGAGAAGATATTTCTTACCTGAAAAGTTTAAGGGGAAGAAATAAACAACCCTTATTTAGCTCTTCCTTTTTAAATTGGCTGGAAAAAGAGTGTGATTTTAGCAAATTACATATTGAGGCCATCCCTGAAGGAAGGGTAGTCCATCCCCAGGTACCTCTGGTCAGTATAAGCGGGCCTTTGGCCCTGGCTCAGATAGTAGAAACTCCTTTACTCAATCATTTAAACTACCAGACCCTCATTGCTACCAAGGCCTCCAGGATAAAAGAAGCAGCCAGAGGGCAAATGGTGATAGACTTTGGCATGCGCAGGGCCCATGGACTGGGAGCCAATGCGGGCACCAGAGGTGCTTTGATAGGAGGAGTGGATTTTAGCTCCAACATAGGCACTTCCAGGGCTTTAAACCTGCCTCCCAAAGGCACCCATGCCCACAGTCTGGTCCAGGCCTTTATGGCCATGGGTGGTTCAGAACTGGATGCCTTTCAGGCCTTTGCAGAAATTTTTCCCGATGACTGCGTACTCCTTATTGATACCATCAACACCCTAGAAAGTGGACTACCCAATGCCATTAAGGTTTTTCAGGACTTAAAGCAAAAAGGGCATACTCCTCTGGGCATCCGCATTGACTCTGGAGACCTGGCCTATTTGTCTGTCCAATGTTATCTGGAGTTAAAAAAAGCCGGGCTTCAAGAAGTATCCATCGTGCTTTCCAATCAGTTAGACGAACTGGTAATCCAGCAAATTTTAAATCAAATAGAACAAGAATGTAAGGAACATAGGCTGGATGCTGAAGAAGTTATATCTAAACTTGTCTTTGGCGTAGGCACGAGAATGCTCACCTCTGAAGGGCAACCCAGCCTGGATGGAGTGTACAAGCTCACTGGAATTTATCACCAGGAAAAATGGCAACCAGCCCTAAAAATATCCAACTCTCCAGCCAAAATTATCAATCCAGGACATAAAAAGACCTTCCGCCTTTACGATAAGAGAGATAAGGCCATGGTGGACCTCATCTGCCTGAAAGAGGAAGAACTATTTTCGCAAGAAGATATGCAAATCCATCATCCCACAGACCCCAATATCTCTAGAATAATTCACCAAAAAGAAGTGAAAAAAATCGAAGCCCTGCAAACCACCATTCAAACCCAGGGCAAAGTAATCTATGAATTTCCAGAACTAAACACCATCAAGCAAGTGCGTCAGCAGGACTTGCAAAACCTGGATAGTGGAGTAAAAAGACTAATAAATCCACATATATATCATGTATCCTTAAGTCCCAAACTTTTTAAACTTAAAATGGATTTGTTAAAAAAATATCAACCTCCAAGACAAACCCTTGACAGAGAGCTGGGGTTTGAATAAAGAAGGTCTTCTCATTTGAGCGGGAGTAACTCAGTGGTAGAGTGCAACCTTGCCAAGGTTGAAGTCGCGGGTTCAAATCCCGTCTCCCGCTCCAAAAAAAGGCGGCATAGCCAAGTGGTAAGGCAGCGGTCTGCAAAACCGCCATTCTCCGGTTCAAATCCGGATGCCGCCTCCAGTTCTTTTAAAGGCCTGCCCATAAGCGGGAGTAACTCAGTGGTAGAGTGCAACCTTGCCAAGGTTGAAGTCGCGGGTTCAAATCCCGTCTCCCGCTCCATTCTTTATACTTTTTTATATTTCTCTTCCTCTCTCAAGGATAATCCGTATTTTTTACAATAAACAGTTAAGGATTTTAGCATGAAATATTCAGAAATGGATTTAGTTTCTTTACAATCTCTGGCTGAGCAAAAGTTTACTCTCTTTTTTGAACCTCTAAAGGTGGCTGATATAGAACTGCACATAGCTCAAATCAAAGATTTAGAGCAATACTTAGACAAGCTCGTAGAGAGTCAAGAGCAAATAAACCTACCCTATTGGGCCAAAATCTGGCCAGCTTCTTTACTTTTAAGCTACTTTTTACTTAAGTACTTGCCTGCAGAAGGCAAAGTTTTAGAAATAGGGGCAGGATTGGGTATATGTGGCCTTTTTTTAGCAGCCAAAGGCATGGAAGTAACCATTTCTGATGTGGAAGAAGATGCCCTTTTATTTGCTCAAATAAATATTCTCAAAAACAACCTGCAAAAAAAGGCCAGAGTTCAAAAGGTGGACTTTACCACTGCTGTTTTGCAGGAAAAATATGATTATATCATTGGTTCTGAGGTCTTGTACCTGGAAGACACCTACCGACCTTTGCTTAAATTTTTTCTAAAAAACTTAAAAAATAACTCTCAGAGTGAAGTAATTCTGGCCCAGAACTACACTCGCAAGGCCAAAAAATTCTTTTCTCTGGCCCAAAAGGAATTTCACATCCAGGAAAAGACCATTGGCTATAAAAGTCAGGATCCAGAAGACAAAGAAAAGTTTCTCTGTCAAATCTATAGAATGAGGGCTAAAAAACATGTTTAAACTAAATAGTTGTCCTAAAAAATACACTAAAGACTTAGACAAGGCCCTTTCTCCAGAGGAAACTGTAGCTAATATTAGCCAACTCCTCCAAAGACACGGGCAAGAAATCTTACTGGAACTAAAAAGAATTGATACAGGTAGGCTAGATATACCAGTATATTTAAGCCTCTGTGGAACCAAAGCCAGACAAATTATGCCCACCAGAAAACAGATGGGCAAGGGGGCTTCGCCTGTTCAAGCCCAGGCTTCTGCCCTAATGGAGCTGGTGGAACGCTTTAGTTATTTTAGCTTTGTCAACACTCCTGCTAATTTTCACCAGCTTACCTTTAGTGAGGCACAGAAAAAGTTCGGCTCTAAACTCATTCCCCTTAGAGAAATCCTATTCTCAGTCCAAGAAAACTTATCAGAAAAAGAAGGATTGGAAATTTTAGACCTGGTACGGTGGAAATTCTGCCTGGCCCTGGATGTACCTGAGGAAGAGGAAGTTTACCTACCCTTTGACTGGTTTAAAAAATTAAATGAATTTAACGGCTGTTCAGCTGGCAATACCTACGAAGAATCCCTGCTCCAAGGAGCCTGTGAACTCATAGAAAGACACGTCTGTGCTCTTATTGACCGTCAAAAACTAATTACTCCCACCATAGACCCTGCTTCCTTTAAGGACCCGGTTTTAAAAGAACTTTATGCCAAATTTCAAAGACAAAACATAAAAGTGTGGCTAAAGGACTTTTCTTTAGGTTTTCCTGCTCCTACTGTGGGAGCCCTGGCTTATGACCCTGTAACCTTTCCTCACTTAAGCGAAATTGTCTTTACTGCAGGAACTGCCTCCACACCCACCAAAGCTGCCATAAGAGCCCTTACGGAAATAGCTCAGCTGGCAGGTGATTTTGAAACCAACAGCAATTACGAGGCTTCTGGTCTTTCCAAGTTTAAGTCCCTGGAAGAAATAGACTGGATTATCCAGGGAGAAAAGGTAGACCTAAATAGTTTACCCACTTTGGAAGACCAGGATATCTATGTGGAATTAAAAAAGCTCTGTGAAAGGTTAAAGGAGCAGGGATATACTCTTTATAGCATAGATACTGCTCATCCAGACCTAAAAGTACCTACCAATTACAACATAATTCCTGGTTTTGAATTTCGCGAACGCACTCCTCACGCCAGCTTAGGACT
Organism: Desulfonauticus sp.; assembly: GCF_055126295.1. Classification (NCBI taxonomy): domain Bacteria; kingdom Pseudomonadati; phylum Thermodesulfobacteriota; class Desulfovibrionia; order Desulfovibrionales; family Desulfonauticaceae; genus Desulfonauticus; species Desulfonauticus sp. The sequence continues at coordinate 22,939 of NZ_JBSRHE010000018.1, read as the reverse complement.
TTTTGTGGGGCGCATTTTAGCAGAAGAAGAGCCTTTACAGGCAATAGAAAAAATAGAAACCCTGGCCGCCATTTATCCTCAAGGATATTTTATTCCCTTTTTTAAAGGCCTTATTCAACTCCGCTTGGAGAATTTAGAAAAGGCCCTCGAACTTTTTGAACAAAGCATTCCCTTACAACCAGACGCTGAAGAAAAGGCCCTGGCTCTTTTTTATCTCGCCTATACCTTGAGTTTAAAAGAAGAATGGGCAAAATTAGTACCCTACCTGGATGAAGCCATAGAGCTTTCTCCAGAAGTCAAAGAATATTATAATTTAAGAGGAGTGTCTTATTTTAAACAAGCAAAATATGACCTGGCCCTGCTGGACTTTCAAAGTGCCCTGGATCTGGACAGTGGCTCAGCTATAGATTTAGCTAACCTGGGAATTTGTTATAAACGTCTTGGCAATGAGAAAAATGCTGCTTATTTTTTAAAAGAAGCCCTTAAATTAGAACCCCATCTGGAGTTTGCCAGGAAAGAATTAGCTGACTTGGAATAATAGCTTATCTAAAAAAACGTTGACAAAAAACAATTTCTTATCTTAATAAACTTTAGCTTTAGTTAAAGCGGAAAATGGCCCTGACTTGGTCAGGGTCAAATAAAAAGATAATCTTTAAGGAGGTTAAAAATGGCTGTTGTTGAATTCAAAGGCAAAAAATTTGAAGTAGATGAAGACGGTTTCTTACAAAAGTTTGAAGACTGGTGTGAAGAATGGGTTGAGTATGTAAAAGAGCAAGAAGGTATCAAGGAAATCACTGAAGACCACAAAAAAGTTATTGAATTCTTGCAAGACTACTACAAGAAAAATGGTATTGCTCCTATGGTTCGTATTCTCTCCAAGGTTACTGGCTACAAGCTCAAACAAATTTACGAATTGTTCCCCTCTGGACCTGGTAAGGGAGCCTGTAAGATGGCTGGTCTTCCCAAGCCTACTGGTTGTGTATAATTTAAAAGATAACCTTAAAAGGCGGGTTTTTATCCCGCCTTTTTTATTTTTTCAGGACCTAAAATGGATATAAGTAAAACCATTGCCCAGCTAAAAAAAGAACCTGATTTTGCTCAAAAAGTGGGTATGATTCTGGTTCATAATGGCGTAGTGAGGGCCTGGTCTAGACAGGACAGGGCTGAAGTCTGCCAACTAGAAGTAAAGCCAGATAAGGAGAAAATTGCCCAACTGGTAAAGGAATATGAGCAAAAACCTGGCATTTACAAAATCCTGGTAGAGGCCAAAGAGGGTATTTTTACTCCTGGAGATGATCTGCTTTTTATTTTAGTAGCCGGGGATATTAGAGAAAACGTAAAGCCTGTTTTAAGTGAACTTTTAGACCGCATCAAAAGCGAAGCCATTCGTAAAAAAGAAGTAAAGAACTAAAACTGCTCTCCCAGGGCTTTTACCCTGGCAGCTTCTTCCAGTTTACCTCTTTTTAAGCATCCCTGCACATAGATATCTATCTTTTCCTGGAGTATTTGAGTGAGCAGGCTTTTTTGCCTGGCTGTCAGAGAGCAGGTTTTAACTATCTTTAATAAGGCATTAATGCGAAAAAGGTCTAAGCCCTGGATAGAACGTGAAAGCTGGTCAAAATGCCCCCCTCTTTTTACCACCAAACCCTCTGGAACCAGGCCCACTGGGAATTTTAACAACAAACGCAACCAGAGCTCATAATCTTCACAGGCCAGGTAATGGGTATCAAAGCTTCCAATTTCCTCAAAAACCTCCCGGCGCAAAAGCACACAGGAAGGACCTATAAGGCAAAGTCTTAAAGCCTTTTCCCAAAACCAGCCAGCAGGCATCAAATGCTTAAAACAGGGATTTACCCTTTTACCCTTTCTTATCCACTGTTCTTTGCATTGGACCACCCAAAAGTTTCCCTCAAGTAAAAAGTGAACCTGTTTTTCTAGTTTATGCTTTAGCCACAAGTCATCAGAATCCAAAAAAGCTATTAACTCTCCCCGGGCCTGTTTAAACCCCAAATTCCTGGCTGCAGAAACCCCTTTATTTTCTTGATAAAAATAGCGAATCCTTTTATCTTTAAATTCCTGTACAATTTGGGAAGTTTGATCTGTGGAGCCGTCGTCCACTACAATTAACTCCAGATTTTTATAACTTTGGTCTAACACTGAAGTTATGGCTTCAGCTAAAAATTGGCTCCGATTATAAGTAGGAATAATGACTGAAACAAGCATCTCTTCTCCCTTAAGAATAATCCAGGTAATCAATGTGCGCTGGTTTAATGCCACAGCCTGGTATGGCCTGTTTCTGGGACAGCTCCTGGCCAGGCAAGGACATGAAGTCCTTATCCTCTGTCTTCCCGATACGCAAACATTAAACAGGGTCCAGAAATCTGGCCTGGCCTATCAAACTCTAGACTTAAATAGCAATAACCCCTTTGTCCTGGCCAGGACCTTAAGTCAACTGAAAAAAATTATTCAAGACTTTAAGCCTCATATTATCAACTGCCATAGAGGAGAAGCTTTTATTCTCTTTGGCTTGCTGGCTTTTAAATATGGCTATTCCCTGGTGCGCACTAGAGGAGATCAGCGCCTGCCTAAAAAAAACCTCTTTAATCTCTGGTTGCACAACCAGGTGGCTAGAGCTGTTATTACCACCAATTCCACCATGTTTAAACACTTTCAAAATGTATTTAAAACCCCTTCTTCCAAGCTACATTTAGTCATAGGGGGGGTGGATGAGAGCAAATTCTACTTTTCCCCTGCAGAAAGGGAACAAATTCGGCGTCAGTATAATTACTTGCAGGAAGACTTTGTCGTAGGATTGGTTGGTAGATTTGACCGGGTCAAAGGACAAAAGGAACTTATTGCTGCTATATCTCACCTTTACCATCAAGAAAACATCAAAAATATTAAATTACTGCTTATTGGTTTTGATACTGCTTTAAAGGAAGATACTATTAGGCAGTGGCTAAAAGAATACCAGATAGAATCTATAACCCAGATCACAGGCAAAGTGGACAACCCCAGGGCATACATCTGTAGTCTGGATTTGGGAGTAGTAGCTTCCCTTTATTCAGAAACCATTATTCGAGCAGGACTAGAAATCATGGGTTGTGGGGTACCCCTTATTGGTACCAAAGTGGGAGTACTTCCAGACATCCTTTCTCCTAAGGCCCTGGTAGAGCCAGGGAACCACCTTGAGCTGGCTCAAAAGATTCAACAATGCCTTTTGGACAAACCCTTCCTTACTACTCTTCACCAGGAGCAAAGAGAAAAGATTCAGACCCTCTACTCTCAAAACTTTTACGAACAAACCCTGAAGATATATCTGGGGACCTTGCAATAACTTCTTTTAGAAAAATCTGGACATTTTCTTCACTTTGATTGTATTTAACTTCCAAGATGTTAAGTAAAAGAAAATTTTTAAAGCTCCTCTTTTTTATCTTTATCTTTTCACCCCAAAAAATATGGAGTTTTGTTATGAAATTTTTTCCCACTCGTACCGTGGAAAAAAATACCTTCCGCTTTGATTCCACAACAGGCCAGATTATTTACCAGGATGGAAAAAAAGAACCTTACTATCTCTACCTTGATGGAGAAGTAGAGCAGCCTTTAAAAATAAGTTATTCAGAACTCTTAAAATTCCCCCAGGCCACCCAAACCTGTGATTTTCATTGTGTGGAAGGTTGGTCCCTTTACGACTTAAAATGGGAAGGTATCCCATTTTCTGTTTTAATAGACCTGGTTAAACCCACACCTAAAGCCAAGTATGTAGTTATCCACTCTCTGGGACAAACCAGTTCTAAACCTCAAGGATTAGACCATTATTTAGAATCTTTTCCTCTAGAAGACTTACTCAACCCAGAATTAAAGTATCTTCTGGCCTTAAAATTAAATGGAAAGTTTTTAAGCCTGGATAGAGGCGCACCTTTGCGCGTGGTTGCTCCCTTTGACCTGGCTTATAAAAGCGTCAAATTTGTTTCCAGGCTTACCTTTTCTCCTACTCTAAAACCAGGCTGGTGGACCCTGGCCAACCCCATTTATCCTTCTTTTGCTCCTGTACCTCAAAAGAGGTTGCGTCAAAAATCTCCCAAAAGAAAATCCTACTAGAGGTAAAACCATGTTCAACCTTTCCTCTTTACCCGAGCTTACTCCAGAAGATTTGCTAACTTACCAAGAAGCCATAAAAGAAGAACTACAAAAAATCATTCCTGCTCAAAAGTTTACTCTTTTTTTCCCTGCTGCAAAACCAGACTACCTAAGCAAACAAGATATTTTTATAGAAAAAAATAAAATTCACCTGGCTATAAACTACTCTCAAAAATTTTTAGGCGTTATTACCCTGCATAATTACACCAAAAGAAGAGTTAGAGGGTTAAAAACTGCCCTTCCCACTATTTTACAATTAATTTTACAACATATTTCTATTTATAAAAAGTTTTTTTTTTAACGAACAACTACACATATATACTTCCAACTATATAGATTTTTTCCTGCAAGAAACCATTAGAGACATCCTGCTTGGCCTAAACCCAAAGGAAAATAACTTTTCTTCCAATTATTTTTCTGTTTCTCTTTTAGCTATCAACCCTTTGTTAAAAGAATATCCTCTCAAAACGCAAAAGTTTTTACTCCAGGAAATAATAGGATTAGTTCAAACTAACTTTTCTCCCTGGCCCCTTGCCCTGCTTTCAGGTCAAAAACTCTGTCTTTTACTTACCAACCTGAATTCTTCTAAAGGCTCATCTTTGCTTACTCACCTTTGGAGTAAACTCCATCAACATAATTTTTCCCATCCTGTGTTAAAAAACAAACTTAAACTTAACTTTGGGGTAAGTCTGGTCACCTTTCCCAAAGACTTTGACAGCCAGGAATTACTCTTAAACAACACAGAGATTATTCCTCTCTTTAAGGAAAAACTGGACTTAGCCCTGGAAAAAAGTCTTCAGTTTAAGGAGCCCTTTAGCTTTGATAAAATCCTAAAGCTGGGAGGAAGAATAAAAGAAGTAAATTGTGAAGAAATAACTATTGATATAGGTAAGGAAAGTAAAGTTCAGGATGGATATATATTTACAGTACTAAACAAGGATAAAATAAATCCCAAAGAAAAAGGGAAAATAATAATCAAAGAAGTAGGACAAAAGCAAAGTAAAGCAAAGGTAATAGTAAATTTAGAACCAATCTATAAAATAAAAAAAGGAGATAGGTTAAAACTAACCAGTCAATCAGACTCTAAATTTTACCTGGATTACAAAAACACAATCCTGGAAGAAGCCAGGAAAATACTTGAAAGTTATGGTCAAGTAAAATTAGCTTTATTCCAGGTAAAATCGGAAAAGATTAGCCATAAAGACAGTCTAGATTTATTAGAAGAAGAAATCCAAAAAATAACTTCTCCTTTATTTATTACCTCTAATGAAACCCAGATCATTGCAGCTCTTTACCAGGAAAGTAATAAAGAATTAAAAGAAAAGCTTTTAAAACTGGAACAAGAATTTTATAAGCAGCACCAAATAACTTTTTATGTAGGAGTTGGGCATTTACCTCTGCCACCTTTCCACTTAAGCGATTTATACAGAAATGCGGAAAAGGCCCTGATTCACTCTCGCTACTATGAAGAGCGTCCTCACCTGGCTTTTTTTGACTCCATAAGTCTAACCATTAGCGGAGACCGAATGTTTTCCCTGGGTAATTACTTTGATGCCCTTAGTGAGTACCAGAAGGCGCTCTATTTAGATGCCAAAAACATTCTGGCCTTAAATTCCCTGGGCATAAGCTATGCCAAAACCGGCAATTTGCCCAGAGCCAAAGAGACCTTTTTAGAAGTCCTCAAAATAGAGCCAGGAAATGAACTGGCCAGATACAATCTGGGGCGTATTTTAGAACAACTGGGGCAGGAAAAAGAGGCTGAATTAGTTTTTCTACAGTGTAAAACTCCACTTTACAGGGGATTTAGTTTACTCAGGTTAGGGAAAAAGGCTGAAAAACAAAAAGACTTCAAAAAGGCCAGGGATTACTATCTGCAAGCCAAGGAATTGTTGCCCAATTATTCCCAGCCTCACACCTTGCTGGCCTCTTTGTATTTAAAAAAAGAAGAAATGGAAAAGGCCAAAGAAGAACTCCACCAGGCCCTACTTAAAAACTCTTTAGACGCTCTGGCTCTAAACCTTTTGGCCACTATTTACTTAAAAAATAAAGAAAACTTGAGCCTGGCTGAAAGCCTGGCTCAAAAGAGTATTTCCTTAAAACCTGAAATTCCAGAATTCTGGAAAACCTTAAGAGAAATCCTAGCCGCCCAACACAAAGAAAAGGAATTGGCCTTTTTAGTGAATTAGTTGCTAGAAAAAATAATAGAGGAGAAGATAGGACTGTCCCCTCTTAAAATTATTTTACAAGAAATTGTTGCAACTTATCTGGATTATAGACCAAAGGTTATGGTTTACAACAACAAAAAAACAAAAAAATACTTTTTCTATTCCTGATAAAAGCTTAAAAGGCTAAGCTCTCTCCTGTAATGGATTTTTTATTTTTCCAATTTATTATAGTTATTAATCTAAAACTCCTAATCTATTTTTTTCAGAGCAAAACCACATCTATTTGGTATGTATAAAGATAGGTAATGAAAATAGTTATTACCTCGTTTTTCTGCCAGTGTTAGATGTTCTTCTTCTGGCATAAGCCTTCCAAAACCACCATATTTTTTATCATCAGAGCAAAAAACAAGTATATATTTCCCTGGCCTTGCACATATTCTATAATGAACATAGGAATTTTGAGGATGAAAGTTAAATACGAATACGTAATCTCCCCTTTCAAATGCAATTATCTTATATTCATTGTGGTCATGAAGATGGATTGGAGGCACATCTGGTTTTAATATATTTGCCTCTTTTATAAAATCTATCATATCAATATCAAATTTTAGTAAATATTCATATCTAAGCAGGGGATTTTCACATAAAGACCATTGTCTCCTTGCATACTTGTATGACCAATTATTTCCCTCTCTTGGAAAATCGATCCACTCAGGATGTCCAAACTCATTCCCCATAAAATTCAAATATCCTGCACAGGCTGTTGCTATTGTAATAAATCTAATCATCTTATGCAGTGCAATGCCCCTATCCACCTTTAGATTCTCATCCTCTTTTCTCATTGAATAGTACATATCTGCACCAATTAATCTAAAGATAATAGTCTGATCCCCAACCAAGGCCTGATCATGGCATTCACAATAACTAATAGTCTTCTCCTCTTTTCTGTGATTGGTTAGCTCATACCACAGATGTCCCATGGGCCAATCTTCGTCCTTTAAATCCTTAATCAATTTAATCCAGTAATCTGCAATTCCCATGGCGAACCTATGATCAAACCCTATGCCTCCTCCATCTAAGGGATAACAAAGTCCAGGCATTCCAGACACATCCTCTGCAATTGTAATTGCACTAGGGTTTATCTCATGTACTAGCTTGTTGGCCAAAGCCAAATATGTAAGGGCATCTTCATCCACTTGATCATTAAAATAATCATCATAGGTCAAAAAATCCTTGCCAATACCATGGTGTAGATACAACATGGATGTGATACCATCAAACCTAAAACCATCCACATGGAACTCTTCTAAATAATACCTCAAATTAGAGAGTAAAAACCTTATAACTTCTATCTTAGAATAATCAAAACACCTACTACCCCATAGAGGGTGAAATCCCCTTGGGTCTTTGTGAAAATATAGATCATAGGTGCCATCAAATCTAGATAATCCTTCAACTTCATTTTGCACTGCATGTGAATGTACTATATCAATAAGTACATATAGCCCCATCCCATGTGCCTTATCAACTAGGTATTTAAAATCATCTGGAGTTCCAAACCTGGAGCTTGGTACAAAAAAACTGGATACCTGATATCCAAATGACCCATAATATGGGTGTTCAAGAATCGCCATAAGCTGCACTGTATTATATCCAAGTTTTTTAATCCTTGGCAAAATATTGTCTGCAAACTCCCTGTATGTACCAATCCTTTCTTCTTCCTGTGCCATTCCCACATGGGCCTCATATATAAGTAAGGGTTCTGGAAACCTTTGCTTTCCATCGTTTTGCCACTGAAACTTATCAGGAGGATCCCATACCACAGCTGAAAAGATTTTAGTATTTTCATCTTGCACCACATATGTTGCATGGGATGGAATCCTTTCCCCTTCTCCCTCATCCCATTTCACAATTAATTTATATAAATCCCCATGTGAAATTTTATTCAAAGGAACACTCAATTTCCAAACACCTGTTTTCTCATCTTTTTTTAGTTTAAATTCATCTTTTGTAAGCCAATAAGTCATATCCCCTATAAGATATATCTCTTTTGCATTTGGGGCCCATTCACGAAATATCCACCTATCCTTTTCTCTGTGCAGACCAAAATATTTATAAGATGATGCAAATTCTATTAAAGATGTATTTTTTGTAATTTTTTTTAATGTATTATTTATCTTGTCTATCCTTCTTTCAATTATCTTATGATAAGGCTCTAAGTATGGATCTATTTCAATTAGGGGTATTTTTTCCATATATTTCACCGTATAAGTTTCCTTTTCAAAGATTAATTAACTGCAATACCAAATTAAACAAATCACACATAACTAAAATGGTCTTTGTAACATCTTTTCATATAATTCTATATATCTTTTTGCGCATTCTTTGTGGTTAAATCTCTCCATTGCTTGTTTCATAATCCTTCTAATGTTTGCATTTTTTATATTTTTGGGGAGTTTAAAAAATCTCATTGCCTCATCTATTGCCCAGAAAAGCCCCTGTGAATCAAAATAGTTAAATAAAAATCCATTTCCTGTGTTATTATAGGGATCTAAGTGTTCAATTGTATCGTGTAGACCACCAGTATCGTGTGCCACAGGAATTGAACCATACTTTGGTGCAATCATCTGAGGAAGACCACATGGTTCAAAAGAAGATGGCATCAATATAAAATCAGATGCAGCAAATGCAAGTCTTGATAAATCTTCATTAAAACTACATACTGATACCCTATTATGAAATCCGTGAAAATCCACTATGTTTTTAAATACATCAAAAAATGGACCATCTGCAACAAATACAATCTGCAAATTGTCTTCCCAATACTTTGATACAACATTATATAAGATATCAGCTAAAAGCTGGCATCCCTTTTGCATTGGATCTAACCTTGATGGCCAGAAAAATAGCGGTGCATTTTCATCAACAATTAGACCAAGCTTTTTCTGCAAAAATATTTTATTTTCCCTTTTTCCTGATACAAAATTTCTTATTGAATAATTTTTTGCAATTGCTGAATCAATTGATGGATCAAATGAGGCATCAGGAGCATTTAATATTCCCACAGCGCACCCTGCATAATATTTATTTCTAATCTCCTGCCTCACAGGATATCTTATAATAGGATGATATCCCTCCACTACCTCCCTTAAAAAGGTGGGGCTAACTGTATTTATAAAGTGGGATGCAAAGATTCCTGTGGTAAGAAGATCAACAGGATTATTATTTCTCGTTTCTTCGTAATTTATGGGAATTCTTTCAAAATAGAAGTTTTGCCAAAATTCTGCTGCATCTATACCATTGTCTTCAATTTCAGATAAAGTACTCAATACTGTATATATATTATGTATTGTAAAAAGAGATGGTATTCTGTTCTTTTTCAAAAAAGCAGGAATAATCCCTGTCATCCAATCATTACAGTGCACTAAATCTGGTTTAACGCTAAAAATAATATTATTTATAACTTCTCGTTGAAAAACTAAAGAAACTTTTAGATTATCATATCCATATGTAGAATATACATTATCCTTATGATAAAACATCCTATCTCTTGCCAAATGGATTCTCTCTTCACATAAATGTTCCATATAAATAGTTAGTTGTTCCTCATATAGTTTAGCAAATTTACCTATTTTTTTGGAATATATTTTTTTATAATCAGGTATAGCAACATGTATATCAACACCCATTTCAAATAATTCTCTAATTAACATAGCAGATACATCTGCAAGTCCTCCTGCTTTTGCAGAAAGATACCTTGCAAGGATACTGCTACCCTCTGGTAAATAAGTCACCTCAGGGGTGACAATGAGCAGCCTTGGAGATCTTTTCATTAAAAATTACCTCCTTTATAAAAAATTTCTTCTATTCTGACCATTTGATAAAATTGGAACTAAAAACCAGATAATCATCCCCTCTGGGAACTATCCTGGCGTTAAATCCATAGCGTCCAGATAGGCCACACTTTACTTTGCACTTGTAAATGTATGAGCCTTCTCCATTTTCCTGATTCATCTCCATCTTAATAACATCCATTTTTTCTATTTCTTCATATCTCTTAAATTTCCCAAGATATAGCTCCACCTCCACATCAGAAGGACTGAGCTCCCCTAGATACACATCAACCACCACCTCAAATTCCTGCCCAACCCTAAAATGAGATGGCCCCATTTTTATGGGTTTTCCAATCTTAATATTGTTCCAGTGTTCCTTTAATTTTCTTCTCTGCTCAACAAGATATTTCAATTTTTCAAAATTATTATTTATTAAATCAAAATAATTGGCTGAGGCCTTTGAATAATACTCATCCACATAATCTTTAATCATCCTTTTTGCTGAAAAGTTTGTTATACCCATTTTCATAGACTCTTTCATCATGTGCACCCATGCTTGAGGTATATCTCCCCTTCTATTATCATAAAAGAGTGGAATTATGTCTTCTTCTAATGTATTGTAAAGTGCCTGAGCCTCAACCTCATCTTGATAAATTGGGTCACTATATTCCTTTCCACCACCAATCTCCCAGCCTCTGTCTTCCCTATATGCCTCGCACCACCATCCATCTAACACACTGAAATTTAAAACACCATTTATTGCTGCCTTCATACCTGATGTGCCACATGCCTCAAAGGGACGCCTTGGAGTATTGAGCCACACATCCACACCTTGAACAAGGTGCCTGGCAATATTTATGTCGTAGTTTTCCAAAAATATAAATCTATGCCTAACTTCACTATCCCTTGCAAACTCAACTATTTCTCTAATTAGTCTTTTGCCTTCTTCGTCCTTTGGATGTGCCTTTCCAGCAAACACAAATTGCACAGGATGTTCTTTAGATGTAATGATCTTCTTCAATCTTTCTTTATCCTTAAGTAGCAAGTTTGCCCTTTTATATGCTGTAAACCTCCTGGCAAATCCAATGGTTAGAGCATCCACATCAAACACACTTCCCACTTCATCAAGAATATGCTTTGGTGCATTTCTTCTAGCATATTGTTTTGTCATCATGTATCTACAAAATCTAATTAACCTTGCCCGACTAAGCTCCCTTGCACGCCAGAGCTCCTCTTCATATATCTTGTCAATACCATCCCTTATTGTCTCTTCACTTTCCAAATACCATTTTGGAGATATGTGTCTTTCAAAAAGAAGGTGATTTTCTATGGAAATCCAGGAGGTCACATGTACACCATTTGTAACATACTTTATGGGAACCTCTTCTAAAGGCCTCTCTGGCCACACATGGTGCCACATTTTCCTTGCTACAAGACCATGAAGCTTACTTACGCCATTACAGAATTGGGTAAATCTAAGGCCAAAAATAAACATGCAAAATTTACCACCAGGATCATATCTCCATCCCTTTTGCCCCCAGGAGATTATCTCCTCAACTGGCACTTTAAATATCTGAGTATAAGATTCAAGGTAAGATTTTATCATATCTACTGAAAATTGATCATAACCTGCTGCAACTGGAGTATGTGTTGTAAACACATTGGTCCTTGCCAGAAATTCCATTGCCTCGTTCAAATTTAGATTAAAGTGCCTCATGACCTGGGCTAGACGCTCAATACAAACAAAGGAACAATGTCCTTCATTTAGGTGGCATACTGTTGGGAACCTACCAAGTTTTTCAAGTAATTTCATGCCCCCTACTCCGAGCAAAATCTCCTGAGCCAGCCTTATATGTGGCTCTCCTACATAGAGGCGGGATGTTATATCCCTTATCTCTGGTGGATTATCCCTTAAATTTGTATCAAGGAGAAACAGCTCAATGCGTCCCACATCAATTTGCCATGCCCTTGCTTTTATAATTCCCATTGGGGAGGGAATCTCTATATAGATCTTGTTTCCATCTTTATCCCTTACCCTCTTAATTGGAAGATAAAAGATATCTGTTTCTGGATATTCCTCCATCTGCCAACCATCGTTGGTCAAAAACTGCTTAAAATAACCATATCTGTAAAAAAGTCCAATACCCACAAGAGGAAGTGAAAAATCTGATGCTGCCTTAAGATGGTCACCAGAAAGTATACCAAGACCACCAGAGAATATTGGAAGACTTTCATGAATACCGTATTCCATTGAAAAATAGGCTATAGAACTCTCAGGTGGCAGGCCTATGTCTTCAGGTAGTTTTTTGTTTAAAACCTCTTGTTCAAATAGTTCCCTTACTTCCCCTAATTGTTTCACCAAAGATTCATTTGCTGCAAGCCCTTCCAGTTCATCCTGTGACAGCAGGTCACTAAACATAATAAGTGGATTTTGCCTTGCTTCTCTCCACTTCTCTGGAGCCACACGCCTTAGAACATCAATTGCTTCAAGTCGCCATGACCACCATAAATTATTTATCAAAGTGCCAAAAAATGAAACTTTTTCTGGGATACTTGGATATACTTGAAAGGACTTAAATATCTTCATGGTTCCCTCCTACTGTTTTTTAATTTTAATATTTTTTAACTTGATTAAAACCCTATATAATTCACTCACTCCCCATGCCTGTGCTAAACACCCCCTTTGCACATGGGGATAATCTCCATCCATAATTTCTGGAATATGTCCCACACATCCTGTATTCAACAATATTTTAGATGAGCTTAGCAAACTCAAACAATAATCTAAAGCCTTATCTCCATAACACATAAAATAACCCTCAACAAATAAAGGAAACATCCATGTCCATGCAGTGCCATTGTGATATGCTGGCTTTCTCATGGTGTCTTCATCCCCAATGTATCTACCTTTATAAGGATAAAAGCTATCAGATATGGCCTCCTTTGGGATTGAGACCAAGGAGTAGCTAACTCTTGTATCAGCCAAAGACCTAATGCCACCAGGGATTAGAAGATAGGAAGTTTTATCTAAGATGGAGCTTATCTGTTTTCTATTATCTATAAGTCCTAAAGTTATTGAAAGTAATTGATTTGGCCTTAAGTGATCATCTGCCTTTGCACAATTTGCTGGCTCAAAACCTTCACAATGCAAACAATCAGATAAATAACCCAAAGAACTACTAAAATAAAATCTTTCTACGCTATCTCGCACCCTTTGTTTCATCTTATCCCAGCTCATACCCTTTATGCAAAAATCATTTTCAGGATCTATCTTTTCCATAACACAAAGTGTCCTATACCAGAGCGCCTGTATCTCTATGGGATATCCCTCTCTTGGGGTACATGCAGGATAATTTGTATCCATCCATGTAAAATGTGGTGGACTGTATATTAGACAGCTTTCCTCATCCATCTTGATCCTATTTTCTGTGCCTTGAATATAATTTTTTACTATTGAGACGATAATCTCACCTAGCGACCTATCTCCTGCCTTTGTATCAAGCATTGACATACCTATTTTTTCCATGACCTCCCCACATACCACACAAAACCAAAGGGGGGCATCTGATGTATCCCTGTTTAATGGGGTGCTTCTCTTGATTAAATTTGGAAGTGTACCATTTTGCTCATACCTACCAAAATATTTTAATATATCCAGAGCAAGATCAAATCTTCCATCCTCAACTAATGCCCTTGTGTATATTAATGAATCCCTTCCCCAATCCAAAAACCATGGAAAACCAGCAACAACGCTCAATGCAACCTTATTTTTTACCAAAAATCTCTCCATTGAAGCTTTTAGGCCTTGAGAAAATGTATATTTTTTCTCCTCCATCTCATAGGACAAATCTTCAAATAATTCCTCGTCCTTATTTACCGATGCAACTAAATAAAACCCTTGTCCTTCTTTTAAATCCACCTCAAAATAGCCTGGGCTAAAAAGATCATTGTAAGGATCCATGCCCCTTTCTTTGTCCATTTTTAGATAAACCATATAACTCCACTCTGGCTCAAGGACAAATCTACCTGAAGATACCATCATCTTTAGTTTAGCATTATCATGTGGATGAAACAAAAACCCCCTATCAATATTAGAGATTGCCTTTGGATAAATCTTTTCAGCTCCCATGTATGCCTTGGTATTTTCATGATGGGACCTTGATTCTAGATCTGGCCTTAGGATTATCTTTACATCATCTGTCTCCTCGTCATCTTCTTTTGATAGGTATCTAAAAAATTTTATTTTTACCTCATTATCTTCATTTGAAAGTTCCACAGTGATTGTAACATGGATGTGTTTTCCAATACCAGTTGGCACATAAAAATCCCATTTTGCCCTGTTTTCAAAATCAAAATAAAACCTCTGCATGAGTTCTTTACTTAAATATTCACTATATCCCTGGTGAATTACCCAAATTCGCAGCCTTGTGAACATTACCCATCTATCATCTAAATATTCAGGATTTATATTTGCAGAAAGTATTGCATTATATTTTGTATCAAGTTCTGACCACCACACTGGTATATAACTTACAGCACCCCTTTTATTAGATGCAAGATATGTAAATTCATTTTTCATTAATTCATGTCTAAAAAACTTATTCTTTATCTCATCATCTTGAAATCTTGGCAGTAACAATAATTTTCCATTTTTTTGTTCTATCATATCTCCATATAAAGTAATTTTTAAATCCAAAAACTGGTAAGCCTTAAAATTCCTTTTATCAGGCATAAATATAACAAAGTAGTATCCCATTTTGGATTTAATTGCCCTATCACTAAAAACCACTTTTTTATAATCCTTAATCAAAATTTGAAATGGGTCTTTATTTACAAAAATCATAATAGCCCCATATGGAAGCATCACTGTTCTTTTGATATCCTCAGGATATGACCATTTTATTACATGAATTAAAACTTTTTTTAAATACATATAAGGATCTTCTAAAAAATCATTTAATTCCTTTTCTTCATCCACATAAGTATGTCTTATGCCATCTCTATAATTTAAAATCTTATATAACTTTTCTTTGGCAATCTGCTCAATAACATAAGGGGAGTTTACCATCTTCATTCCACAAAAATCATCAATAAGTTTTATATCCTCAACATTAGGACTTAAACACAATACCTCACCTGGAGACAAATCTATTTTATATCTTCCATTTTCTGATGACATATTTATTTGTTTTCTGGTTATTAAATCAAAAAATGTTGTGTTATTGACTGTTAAGGAAAATTTCGCGGTTCTTAAATTAGATGTATCAAGATTTACTATGATAATTAAATAACTTGAACTTCTTTGTGATGTTCTAAAAGCAACTATTACTTCATCTGGTTCAGATTCTATAAATTTGATATCACTGTCCTTAAAAAACAGATGATGGACTTTAAGGATTGCATTTATGCGCCTTAAATATTGCACCTGATTATTTGAATTTCCCCAATTTAAAGAAGTTATCTCGTGCACATTTATCTTTTCCTTGCAAAACCACTCAACTCCACATGCAAATCCAAAGGCTCCAGCATAAGACAACATTGCACAAAGTCCATTTCTCATCTTGGAATAGGTCTCAGACAGAGAGGCAAGCCTGTTGTTATCATGTGTTTCTGAAAAGTGCACCATTATGCCCTCTTGTTTTGAGACTGATGTTGAAAAATCAACATAGGGTATTATTTGCTCCTTGGTATAATTTTGAAAAAGTTCTGAATATGCCCAATCATAAAGCCCATTTAAAAGCGCCCTAGTTGTATCAATTGGTCCCCCAAGTCCTTCTAAAAAGAACACTGTATCAGGGAAAGACTCCCGTACCTTTGAGATAATATACTCCCAAACATCAATGGGAAGCATGTACCCTGCATCTCCCCTAAATCCATCTACACCCCTCTCACACCAGGTCAAAAAAACATCTGCCATATACTCCCATAACTCTTTCTTGGAATAATCCAGTTTAGTTAAATCAGCCCATGTAACACCCCATACCACAGGTACTTCTATCTCCCCACCTTCTTTTCTCTTAATCCACTCGGGATGCACATCGTGGATTCTAGAGCCCCATCCAGTGTGGTTTATTGGCATATCTAATATAAGAAGCCCATCCCTTTTATGGATTTCATTGGCAAGCTCCATAAATTGTTCAAGCGGAGTCTTTTTGGGATCAAACTTAGCAAGTGCCCTGTCCACCTGATAAAAATCCAGCACAGCATATGGGCTACCCATCTTTCCAAGCCTTCTATAGGTGGTGGGCACAGGAAATATGGGCAGTAGCTGGATATACCTACATCCAAGCTCATATATAATAAAATCCAGCTCTTCTATTAAATCCCTGAAAGTCCCAGATGGGTAAATTACATGAAAACCAGCCTTATCAAGGGTTGTTAAATCATAGTTGTCCATCCATTTCACATCTTTTTTAGATGGACCAAAGAGTCTAACAAAGGCGTTATATATGATATTTGCACCAGAGGTGATAGCAGGTTTTACATTGATGGACACATTTGGTCCTTCAGGCCATATTGGAATCCTTTTATCTTCCTCTAAAAAATAACACTTTGCCTCAAAATGTCCCACCTCACATAAGGGTAAGGTGATTAAATATCTATCTTCATCAATCTTATTCATTGGGATATCATGCCAGTCCATGAAAAATTTTACCTCGCCCTGCTCCACCTTCCTTATAATCTCACGCTTCATAACATTTGCATACCCAATGTTTGTCCTAACAAAGCCTATACCTTTTCCAAAGTTCTCTTTTAATTTTAACTCAAAGGTAATTGTATCACCTGTAAATCTACAAAATTTCTCTCCAGGAGTTGGAACCTGCTCTATTTTGTCAGTTATTATCATAAAATTCCCGTGTTTTTTGTTTAGTTAGCTATAAAACATTAGACAACAAGATATTTAAATTTATAATAATAGATGATACCAATAATTTCAATAATTCTTTAGAAAAAACTCACGGAAAAATTTATGAAGAAAAATTTGTCTAACCTCTTTAAAAATAAAGAAAAATACAACAAGGCCGATCCTCACCCTCAGAAAAAACTTTCTTCTGGTTTGTAACTAGGGAAAACTGAATAAAAAGATAAAAAAATTGTTAGAATTAAAAGTCAGATTTTTTCCTATGAAAAAACGAAAATTTTTCTGAACAACATTGAAAACTTTTTAGCAACTTGCAAAGAATTGAATCTAATAGAGAATATAAAAAAATAATCATAAAACAATGTTTAATTTTATTAATTTCTTATAACTATTATTAATTTCACACAAATATTAAATATAAACGTTTTTTTGCTTTAACACCAAAAATTTATCTTCAATAAATTTCTCTATTACATTTTAGTTTAATATATTTCCAAAAACTAAAAATATTTAAACTCCAAGTAAAATCAATTTAAAATAAAAAAATTACCCCTTTTGCAACCACTCTTTTAAAGAAGGGTGTTCACAAAAACAGCTGCCAGACCAAAAACACCTGGCAGTAAGTTCTACTCCATTTTGAATGACAGAAACGGGTCTATCTGCTGACACCACAATTAAAATTACCTTTTCTCGCCTGGCAGTAAAGCGAAGGGCTGAATTAAATCTGGCCCCTCTGGAACGGTCTTCACCACTTACTCTGGCTCCATCTAAAAGGCAGGCAAATTTTTTCAAAGTAGCATCCCTGGTTAGATGTAAAGCTCCATCTACCCTGGCTAAGGACTTGGCTAATCTCAAATGGGGTAAATAAAGTAAATTTAAAGGCCTTTCCAGGTTTTGCCCAGCAATGTCCTCCAGAGGCGGTTCATTTAAGTCTAGAATCAAAGAACACCCATGTTTATGGCTCTGAGATGCTTTGACCAGGCTGGTAACCACTTTCAACAAGTTGTTTCTCTGTTCTTCACTCAAGTCTGTTTCCAGCAAAAGCTCTTCTAGGACCACCAAGTTGGGCTCTCTATTGGAGCCTCTAAACACTCCGTCCTGAAAACTACAAATCAGTTCTTCATCTAAATACAAAAAACCATGACTTCCTCTAAAATCTGCCTTTAAACTAGATTTAGGAAGAGGACTCTTGGAGATACCCACAATCTTTTCCCCATCAGAAATCATCTTCATTTCTGTATGTTGAACAGCAGTAAGGAGTTTGCGTACATGTTTTATATTGTGCAAAGAAGGCTGTTCTTCCTGGGGAAAGCTAATTTCAAAGTCCAGGGTATTTAACAAAGAAGGCTCTACAAAAGCCAGTTTTCCTCTGGCCCAGGCCCCTTCTTCTTTGGTCTTGGAAAGTTCTAAAATACTTTTAAGTAAGGGATAAATCCGCAAATGAGTATCTAACCCCAGAAGTTCATTGCGTTTATCCACAATATAATCCCTGATGGCATGCAAACCAAGCCCTTCTAAGACCAGGGCAGTATTCCCCAGGGTAAGAGAACTTTCCAGAGCAAAATCTTGAGCCAAAAGCCTTGTAGCCTGCTCTAACCACCTCTCAATAGGCCCTGTAGAACAAAGGTCAAAATGATGTTCTGTAAACCACTTTTGATAATAAAGAGAACTAGACCAGCCTCCAAAAGAAATAAGCCCTGAAAGTCTTAAATTCTCAAATTTCACCACATCTCCTAGTTGGCTTAACCTCTTTTCTCTTACCTTTAACCAAATTTTTTCTTTTAAAAAAAGTTCTTTCAAAACAGGCTCGTGTCCCCTAAGTAAATCATAGGGATCATAGACCTTAAGCGAATCTTCTCTTGGGTATAAAGCATAAATCAAGGCCACTCGCAAAGGATGAATAAATTGACTCAAACCTTCCTTTATTCCTTCTAAAGCGTGATAAAAGAAAAGCTGCCTAGAAAATCTACTCATTTTTTCTCCAAATTTGACTAATTTTTCCTGATTATGTAACCTATTTTTTCTTCTAGTTTAATTCTTTTTCCTGAAAAATAAAAGAAAAATTAAGATAAGGAGGCAATAAATATGCCACATAAAGGCTATTTAAATGATATTAACAAATTACCTTTAAGTGAAAAAGAAAAACTGGAACTAGAACCTATTTTAAAAAAGTTTAGTTTCAGAGCCCACAGTCATTATCTATCCTTAATTAATTGGGAAAATCCCCAAGATCCGCTAAAAAAAATCATCTTACCTCAAAAAGAGGAACTT
The DNA here is from genome assembly GCF_055126295.1 of Desulfonauticus sp. Taxonomy (NCBI): domain Bacteria; kingdom Pseudomonadati; phylum Thermodesulfobacteriota; class Desulfovibrionia; order Desulfovibrionales; family Desulfonauticaceae; genus Desulfonauticus; species Desulfonauticus sp. Next base: position 3,668 of record NZ_JBSRHE010000018.1, on the reverse strand, counting down.
ATTGAATGGGGACGATTAGATGCCTCTTCAGAAAAGAATTTTTCTATTTTTCCTGGTCTCCAACACAAGTATACCAGTACAGCTGTCTTACTTATAAGCAATGTTTGTGGCGGTTTTTGTCGCTTTTGTTTTAGAAAAAGGCTCTTTTTACATCCAGATGTTAATGAATATATACATGATTTTGAGCCAGTATTCTCTTACCTGGAAAACCATCCTGAAATAAACAATGTACTTCTAACTGGGGGAGATGGGCTTTTGGTCTCTACCAACAAATTAAAAAAAATCATTTCTCGTTTGCGCGAGATAAAACATATAAAGATTATCCGCATAGGTACTAAACTTCTGGCTTTTAATCCTTATCGTATCTTAAAAGATCCAGAACTATTAGAACTAATAAAAAACTATAGTCTACCAGAAAAACGCATCTACATTATGACTCACTTTAACCATCCTCAAGAAATAAGCCCTCAAAGCATCAAAGCCGCTAATCTTTTAATCAAAGCAGGAGCAATTTTAGCCAATCAAACTCCCTTTTTAAAAGGTGTTAATGATGACCCATATACTTTAGCCTCTTTATTTAAAAAACTTTCTTATATAGGCATTCCCCCTTATTATGTCTTTATATGCAGACCAACTATTGGTAACTTTGTCTTTAGTGTCCCCATTGAAAAGGCCTTAGTAACCTTTCAAAAGGCACAAATGATGTGCTCAGGCTTAGCTAAAAGAGCAAGACTTACTATGTCCCACTCCACAGGTAAAATTGAACCCATAGCTTTAACTCAAGAACACATTATTTTTAGATACCATCGGGCAGCAGATTCCGAGCAAAGTGGAGAGGTGATGTTTTTTAAGCGCAATCCTCATGCTTATTGGTTTGACGATTATGAAGAAATAGTACACAACTATAGTTATAATAATCCCTATAGGTGTTTTGGCCCGGAATAAAACTTTACTTTAAACCTTAATAAGGTGACCAATAATGAAAACTATCTTAAAACTCTTTGTTTTCTTAAGCTGTCTTTTTTATTAGCTCCATTATGCAAGCTAAAGTAATTTTTATTAAGGAATCTCTAATTAATTACGCTAAAAAATCTCCATTTTTCTAGTGACAAGTTTACTAAGAAGATGTATATGCATCTATTATATTGAAATTACGAAATAAGTAAAAAAAAAGGATACCGAATTGATGCTACGAGGTTTATATCTTGCCCATGGAATTTATCTAATCCTAGATTAAAAAACGCGATAAATGATCGCTTATCATTTCAAAAGTTTTTGGAATTGGATCTTTTCTATGAACAGGTTACAGATGAGACTAAAAAAAAGACAGGCGAATAATGTTTCTTTAAAATTTTCTTCCATCTCTCCAGCATAAGAGAAAAACCTCTTCCCCACCCGATAAAAAAGATTTTTTTGAGCTTGATTATTTGTTTTCTTGTTGTAATTATATGTGTTATTAAAAAACGATAAAACAGGCAGGCACAAAAAGCCTATGGTCAAATCTCAGATAACTCAAGCCATCGATCAGGTCATTTCGGCCGGTATTCATCCTATTCTGAAGGAACAAGGTTTCAAAAAACAGGGCCGCGCTTTTTATAAACGAGTTGCTGACCTTTATCACGTTGTCCACGTTCAAGGAAGTCTCTGGAACGAGTTTGACACTGGACGGTTTACGATTAATTTAGGTCTATCCTCTCCCGAGATTGCTGCTGAATGGTTTGGTGGCAGGTTACCCAAGAGCCCTGCCAGCCATCGGAATAGGCTGTTCTATGAACGCATCGGCTCTCTTCTGCCGGTAAAGGCTGACCACTGGTGGTCCATCGGGCTTGACACCGACCTTGCTGAACTAGCGCAGGAGGTTGGCGATGCGCTGAGGAACTATGGTCTCAAATTCCTTGAGTGGCCTGCCTTTCGGTCCACACAAGACCTGTTAGGGGCATTAGAGAGAGATGAGTTGCCGTTAAGCTTATTCGGAGCGCCAACGATCCGAACGGAGTTACTTGGCGTGTTACTGCATAGAGCCGGGCGTGTTGATGAAGCCAAGACAGTCTTGACCAACTTGATCGCAGGGAAGGAACACACTTTGGGCTTAAAAGGTTATGTAAATCGCATTCGGGCTCTTGGCACCAGGCTTGGATTGGCTCTATAAGAATAAAAAAGGGGACAGGCGAATTATGTTTGATACGTTTTTGCGGAATTTATTTTAAAATATCCAATAATTTTGGGCAATAACATTTTACGGCGTTGTATAACGTTTCATCGTAGGGGCGATTCATGAATCGCCCTTACATGAATCGCCCCTACAAATTATAAATCCCCTTCAATTCTAATTCCCACCCGTGATTCAACTGCCTCTAAGATGGCTTTTAACATCTCAGCATACGAAAGCCCAAAAATCTTTGCCATTTTTGCAAGATGCCCATCCCAACACCAGCCAGGATTTGGATTTACTTCAAGAAGTTTTGGATTCCCTTCTCCGTCACATCTCCAATCAAACCTACAATAATCCCTGCACTCAAGCCTTTCAAACAATTTTAAACAACACTCTACAATAAATCTTTCTGTATCCTCTGAAAGATTTGCTGGAACCGACTTTAGATTCCAATAAGGAGAATCTGGTAACCACTTGGCTTCATAACCACATACCCTAGGAAGCTCTGGCGGTAAACATGAATAGTCTTCTTCTATTATGGGCAACACCATATAAGATCCAGACGGATTCCCGATAATTCCAACGCTTAAATCCTTTCCAGATAGAAATTCCTCTACCAGAATAGGCTTATCATAACCAAATTTTTCTCTTATCTCTGAAATAGCATTCATAAGTTCTTCAGGGGTATTGGCCACACTTCTTTTGGTAATACCAAAACTTGAATCTCCAAAGTTAGGTTTTACAAGGACAGGAAAAGAAAAAGATATTTCAAAAGTTATATCTTCAGGTTTTATAAACATAGCTTCTGGAACAGGGATTTCCATTTCTTTCGCAATACCGCGAACCAAAGACTTATCATAACAATAGGCAAGACATTGAGGATATGTGAAAATAGACTTTATATAGAAAAAGATATCTCATCAGATGAATCTGTTAGATGTGGTGGCTATTGTAATGATTTAAGTCAATATGACTTAATTGATGATAACTAAAAATAATGGAGATAATTATGCAAGAGATACAAAGAAAACTTACAAATTTCAAATTATCTGGGATTGCAAAGACATTAGAAAGCAGAAATCAGTATGCTATTGAAAAAGGACTGAGTTATCTTGAGTTTTTAGAGTTATTACTTGAAGATGAATCGATAAACCGTCAGAGCAATTCGTTTAAGAAGAGATTTGCTATCAGCCTGAATTAAAAAAGCAGGAGGTGTTAGATGTAGCAAGTTGTAGATTTATAGGAGAAAAGAAGAATTTAATATTTATGGGCAATCCTGGAGTTGGTAAAACTCATCTTGCAAATGCTATAGGGATTGAGGCCTTAAAAAAAGGCTACAAGGTCTTTTTTATTCATGCAAATGATATGGTATCAAGATTGGTTGCTGCTAAAGGTGATGGTAGTTATTTTACGGTATTGAAGCAATTTTTACAGGTAGATTTACTTATTATTGATGAGGTCGGATTTAAAAAGATACCATTAAACTATGTTGATGAATTCTTTGAAATTATCAGAC
>NZ_JBSRHE010000017.1:0-42628 GCF_055126295.1 Desulfonauticus sp. | reverse complement strand
GGCCACTGGTTTTAAGGTAATGGAAAAGGATTGGTTCAAGGAATTTGCACCCAAATCTCCCAATGTAATTACTGCCTTGCAACTGGAAAGGCTTATTTCCAGTATTGGTCCTACTGGTGGAAAACTGCTTCGTCCTTCTGATAATGAAAAGCCTCATACCATTACTTTTGTTTCCTGTGTGGGTTCCAGAGATGAAAAGTACCATACCTATTGTTCTCGTGTATGTTGTATGTACATGATTAAGCAAGCTCGTTTGATTAAAGAAAAATATCCTGACATCAACATCAATATGCATTTTATTGATGTTCGTTCTCCAGGTAAGGGTTATGATGAATACTATGTTGGTGCTCGCAAGATGGGTATCAATATTTTTAAAGGCAAGGTAGGAGGTTTGGAGATTTTGCCTGGGGATAGGCTGAGAGTGCTTGCCTATGATATGGAACAATGTACTCCCATTGAATATGAGTCTGATTTGGTAGTACTAGCTACTGCTATTGAGCTTCCTGATACAGCAGAAAAGCTTGCTCAAAAATTGGGCTTACAGTTCTGTGGAAGTCATTTTTATAGAGAATTGCATCCCAAACTTGGTCCAGTAGAAACCTCTGTGGCTGGAGTATTCCTGGCTGGTTGCTGTCAGGGTCCCAAGGATATTCCTGACACAGTAGCTCAGGCCAAAGGTGCTGCTGCAGTTGCCGCTGTACCTTTAGCTCAGGGCAAGGTTAAGATTGAACCACTACTTTCTGAAGTAAATCCAGAAAAGTGTAGTGGCTGTGGGGTATGTATTCCTCTTTGTCCTTATAATGCTATTTCCATGAAGACCTGGGGAGATACTCTAAGGGCAGAGATTAATTATAGTTTGTGTAAGGGTTGTGGCGTATGTACTTCTGCCTGCCCATCTCAGGCCATAACTTTACATGGCTTTACTGACGAAGAGATTTTTGCACAAATCGATGCTTTAACATCCTAGGAGGTTTATTAACATGTCTGGCTTAAAAATAGATGACGCCAAAGTAAAAGAAGCCATTGAAACCATCAGTAAATATGGTGGTGAGGCTGTGGTAAAATGTGTGCAGTGTGGAGCCTGCTCTGGCATATGTCCAGGAGTAAGAGTAGGCTTCAATGTTTTGTGTAGAATGCTTATTAAAAGGATTTTAACCGGTCAGTTGGAAGAGACCATAGAAGAAGTATCTACCTGGGGATGTCAGGCCTGTAATAGATGTACAGAAGTTTGTCCTCAGGGAGTAAGGCCCATGGAAGTGGTTTTTGCCTTTAGACGTTATCAGGCCTCTGAATTGGCCCTTTCCACTTCTGCCTTTGGTCCACAAATGAGTTTGTATAATGTGGGACATGCTGTCACCATTAGCCCTGAGGCAGTGGCTGAGAATAGGAAAAAAGCAGGTTTACCTGAAACTCCGCCTACTGCTTTAAACAACGAGCAAGCTCAAAAGGAAATTCAAACTTTATTGGATAATAGTCCAATGGCTGAATTGGGAATATTTTAAACCTTTAAGGAGTTGAAAAAAATGGAAAAAGTAGGATTGTTTTTAGGATGTAATATTCCTTTTAGAGCTCCAGATATAGAAAAGGCTTTTCGCTCTATATTGCCAGAATTTGGCATAGAGCCTGTGGATTTAGAAGGAGCCAGTTGTTGCCCTGCCTGGGGTACAGCTCCTTCCTTTGATCTGGATACCTGGCTGAGCTTATCTGGAAGGAATATTTCTTTGGCTGAAGAAAAGGGTGTGGATATTACCACTGGTTGTAACTCTTGTTTTGGGGTTTTGAGTGAAGCCAAACACATGATTGAGCATAAACCTGGTAAGTTTGATGTGGTAAATGAGAAGTTAAAGTTAATTGGAAGAGAATATAAAGGCACTTCTAAAATTTACCACATTATGCACCTTCTTTATGCCATTATTGGTCCTGAAAAGATTAAAGAGAAGATTAAATATAATTTTGAAGGGATTAAAGTTGCTGTACAGCAAGGTTGTCACTCTATCTGGCCCAGTGATGTTTATGAAGTCAAAGAAGAAAACCCCTTCTTCCCCATTCATTTAAAAACTATTGTAGAGGCAACAGGAGCAGAGGCACCTCACTATAGTAGGATAGAAGATTGTTGTGGTATGGGTGCTATGAGTTCTTCTGATAGGGAAAAATCTTTACAAACTTTTAAAAGAAAAATTTCTTCTATTAAAGAAGAAATAGATCCAGATGTGGTAGTTACTGGTTGTTCTTCCTGTTATTTACAATTTGATGGCTCTCAGAAAGTGCTTAAAGAAAGAGGGGATATTGATTTTGAAATCCCTGTATTTCATGTAACTCAGTTCTTGGCTATTGCCTTGGGCTTTGATCCCAAGCTAGTAGCTGGTATTTGTCAGGTGTCTAGAGATGAAATAGTTAAAGAAATGCAAAGTGAAAAACGCTTAGTGAAATAAGGAGGGGTAAAATGGAATTTAAACCCAATATAGTTGGTTTTGCCTGCCACTGGTGTACCTATGCAGGTGCTGATTTAGCTGGAAGTTTGCGTTTAAAGTACCCTCCAAGTATAAAACTAATCAGGGTACCCTGTTCTGGAAGAATAGAGCCAGAATACATTATTCAAGCTTTGGCCAATGGAGCAGATGGAGTACTGGTGGGTGGATGCCATTTTGGTGATTGTCACTACAAAGATGGTAACTACAAGACTGCTCGCAGGATGAAACAAGTAGAAGAAATGATTAAGGAGTTAGGTGTTGAACCTGGACGTTTTCGTTGGGAATGGATTTCTGGTTCTGAGGGACAAAAGTTTGCTGAGGTAGTTACCGAATTTACAGAAACTCTTAAAGAATTAGGTCCTAACCCTCTCAAGGGAGGTAATTAAGATGGCAGATAAGTTGAAATTTGCATTTTTACTTGCTGGCGGATGTGCTGGCTGTGAGATGAGTTTGGTAGATATTTCCGAAAAATTGGTAGATGCCCTGGAACACCTGGAAGTGGTCTTTTGGGCACCTACTGTTGCTGACGTAAAGTATAAAGATTTAGAAGCCATGCCAGACAAGTCCATAGACCTGGCCTTTGTGGATGGTATGATTCGCAACAGTGAAAATGAACATATGGTCAAGGTCTTGCGAGACAAAGCCAAGATTTTGGTGGCCTTTGGTGCTTGTGCTACTTTAGGTAGTATTGCTGGTATGGCCAATATGCATACCAAAGAAGAGCTTTTTAAACAGGCCTATCAGGATACCTTTAGCACTGATAATCCCGATGGAGTATATCCCACTCCAGAATATCTTTTGGATGGCAAATACGATTTAACTATCCCAGAGTTTTTGCCAGAAGTTAAGGTCATTGATGAGGTAGTACCTGTAGAATACTATGTAGGTGGCTGTCCTCCTCATCCTGATTTTGTAGCTGCTGCTGTGGAGGCAGTTATTGCTGGTAACCTGCCACCAGCTGGTTCCTGGCTTACCAGTGGCAAAGCTGTGTGTGATGTGTGTGAGAGAAATCCCAGAAATCAGGGCACAGATCGTTTCTTAGTAGAAGAAGTATATCGTACCTCAGAAAAAGCTCCTGAAGATGGAGTATGTTTGCTTCAACAAGGTATTATTTGTTTTGGTCCTTTTACTCAGGGAGACTGTGGTTGCTCTTGCCCCAAGGTAGGTATTCCCTGCCGTGGCTGTGGTGGCCCCATTCCTGGAGTAAAAGACTATGGTGCCAGGGCCATGAGTGCCATTGGTTCTATTTTAGGTAGTGAAGAAGCTGTAGAGCAGTTAATGCAAAAATATCCAGTTTTAGCTAAGTTTTACTATCGCTACTCTCTACCCAGTTCTTTAATTGAGAGAAAGAAAAGAGCGATAAAAAAGGGTTAACCTTAACCCCCTTTTTTTAAAGGGGCCCTTATAAGGAGTGGTCCCATGAAAATACGAGAAGTTTTCTCCAAGTTTTTTGGAGGAGGAAAGACAGAACAAACAGGGAGGACAAACGTGAAAAAGATAGAAATAAACCCTATAACCAGATTAGAAGGCCACGGAAAAATTGCCATTTTTCTTGATGATAATGGCAATGTGGATGATGCCTTCTTTCAAACCGTGGAATTTCGCGGTTATGAAAAATTTTTGCAAGGCTTACCCATAGAAGAGGTTCCTCGCACTGTATCCACAGTATGTGGAGTGTGTAGAGGAGTTCACTTTACTGCATCCATGAAGGCTCTGGATGGCGTTTATGGGGTAGAGCCAACCCCTACTGCCAGGAAATTAAGAGAGCTTTTTTACATGGCTCACTATGTGGAAGACCACGCCGTAATTCTCTATGCCCTTGGTTTTCCTGATTTTGTAGTAGGCCCAGAGGCTGACCCTGCTACCAGAAATGTTATTGGATTGATTAATGCAGTGGGTGCAGAAACTGGTAAGGCAGTGTTGGCCAAAAGAAAACTGGCCGTGAAAATCTTTGAGCTCTTGGGCGGTAAACCCAACCATCCAGTTAGTGCTCTTCCTGGTGGCTGGTCCAAAAAGCTCACTGAAGAAGAGAGAAAAATGGTTGATGGCTGGGTGGACGAGCTCATTGAACTGGGCAAGTTGACCTTGCAAATCTTTGAAGATGTAGTGCTTAAGAATGAAAAGTATCTTTCCTTGGTTACTGGAGATATGTACAAGGTAGTGGTCAACTACCAGGGTAGTGTGGATGAACAAGATCGCATTGCCTACTACGACGGTACTCAAAAGATTGTAGATACTGAAGGAAATGTTATTGGCACCTTTAGGGGCAAAGAATATCTGGACTTTATTGCGGAAAGGGTACTTCCCTGGTCTTACCTGAAGTTCCCTTATCAGAAAAAGCTTGGTCCCTGGCAGGGCATTAAAGAAGGTAAGGGAACCAATCTTTATGCAGTAGGTCCTTTGCCCAGATTTAATGTGGCCAGTGGCATGGATACTCCAGAGGCCCAAAAACACTATGAAAAGTTCTTTGATACCTTTAAGACCAAACCCGTGCACTTTGTTTTGGCCTATCACTGGGCTAGAGCTATTGAGCTCTTAAATGCGGCTGAAAGGATGAAAGAGCTTATCAATGACCCAGATATTACTGGCACTGATAACTGGAATAAGCCTACAGAAGTGGTAGGTGAAGGTGTGGGTATCATTGAAGCTCCTCGTGGTACTTTGATTCACCACTATGTAACTGATGATAAAGGCATTGTTACCAATGCCAACTTAATCGTAGCTACGACTCACAACAATGGTCCCATTAACCTGGCTGTAAAGAATGCTGCTAAGCACTTTATTAAAAATGGTAATGTAAGCGAAGGTCTTTTAAACTATGTAGAAATGGCTTTCAGGCCTTATGACCTTTGCCTGGCCTGTGCTACTCATACCATTACTGGTGGAGTTCCTTTTGAAATTGAAATCTTTGATAGCGAAGGAAAGCTGCATAAAAAACTAAGAAACTACTAAAAAGAGAAAGTGTTTTTTTACAAAAAAGCCAGGCTTAAAAATGCCTGGCTTTTTTTATTTACAGGAAAAAAGGAGTAAAAGAACTTATGGATACAGTGGTCTTAGGTATAGGAAATCCTCTTTTAGCAGATGATAGGGCAGGTATAGTAGTGGTGGAAGATTTGGAAAAAGAAAATTTACCGGCTCACTTTGAAGTGCTTTATACCGTGGGGTTTGAAGTGATTGATAAGGTTCTGGGCTATAAAAGGGCTTTAATTGTTGATGCCTGTAAATTGGGAAATCCTGTGGGGACAATTTTGGAAGTGGGAGTAGAAGATATTTTTTCTTCTCCCAACTTAATCAATTCCCATGCCATTAGTGTAGGTACTACTCTAAAGACTGGCTATACTGTATTTAAAGAAGAAATGCCCCAGGAAATAAAACTTTATCTCATAGAAGTGGAAAACATTGAAGAGTTCTCCAAGACTTTTACTCCTGCAGTAGCAGAAGCTGTGGAAGAAGTTAAAAAGAGGATTAGGGCAGAATTAAGATAAAAAAACTATTGAAAAAAGTAATTATTTTTCTCAAGAAGGAACAAAAATAAAAATAGATAAGATTTTACTTGCCAACTTTATGTATTTTTTGCATAGAGTTAGGTATAAAAATTAATACTTAAACCCAAAAGGGAGGTGCCCTATGAAGTATTTTGTCGGGCTAGGTAAGGATGACCCCTTAGAGCGTTTGGAAAGGAGAGGGGTATCCAGGCGTGATTTTATGAAATTTTGTACTGCTGTAGCAGTGATGATGGGAATGGGTCCTGGTTTTGCTCCCAAGGTAGCAGAAGCTTTGACCAGCAAAAAAAGACCCAGTGTTGTCTATTTGCACAATGCTGAGTGTACGGGCTGTTCCGAAGCTGTGCTTAGGACTGTAAGTCCTTTTATTGATGAGCTTATTCTGGACACCATTTCTCTGGACTACCACGAAACCATTATGGCTGCTGCCGGCGAACCAGCAGAAGAAGCCTTACATCAGGCCATTTCTTCTCCCAATGGCTATGTGTGTGTAATTGAGGGAGCTATTCCCATGAAAGATGGCGGTATTTATGGTAAAATTGCCGGCAAGACCATGTATGAGATTTGTGCAGAAATTGCTCCCAAGGCCATTGCTACCATTGCGATAGGAACTTGTGCTACCTTTGGTGGGGTGCAGGCTGCTGCTCCCAATCCTACTGGAGCTAAGGGGGTAAATGATGCCCTGGGTAAGCTGGGAGTAAGGGCCATAAACATTGCTGGTTGCCCACCCAATCCCTATAATTTTGTGGGTACAGTTGTTCACTTGCTTACCAAAGGCATGCCAGAGCTGGATGACAACCATCGTCCTGTTATGTTTTATGGAGAAACCGTGCATGACCTTTGTCCTCGCAAAAAGCATTTTGACAACAGTGAATTTGCTCCTTCTTTTGACTCAGAAGAAGCCAAAAAAGGTTGGTGTTTATATGAGTTAGGTTGTAAAGGACCTTATACCTACAACAATTGTCCCAAGATTAAATTCAATCAGACCAACTGGCCAGTAGAAGCAGGACATCCCTGTATTGGTTGTAGTGAGCCTAATTTCTGGGATGAGATGTCACCTTTTTATGAATCCATGTAAAATAATTTTCAAGGAGGAGTTATATGTCCGGTTGTAGAGCAAAAAAGGCCCCTGCTATTCCAGTTACTCCCAAGAGTAATTATTCTGGGCCCATTGTGGTGGACCCAGTAACCAGAATAGAGGGGCATCTAAGAATAGAAGTAGAAATTGAGAATGGTAAAGTAAAAAATGCCTGGAGTAAACCCCAACTTTTTAGGGGTTTGGAGATAATTTTAAAGGGTAGAGACCCTAGAGATGCGCAGCACTTTACTCAAAGAGCCTGTGGTGTATGTACCTATGTGCATGCTCTGGCTTCTGTGCGCTGCGTAGATGATGCCGTAAAGGTAGATATTCCAGCCAATGCTAGAATTATGCGCAATCTGGTCATGGGTGCCCAATATCTTCATGACCATATAGTGCATTTTTATCATTTACATGCCCTGGATTGGGTGGATGTAACTTCTGCCTTAAAGGCTGATCCTTACAAGGCTGCCAAGATTGCCAACAATATTTCTCCTCGTCCCACCAAGGCTGAAGACTTAAAGGCTGTCCAGGAAAAATTAAAAGCCTTTGTAGATAGTGGACAGTTGGGCATTTTTACCAATGCCTTTTTCTTAGGTGGGCATGATGCCTATTATCTGCCCCCAGAAGTAAACCTCATTGCCACAGCCCATTATCTGGAAGCTTTGAGATTGCAGGTAAAGGCTGCCAGAGCCATGGCTGTGTTTGGAGCCAAAAATCCTCATACTCAATTTACTGTAGTGGGTGGAGTAACCAATTATGAGGCCTTGAGCCCAGAGAGATTAAGTGAATTTAGAAATCTCTGGCAAGAAACCAAGAAGTTTGTAGATGAAGTTTACATTCCAGACCTCTTGGCTGTAGCTTCCTATTATAAGGATTGGGCTCAATATGGTGGCTGCACCAACTTTATTACCTTTGGTGAATTCCCTGAAAAGGCCAATGACTTGGCTTCCAGATTTATGCCTCAGGGTGTTATTTTTAATCGTGACTTGAGCAAGATAGAAGATTTTGATCCCAAAGAAATTTACGAGCACGTAAAATACAGCTGGTACGAGGGCGACAAGGCCAGACATCCTTATGAAGGTGAGACCAAACCTTACTATACCAGCCTGGAAGACAAGAATAAATACTCCTGGATGAAAGCTCCTCGCTACAAAGGAGAGCCCTGTGAAACAGGTCCTTTGGCCAGTGTGTTGGTAGCTTATGCTAAGGGAGTACCTGAATTTAAGGAAACTGTAGATTATGTCTTGAATTACCTGGGAGTAGGCCCTGAAGCTCTGTTCTCCACCCTGGGTAGAACCGCTGCTAGAGGTATTGAAACCAAAGTTATTGCTGCCAGGATTGAAAAGTGGCTGGATGAACTGGAGAGCAATGTAAAAGCTGGTGATACCAAGCTTTATCAAGAATATGAGATGCCTGATGAAGCTGAAGGGGTAGGTTTTGTTACTGCTCCTAGAGGTGCTCTTAGCCACTGGATTAAAATTAAAAATAAACAAATTGCAAACTATCAATTAGTAGTTCCCTCTACCTGGAGTTTGGGACCCAGGTGTGCCAATGGCAAATTAGGTCCCATTGAAGAAGCCCTTTTAAATACTCCTGTGGCTGATCCCAAGCGTCCAGTAGAATTGTTGCGTACTGTACACTCCTTTGATCCTTGTATTGCCTGTGGTGTACATGTCATAGATCCTAAATCTAATGAAACTTATAAGTTTAGAGTGCTTTAATTAAAAGTTCTTTGCTTCAAAAGAGCCTGAAGTTTTCTTCAGGCTCTTTTTTATTAAACTAATTTCTTAAGGAGCATATTGGTATGGAGGAGAGATTTCCCATCTTGGTGTTGGGCGTAGGAAATATCTTGTTTACAGATGAAGGCATTGGCGTAAAAGTGATTCAGGAACTGGAAAAAAGATACGAATTTTCTGAAGATGTGCATTTATTAGATGGTGGCACTCTGGGAATGAAGCTTATGGACTATCTTACTCGCTGTGATAACTTGATTATAGTGGATGCTGTGTTGGGAGATGGTAAGCCTGGTACAATTTATCGCTTGGTGGGAGATGACCTTAGAAAAAGCATTTCCTTTAAAAATTCTTTACACCAGACTGACCTTACAGACACTTTGATCTATTGTGAACTTATAGGAAGCAGGCCAGATACTGTGGTTATAGGCATTGAGCCCAAAAATATGGATGACGTGAGTTTAGAAGTCTCTCCAGAAATAGAACAGGCCATCCCTTTACTTATAGAAAAGGTATTGTCTGAGATTAAAAGGGCAGGGGGAAGCTTTAAACCCAGGTCTAACTAGTTAGCTTTTTGGATTTAGGGGTATATTTTTTCAACATTAAAGATAAGCTAACAACTGTTACTGAGCTCAAAGCCATGGCCAGGCCTGCAAATTCTGGTCTAAAACTTATTTTAAAGGCTGGATAGAGTACTCCTGCAGCTACAGGTATTAAAATTACATTGTAGGCAAAGGCCCAGAAAAGATTTTGTTTTATTCTCTGCATTACCTTTTGACTTAACTCCAGACTGGCAGGTACGTCCAAAAGGTTATCCTTTACCAACACAATATCCCCGCTTTCCATGGCCACATCTGTTCCACTACCTAAGGCAATCCCCACATCAGCTTGGGCCAGGGCCGGAGCGTCGTTGATTCCATCTCCCACAAAGGCCACCTTTTCGCCCCTGTCTTGCAAGGATTTGACCTTACTGGCTTTATCTTCTGGCAATACTTCAGCCAGGACCTCGTCCAGATCCAGTTTTTGGGCAATAACTTTGGCAGTTCTTTGGTTGTCTCCTGTAAGTAAAATAAGTTTATAACCCCTTTCCTTTAACCAGGAAACAGCCCTGGGAGTACTGGGCTTTAGGGAATCAGCAATAGCAATAGCACCTACAACTTGCTGGCCTTTTCCCACCAGACTGACAGTAAACCCCTGGCTTTCCAGTTTCTCTAGGGTTTGTTTTTGTTTATTATCAAGAGATATCTTTAAATCTTGAACCAATCTTAAGTTGCCTATGAAAAGATTTTCCTCTTTTAATCTAGCTTTAATGCCCTTACCTCTTAAAGTAATAAATTCATCTACAGGTAAGGGAGATAGCTTTTTTTCCTGGGCCTTTTTGACAATAGCTTGAGCTAGAGGATGGGTGGAGTTTTTTTCCAGACTCAGGGCATAGGTTAAGACCTCTTTTTCCGAATAAGGCGAAAAGGCTATTGTTTTTTGAACCTGTGGTTTACCCAAAGTAAGAGTGCCGGTTTTATCAAAGACAATTGTGGTTATATGTTCACTTCGCTCTAAAGTCTCTCCATTTTTAATCAAAATACCCAGTTCTGCTCCTCTACCTAAGCCTACGGTTATAGCTGTGGGAGTGGCCAAGCCTAAGGCACAGGGACAGGCAACTACCAGCACGGAAATCAAGGAAGTTAGAGCAAATAAAAGGCTTTCTCCAGCTATAAAATACCAGACAAGAAAACTTAAAAGGGCAATGGTCAACACCACTGGGATAAAATAAGAGACGATTTTATCTGCTAACTTTTGAATAGGTGGCCTACTTCCCTGGGCTTCTTCTACCATGTTAATGATTTTGGCTAGAACTGTATCTTCTCCTGTATGCGTTGCTTCTATTTTTAATAAGCCATCTTCATTTAAGGTTCCTCCTACTACCTTGTCTTTTACTTTCTTTAGTACTGGTAATGGTTCACCTGTAAGCATGGATTCATTTACATAACTTTCACCTTCTACAACTATTCCATCTACAGGAATCATCTCTCCAGGTTTAACTATAACAACATCCTTTGGTTTTAAGGACTCGCTATCCACTTCTACTTCTCTTCCTTCAAAATAAATCCAGGCCTTTTTAGGGCGTAGTTTTAAGAGTTTTTCAATGGCTTCAGAGGTTTTTCCCTTAGCCTTTTGTTCTAAATATTTTCCCAGGATAAGAAAGGTGGCCAAAAATATAGCTGCTTCATAAAAGATAAAATTACCTGGCAAAACTTTAAAAGTAGAAAGTATACTGGCTAGATAAGCTGTACCCATACCCATGGAATACATTACTTCCATGGTTAGACTTTTATTTTTCAGGCTGCGATAGGCAGCTTTAAAGATATGACCACTGATAAATACAAATACAGGTGTAGTAATAAAAAACATAAGCCAGGATTTATCCCAGGATAAATCTAAGTGCATAATTAAAAGTAAGATAAATCCAGTTATGAATCCAAGAACAATTTTAAATTTTTGTCTTTGCAGGAGCCTGGCTTGTTCCTTGGGGTCTAGTTCTGCTTCTTCTGTGCCTAAAAACTTATATCCTGCCCTGGTAATGGCTTCTTCCAGTTCTTTTAAGGAATAGGCCTTAGTATATAATTCAAGATAGGCCTTTTCTGAGGCCAGATTGACCCGGACCTTTTTGACCCCTTCTACCTGGCTTAAGGCCTTTTCCACTGCCTTTACGCACATGGCACAACTCATGCCACCCACTTGGAGCACTCTTTTCTCTGTTTTTACTCCATACCCCAGCTCTTCAATACGGGAAATAATTTGCTTTAAAGATAACTTTGAAGGGTCAAATTGAAGAGAAAGTTTTTCTGTAGCCAGGTTTACCTGGGCTTCTTTTATCCCTGGTAAATCCTTTAAACTCTGGTCAATATTTTTAGCGCACATGGCGCAACTCATACCTGTAATAGCTAGTTCTACCCTTTTTAGCATGCTATTGCCTCCTATTTTCCCTTACTTAGCAGTCTAATTCCTTTTTAACCTCAGGGCAAGGAGGTAAGATAGAAAAACAATTTATTGAATTGAAGTATCAGCTTTTAAAAAAGTATTGCCTTTTTTGGTTTTTAAAGTAAACTTATCCTTAAAAAGTGATAACTTTCAGGAGGTAAAAAATGAAAGGAAAATACTGGTCTCCTTATCTAGCCGGTGGTTTGTCTGGGTTGGCCTTGGTACTTTCGGTGTGGATAAGTGGCAAATTTTTTGGAGCCTCCACTTCTTTTGTGCGAGTAGCTGGATTGATAGAAAAGGTCTTTGCTCCAGAATATGTAGCTAGTTTAAGTTATTTTCAGGCCAAGGTACCCAAGGTAGAGTGGCAGGTTATGTTTGTGTTGGGCATTATGGTGGGTTCTTTTGTGGCTGCTTTGAGCTCTAAGACCTTTCAAATTGTCTGGGTTCCTCCTATGTGGGCAGAAAAATTTGGTCCTGGTAGGCTCAAACGAGCCCTTTGGGCTTTTTTAGGCGGGATTATAGCCATGTTTGGAGCCAGATTAGCTGGTGGTTGTCCTTCAGGCCATGGCTTGAGTGGCGTGGCGCAACTTTCTGTAGGCAGTTTAATTGCTTTGGTATGCTTTTTTGTGGGCGGAATTATTTCAGCCAATCTTTTCTACAGGAAAAGGAGGTAGGGCATGAGTTTATTTTATGGTTTTATTACAGGTGTTGTGTTTGGCTTTTTATTACAAAAGGGACAGGTCATTCGCTATGACAAGCAAATTGCTGCTTTGCGTTTTTTGGATATGACTATTGTAAAATTTATGCTTAGCGCTATTCTGGTAGCTATGGTGGGTTTATACCTTTTAGAGGGAATGGAGTTGATTAAATTCAGTTTAAAACCCACTATTTTGGGAAGTGTAATTACAGGCGGTCTTTTATTTGGGCTTGGTTGGGGAATTTTAGGCTATTGTCCTGGCACTTCTCTGGGAGCAATAGGAGAAGGCAGATTGGATGCCCTTAGTGGAATTCTGGGAATGTTAGTGGGAGCAGCACTTTTTGCTCAAATCTATCCCTGGATGCAAAAAACTTTATTGCTTGTGGGGAATTATGGTAAAATTACCTTACCCCAGGTTTTGGGGATTAACCCCTGGATTGTGATTGTACTTTTCTGGCTGGCAGGTGTACTTTTATTTAGGTGGTTTGAACAAAAGGGATGGTAGGAGCAAAAAATGTCTTTAAATATGCCAGGTAGTATTTTACTTATTCCTGCAGGCTGGTTTGATTTTTTTCTACATGCTCTTTTTTTTATTCATCTTATCTTAATAAATATTGTCATTGGCTGGAGTATAATAACTTTAGTGGAAGAGGTAAAAAATAAGGATATTATTCCAAAATTTACTTCTTCCAGATTACCCACCCTGCTTGCCTTTGCTATCAATTTGGGAGTGGCTGCTCTTTTGTTTTTACAGGTTTTATGGTCAAAATTTTTCTATACTTCTTCTGTGTTGATAGCTCCCTTTTGGCTAAGTGTGGTTTTTGTGCTTATTCTGGCCTATTATCTTTTGTATCTCTATGACTTTAAATTTTATTCTCTAAGCTCTGCTGTAAGAATATCTATTCTGGCCTTAGTTGTTTTATCTTTTTTGTATATAGCCTTTATTTTTGTTAGCAATATGTCCTTGATGCTTAGGCCTGGTCATTGGCAATCTATTTACTTCAAAGAAAAGCTTTTTTTTAGTGGTGAGCCTAGCTTATTGCCCAGGTATTTTCATTTTATTGTTGCGTCTGTAGCTATTGGAGGGCTGGTCTTTGCCTTTTGGGGTAGTAAAAAGGGTAATTTACAGGTAAAAGTGGGGCTTAAGTGGTTTGTTGGAGCAACTTTCTTGCAAGTAATAATAGGGGTATGGTTTTTACTTTCTCTGCCTAAAGAGGTAATCTTAAGTATTATGAGAGATAAACTTAGTCTTGTCTATTTATCTACAGCTATATTTTTCCTTTTACTTAGCTTGTTTTTAGCCTTTAAACAAAAACTTATGCAGCTTATTTATAGTGTGTTTTTTTTAGTGTTATCTATGGTTTTGCTTAGAAGTAAAGTTAGATTTTTCTATTTAAAGAATAATATAACTGAAAATGATTTTGTTTCACAAAATGATTATTCTTCTTTTGTACTTTTCCTTATAACTTTAGTTCTGGTTACTGGTTTACTTGGTTATATTTTTAAAGTTTATACAGAAAGTAAGCTGGAGGAGTAAGTTAAATGACTTATCCTGTATGGGAGCTTGGTTTTGCAGGTGGAGGATTACTTATAGCTTTAATAGGCATTTTTCATGTCTACATTGCCCATTTTGCTGTGGGTGGGGGAGTGTTTTTAGCTCTTACTGAAAAAAAAGCTATAGCTTTAAATTCTCCTTCTCTTCTGGAGTATACCCGTAAGCATGCTTTGTTTTTTTATTACTCACCATGGTAGCAGGTGGAGTTACAGGAGTGGGAATTTGGTTTACCATTTCTTTACTTCAACCTGCAGCTACTTCCTTTTTAATTCATCATTTTGTCTTTTTTTGGGCTACTGAATGGGTATTTTTCCTGGCTGAAATTATAGTTTTACTGCTCTATTACTATGGCTTTAAAAAACTTGATTCTCAAAAACACATCTTACTGGCCTGGTTTTATTTTTTATTTGCCTGGGCTTCTTTGTTTTTTATTAGTGGTATCATAGATTTTATGCTTACTCCAGGTAAGTGGCTGCAAAGTAAGAATTTGTGGGATGGTTTTTTTAATCCTTCCTTTTGGCCTTCTATTTTTTTTAGAACCTTTTTGGCCTTAAGCATTGCCTCTATCTTTGGCCTGGTTACTGCTAGTTTTAAGTTGAAAAATGAAGACAGAGTAAGGATGTCCAGGTATTATGCCAAATATATAGTTTTCTTTACTATACTTACCTTTCTGGCTGGGGTTTGGTATTATAACATATTGGACCAAGGATTGAAAAATTATATCTTCAAGCTCACACCATATTATAAAAATATTTTAGATTGGTTTGTTTACCTAACTCCGCTAATTATTATTGTTTCTTGCTTTTATTTTTCCAGATTAAATGGCTCTTTTCAAAAAACTTTATCTTTAATTATGCTTATTCTTGGTATTATCTATATTGGAAGTTTTGAGTTTTTAAGAGAAGGAGCAAGAAAACCTTTTATTATTTATGATTATATGTATTCCAATGGAATAAAAGTGCAGGATTTAGAAGAAGTAAATAAAAAGGGAATACTTGCTTTAAATAGTTATTGGTTGGATAAGGATAGAGCAAATAATAATCTTTATTTGGGAAAAGAAATATTTAAGTTAGAATGTAGTTCCTGTCATTCCAGAGGGGGACCTTTAAGAGATATTTTAAAATTAACCCAAAAGTATGATAATCCCTTTGGATTGGTTAGTCAGTTAACTGGCCAGGGTAAGATATTGAAGTACATGCCGCCTTTTTCAGGTACAGAAAGGGAAAAAGAACTGCTGGCCGAGTATATTGTTTATGGATTACAGAAAAAAGAAAAAGAGATTGGAGAAAAACCAGAGCTTAAACCTGTGGAGCTAAGCCTACCTCCTTTTGCTGAAGACCAAAGCGAATATGTGCTTTTGGCCTGGAACAATCTGGGCATGCATTGCATTTCTGATAGCTGGCCCTATTGGGTGCTTTTACCCCCAGCCAATGACCTTTTTGCCCTGGTGATAAAAAGAGGAGAATTGCCAGAAGTGGTTACAGAAGGGATTGAAGTTATCTATGAGGTGGAAGAAGGATTTAGGCATCCAGAAGAGGAGGTTGAATTTTGGCAGGTGGCTCCTAAACTTTTTGGAAAAAAACTTGCTCCAGGAGAAGGACTTTCTGGCAACAGGGTTGTGGGTAAAATGAAGCTGGAAGAGGAAACAGGTATTTTTGGAGCGGATTTGATTCCTGTAGTGCCCTATTCTAAAAAAGGTTTTAACCCCTATCCCCAGTTTACCATTAAGGCTGTGGACAAAGAAAGTGGTAAGATTCTGGCTACAACCAAGGTAATAGCGCCTACTTCCACAGAAATGGGGTGCAAAAACTGTCACGGAGGTCCCTGGAGGAAAAAAGAGGGTGCTGGTATTTCTGAAGAAACTGCTCAGGATGTTTTAAGGGTACATGATAGGATAAATAACACTAATTTGTTAAAAGAGGCCAAAGAAGGTCGCCCTGTCCTGTGTCAATCCTGTCATCCAGACCCTGTGCTAAAAGCCAAAGGCAAACCCCATTTGCCCAATTTGCCTGCAGCCATTCATGGCTGGCACGCCAATTACCTTTCTGGAAGAGGTTCGGAGGCCTGTTTTCAATGTCATCCAGCAAGCTTAGCTGGCAGTACGGGGTGTCTTAGAGGAATACATGCAGCCAGGGGGTTAGACTGTACTTCCTGTCATGGTTATCTGGAAGACCATGCTTTAAGTTTGTTGCGCTTTGAAAAATCAAAGGGAAAAGCAGTGGAAAAATTGATGCTTAATTTAAAGCCTCGAAAAGTTGATTCTCTGGAAAAAATAAAGCCCAGAGAGCCCTGGCTAAATGAGCCTGATTGTTTTACCTGTCATCAAGACTATGAAAAGCCAGTTAAAAAAGAAGGTTTTAATGCTTGGACTAAAAATGCCCAGGCACTCTATCGCCATTCCTTTGATGAGAGTGGAGTTTTGCCTTGTATTGGGTGTCATGGCTCTCCCCATGCTATTTATCCAGCCAAAAACATCTATGAGCAAGACCTGGATAATATTCAACCCTTGCAATATCAAAAGAATAGAAGGGCCATTGGCGCTGGTTTGAACTGTAAGGTGTGTCATTTAGTAGATATGGAAGATGAGATGCACCATGTAAATATGTTGCGTCCATAAAAAAAGCCCCTCTTTAAGAGGGGCTTTTGGTTTTAAGGGCAGTAGTTTTTTTAGGCCACAGCCTTTTCTGGAGTAGATGGCTTTTTCACCAGGAGAAAAGCCTCTATAATCATCCAGATTTCCAGTAAGAAAATAATTCCACCAATAATTACTAAAATCCAGTTTTGGGTAGCGTAGAATTTTTTCAGGTTTAAAACCATGGCCCAACCAGTCATGGCAATCATGAAAACCATGGGAATAACTGTATAAATAGTGGGTATTTTTTTCTTTACCAGATAGACAGTGATTACCAGCAAAGCAAGTCCAGCTAAGAGCTGGTTGGCAGTACCAAAAAGAGGCCAGAGAGTAAGAGCACCCTTTCCAGAACCATTGTAAAAGGACAGAATAAAGGCAGTAAGTACAGCAATCATAGTGGCAGGATGTCTTTTGGCCAAAGCAGGTACCTTACAGGCAATAGCCAGCTCGCCAATAATGTAGCGTTGCAACCTGGTAGCAGTGTCCAGGGTGGTGGCAGCAAAAGAAACCAGAAATACACCCATAATAGTTACCGTGATATTTTTAGGAATACCATAAGATTCAATTAAATTGGCTCCACCTTGCACAAAAGCATTTATCTTAGCTCCCAAACCACTAACAGCTGCCCAGGAAGAGTAGTAGTGAGTAAAGGCTTCTGTGCCAAAAAAGGTGCCATCTTTGGTTATGAGCCCAAGTCCAAGTCCTGCAGCTACAGAAATGATAACCAGGGTGGATAAACTTCCTTCCATGAGCATGGCGCCATAGCCAATAAAACGGGCATCTTCTTCAGAATAACATTGTTTAGAAGAAGTCCCAGAACTGACCAGAGAGTGGAAACCAGAAATAGCTCCACAGGCAATAATTACAAAGAGAAAGGGCCACATGGAAGGAGCGCCCTGAGGATTGGGATTGATGGCAGGAGCTGTAATTTGGGGATGGGCAACAATAACTCCCAAAGCTAATAATCCCAGAGCAATGAGTAACTGGTGAGAGTTAATGTAATCTCTTGGCTGCAAAAGGGTTTGTACAGGCAAAGTAGAAGCAATATAAGCGTAGATATAGAGAATAATCATCCAGGTGATTATGGCTCCACTGGGACTAAGCCCCAAGGCCTTTAAATCTACAGGAACATAGGCACCAATAACTACAGTAATGTACATTACAATAACCGCAATAATTCCCCAGAAGGTATGGCTGGCACCTTTTTTATAGACCTGATAACCAAGAATAACAGCAATGGGTATTTCCAGCCAGACAGGAATAACAGCCTGGGGATACATGTCAAAGAGAATGGCAATAACCAGGGCAAAAACTGCAATTACCAGAAGGAGTAAAAAGAAAATAATAAGCAAAAAGAGAATGCGTACCCGAGGGGAAATAAGGTCGCCAGAAATATCTCCAATGGAGCGGCCATTGTGTCTTAGGGAGACAATTAAGGCTCCAAAATCATGTACTGCTCCTAAGAATATAGAACCAACAAAAACCCAGATCATTGCTGGGACCCAACCCCAGATTAGGGCTACTGCTGGTCCTACAATAGGTCCTAAACCAGCAATGGAAGTAAAGTGGTGACCAAAAAGAACGTGTTTGTTGGTAGGGACAAAGTCAATATCATCCCTTAGTTCATGAGATGGGCAGACTTTGTCTGCAGCTAGTTGAAAGATTTTTTTACCCAAAAACCTTCCATAGGTGTTATAGGCTACAACATAGCCCACACCTACCAACAGAGCTAACAGTAACGAGTTCATAATAAAAAACCTCCCTCCTTTTAATTTTACCTCCCCTGTACAAAGAGGTGATTGGCTATTTTATAGAGGCACTTGCAATCCTTCTACATATAGAGAGCTAAATTTCCAGAATCCCTGTTTTTTTAAAACAATGGGACCGATTTCCCTAAGTCTTCTATCTATAAAGAAGTGGTAATTATCCACTTTTTTCCAGCGATATGATTTTAGATTTTGAGGTTTTTCCAAAATCACCCGAATCTCCTTGGCCGTGCCAATGGGGCAGTTGGTATCTATTTCTGCTAAAGTTATGCTAATATCTTCAGCCTGGCGTTCTTCCAGGTATTTTAAGGCCTTGCGATGAATAATGATTTTCATTTTTTTAGTTTAATTAAAAAAAAGCAATATTCAACAACTTATTTTTACTTAAAATTGAAAAATAGTCTTTTTAGAAAATATTTTTCTTGACCCTGAAAGGGAAAATAATTATTCAACGTTTGAATATATGTTCAAATGTTTTATTTTGGAGTGAGAGAATGAGTAAGTGTAAGCATGGGCTTAGGGCTGAAGATTTGGAAATTCTGGATTTTGGGGAAGAAGAGGAAAGGGAAGAGCTTATTTTAGAGCTAGCAGATATTTTTAAGATTCTTTCTGACCCCACCAGACTCAAGATTTTGCTCACTTTGCTCAAGCAAAAGGAATTGGCAGTATGTTGTCTGAGTGAAAGCGTGAAAATGAGTGTTTCTGCTGTGTCCCATCAATTGCGTTTACTTAGGGGCGCCAAGCTGGTCAAATTCAGGCGAGAGGGTAAAAATATTTTTTATTCTTTGGATGATGAACATGTGTATTTGCTTTTAGCTCAGGCTTTAGAGCATATTTTGGAGGAAAGGTAAAATGGCCAATGGTTGTAGTTGTTGTTCTTCTGGGAGTTGTACTCTTCCCCTTTCTAAAGAAGAAGTAAAAAGTGAGAACAGGGCTTTTTACTTAAGCATAGGATTGGGGAGTTTGTTTTTTGGACTTGCTTTAATAAGCGAGCATTTTTTTAACTTTTCTTTTAGCGTGTATCTTTATCTCTTAAGTTATCTCTTTTTAGGTTATGATATCTTATTTTCTGCCTTTAAAAGTATATTAAAAGGACTTATCCTGGATGAAATGTTTTTGATGTCCATAGCTAGTATGGGAGCCTTTTTTATTGCTGCCTATGCTGAAGCCTGTGCAGTAATGCTATTTTTCAAAGTAGGAGAGCATTTGCAGGAAAAGGCCTTAGATAAGTCCAGGAGAACCATTTCTTCTCTTTTAGCCTTAAAACCAGAGGTCGCTAGAGTGCTTAGATTGGGCACAGAAGTATTGTTGCCACCAGAAGAAGTAAAGGTAAGGGAAATAATAGAGGTTCAGCCTGGAGAAAGGATTCCTTTGGATGGAGAAGTTATAGAAGGAATTTCTTTTGTGGACACCTCGGCCTTGACTGGAGAGGGTGTGCCTAAAAGAGTGCGTCCAGGAAAAAAGGTTCTGGGTGGTAGCGTAAATGGCAGTGGCCTCCTTAAGATAAGGGTGACCCATCCCTACAGAGAGTCAGCTTTGGCCAAGGTGCTGGAATTGGTGGAAAAATCAGGTGCTAAAAAGGCCAGAGTGGAAAAGATGATTACGCGTTTGGCTAAGGTTTATACGCCTGTGGTGGTTGGCCTGGCTTTACTTATTGCCTTTTTACCTCCTCTTCTGGCCAAGTGGGGGCTTGTAAGCTTAGGAGATGCTTCCTTTTCTACCTGGCTTTATCGAGGACTTGTTTTTCTGGTGATTTCCTGCCCCTGTGCCCTGGTTTTGTCTATTCCTTTGGGGTTTTTTGCTGGTATTGGCGGAGCTTCTAAAAAGGGCATTTTGGTCAAGGGAGCAAGTTATCTGGAATTGCTTAGCAGGGTGAAAACTGTAGTTTGGGATAAGACAGGTACCCTTACTAAGGGTAATTTTAAAGTGAAAAAGATTTTACCAGCCCCTTCTAGTAGCGAAGAGGAAGTATTATTTTTAGCTGCCTTATTGGAGAGCAAAGTAAATCATCCCATTGCCAACTCCATTTTAGAAGAGGCCCAGAAGAAGGGCCTTCTTTTGCAAGATGAGGTACAAAAAGTGGAAGTAGTTGAAGGCAAGGGTGTAAGAGGGGAGGTAAAGGGAAGACCAGTTCTTCTGGGCAGTAAAGACTTTTTAGAGGAAAACAGGATAGCAGTAAAAGGCAATGGGGAAGCTGGAACTGAAGTTTACCTGGCTTATGCCGGGGAGTTTAAAGGTTCTATTGTGATTGAAGACGAACTAAAACCAGAATCTAAAAAGACCTTGCAACTACTACAAAAGATGGGAATAAAAAGGCATGTGCTCCTTACAGGAGATGTGCCTGAGATAGCTTTAAAGATAGCCAATTACTTGGGAATAAAGGAAGTATTTGCAGGGTTGTTACCTCAGGATAAGGTTTTTCATCTGGAAAAATTACTTCAAGAAAAATCCCAAAAAGAAGCTGTTGCTTGTGTGGGAGATGGGATAAATGATGCTCCCATGTTAAGGCTTGCTGATGTTGGAATTGCCATGGGAGAAAAGGGCGTGGATATGGCTATGGAATCTGCAGATGTGGTCTTAATGCAAGATAATCCACTTTTATTGGTAGAAGCCATAAGTAGAAGCAAAAAGACCTTGCAGATAATCTGGCAAAATATTTTCCTGGCCTTTGGGATTAAAGGACTGGTTTTATTTCTGGGTAGTCTGGGCTTAGCTACTATGTGGATGGCTATTTTTGCTGATGTGGGAGTGGCTCTCTTGGCTGTGTTAAACTCTATGCGGGCTTTTAAGTAAGTTTTGGGCTGGAATGATTTTTGGGTTGTTAAGCTTGGAGAAAAAATTAGTTTTTGGGAGTTGTAGCCCAAATACAGAAGGATTCTCTGCTTTTTTCGTCTCCAATGATGCCAACTATGTCTTCTGGCTTTAAAATAAAATTGGGTTGAGGATTGGGAAAAATTTCTCCTTTTCTTATTACAGCCACAATAGATGCTCCTGTATTTTTGCGTATTTCACCCTCTGCAATGGATTTATTGGTTATGGGGCTTTCAGGAGATAATCTAATCCATTGTAAGTCAAAATGTTGCTCTACACCCCTAAGTTGAGAGAGTAAACGATAGTTTTTATTCGAGTTAAATAAGCTGGCATAGAGTTCTTGGCGGGTATTTTCAATCTGGCGTTGAATTTCTGTAGGAGGAATGTTTAAATTTAGTAGAGCCTGGCGTGTGATTTCTAGACTGGCTTCGAACTCAGGCAATACCACCTCCAAAACTCCAAGATTTTTCAATACTTCCAGGTAGTCAGGTCCAGCAGCTCGGCTGATAATTTTAATTTTTGGATTTAAATTTTTAGCCTGGGCAATAATGGCTTTGATTGCTACTAAATCAGACATGGTTAAGATAAGAAGGTTGGCTTTTTGAATTTTGGCTGCTTCCAGTACTATATCTTGGCTTGCATCACCATAGATGACTGGTAGTCCTTCCTTTTTTGCCTGTTCAAAGCGTCTGTGATTGAGCTCAATGATTATAACCTCCATATTGAAGCGTTGTAAAATTTGGGCAATTTGAGAACCTACTCTGCCACCTCCTGCAATTACAATATGGTTGGCGTATTCTTTGGGAGAAAGATTTGAAGTTTCCAGTTGTTCATGTTTAAACCAGCGTTTTTTTAGGGCATAAAGTCTGGCAGTTTGGCTTGAGATAAAGGGAGTTATGGCCATGGATAAAATAGCTACAGTTAAGATAAGAGAATAGAGCTCATTATTTATTGAGCCAGTAGATACTCCAAGTCTAGCTAAGACAAAAGAAAATTCCCCCACCTGAAATAGCCCTAATCCAAGGGCCAAGGGTATTACATTCCGATATTTGAAAATATGGGAAATAAGGGAAAAGATTATGCCCTTTCCTATACAAACTACTAAAAGTAATAAGATAACTTCCTGGATATGACTGAGTAAAAACTTAGGATTAAAAAGCATTCCCACTGAGGAAAAAAATAAAAGGCCAAAAAGGTCTCGTAAGGGTATAATATCACTTAAGGCCTGATGCCCATAATCTGATTCACTTAAAACCATACCAGCTACAAAGGCTCCAAAGGCAAAGGAAAGTCCAACTAAGTGAGTAAGATAACCTACTCCAAGCCCCACAGCTGTAATAGCTAAAAGAAATAATTCTCTGGAACCAAGCTTGGCAATGTAAGAGATAAACTTAGGAATTATGCGTGTCCCCAATAAAACCATAGTTATAATAAAAACAGTGGCTTTTAAAACAGCAAAGCCTAAGGTAGATAAATCTATAACGGGATTATTTAGCTGAGGGAGAATAATCATCAGGGGAATTACTGCTAGGTCCTGAACAATTAACATGGCTATCATAACTTTGCTGGAAAGAGTACCCATCCAGCCTTGAGCCATTAAAGATTTAAGAGTTACCATGGTGCTGGAAAGAGAAGTCAAAGCACCAAGCCAAAGGGATGATTTCCAATCTAAACCAAAAAATTGTCCCACTCCAAAACCAAGTCCAATAGTGAGCAACATCTGAAGAGGAGTTCCAAACAAGGCAATCCACTTCACTGCTCGAAGCTTTTTAAAGGAAAATTCTAGTCCCAAGGCAAACAAGAGTAGGGCTACTCCAATTTCTGCTAATAGTTCAATTTCCCTTATACCTGAGATGGTTAATCCGCCAGTATAGGGTCCTAGAATAACTCCTGCTAAAATATATCCTAAAAGGAGTGGTTGTCCCAGTTTTTGTAAAAGTAAACCGCAAAAAAAAGCAGTAACGATGATAAGAATAATGTCTGTTGCTATACCCATTTTTTTATAAGGGCTTAATTTAAATTAAAAAAATATTTTGAGATTATTTGTTTCGTATAATTTTAAACAATATTTTTATTTTTACTCTTTATTTAAGAAAAAAGGACATCTAGTATACTAGATGTCCTTTTTTTCTTTGTTTTTAGTTTTAATAAAGTCTATACCTTGAATTTAGCAATAAGTTCTTTTAACTTGGCAGCTAAATCTTGCAACTCTTTAGCACTGGAAGCTACTGTATTACTGTTTTCTCTCATTTCGCCTACAGATTCGTTAATGGCAGCAATATCTTTGGCTGTATCTTGCGCAACATTAGAGGCTTCATCCACATTGTTATTTATTTCTTCCAGGGAACTGGAAGCTATTCCAATGTTTTCTGCAATATCTTTGGTGGCTACGGATTGTTCTTCAATGGCAGCAGCTATGGTGGTGACAATTTCATCCACTTCCTGGATTACCTCCAGGATTTTACCAATTTGTCCTACGGTCTTATCTGTAGCACTTTGAATACCTTGAATTTTATTTTTAATATCTTCAGTTGCCTTGGCTGTTTGCTGGGCCAATTCTTTAATTTCATTGGCTACTACAGCAAA
Organism: Desulfonauticus sp.; assembly: GCF_055126295.1. Taxonomy (NCBI): domain Bacteria; kingdom Pseudomonadati; phylum Thermodesulfobacteriota; class Desulfovibrionia; order Desulfovibrionales; family Desulfonauticaceae; genus Desulfonauticus; species Desulfonauticus sp. Next base: position 18,814 of record NZ_JBSRHE010000017.1, on the reverse strand, counting down.
GCCCTTACCTGCTTCTCCTGCTCTGGCTGCTTCGATGGTGGCATTCAAGGCCAGGAGGTTGGTTTGAGAAGAAATGGCGTTTATGGTTTCCAGCACGGTATTAATCTCGTGGGCAACCACTCCCAGTTCATTTACTTCTGTGGAAGTTTCCTGGGCAATACCTACAGCATGATTGGTAATTTCCTTGGCCTTTCCTGTGTTGGCAGCAATTTCATTGATGGTAACGCTCATTTCTTCAGCAGCACTGGCCACAGTGTTGATGTTGTTGGTGGTTTCCCTGGTTGCATCAGCTACATTGTTCATGTTCACACTCATTTCCTCTGAAGCTGTGGCTACCAAATTGGCTTTTTGAGCATTTTCCTCGGCTATATCCACCAGTTCTTTGGACACCTGATTGAGCTCACTGGAGGAATCTGCCAGAATATTTACTCCAGATACCACCTCTCCAATAAGGCCTCGCATGTTTTTAACCATGGTATTGATAGAATTAGCTAAAATACCCAGTTCGTCTTCCCAGTTGGCTTTTACTTCTGCAGTAAGGTCTCCCTGACTTACTTTTTGAGCAGTGTCAGAGACCAACACTATTTTTTCCACCACTGTTTTGCGTAAAAAGATATTTAAAACAACTACCAGGAAAATGAGCCCTCCAACAGTAATTCCTCCAGAAATGATCTGGTTGGTGTTCAGGGTGGTTATTTCTTTGGCAATGCTTTGCTCTACAATCAAGCTTCCCAAAATGGGCTCACTTTTGCCATGGCAGTGATAACAGGAGGGTTCATTTTTTATTGAAGTAATGTTTACAAAAAGGGTATGCCCTCCATTTCTGCTATGGTATTGTATGTGCCTGCTGTTTTTAGGCTGGCTTTTACCAATTCTTGCACTTTAGAGTCTTTAGGAAGGTCCTTTAAGTAAGATTTACGCTCTTCTTCCTTTTTGGTGGCATAACAGATATCGCCTCTAAAATCTGTAAGATAGATGTGAATATCTGGGTATTGTTTGCCCAGCTGGAGAAATTTTTTCTCTGTGCCTTCGTCATCACCCGTGGTCATGGGTTCTTCAATGGCTTTTAAAAGCAGGTCAGATAATTTTAGGGCTGATTCCTTAATGGAAGCAATAGAAGAGGATTTTTGCCTGGAATAATTGGTAATAAAGAGAAGGGAAAAGATAATAATTAAAATTAAGCTAGAAATTACCCCCACCTTTAGACCAATGGACTTTTTTAGAAATTTCATTCTCCCTTTTCTCCTTGTGCAAGAATATTTTTCTTTACTTTATAACCAGCCCCATAAATATAGCAACTAAATTTTTCTTTCCTAATATTTTTGCTAAAAAGTAGGAACAAATTAGTAACAAGTAAGGGTTACCATCCTTTTTCTTGCAAAATGGATTTTATTTTTTCCTCATTCTTTTTTTCCACTAAAATCATTTTCTTGTTTTTGGCTTCTTTGATTAGAGATAAAAGTTGTTGAATGTCTGCAGGTTTTTCCACAAAATCAAAAGCGCCCAGTTTCATGGCTTCTATTCCCTTTTTTACTGTGGCCTGCCCTGTCAGGAGAATAATTTGTAGCTCTGGCATAGTACTCTTGATTTTTTGAAGAGTTTCCAAGCCATCCATGCCAGGCATAACCAAATCTAAAATGATAGTATCCACATTTTTTTCTTGAAGTTTTTTTAAGGCTTCATCTCCTGAGGTGGCGGTTAAGACCTCTAGTCCCCTAGCTTTCATTCTTTCAGCCAAGGTTTCACAAAACTCTTTTTCGTCATCTACGATTAAAACTTTAGTGTTTTCCATAAGTTAATCTCCTTTTAGTTTTTAGATTTAAGTTAAGTTTATACAAAGAGTGTTGTTTTTTTCTTCCAGTGTAATGTTTAACAGGCTAGCTATTTGCTCACTTTTGGAACTTACTTTAATTTGTGGTTCTATATAAATTTTGTTTTTCTTGACCAGAAAAGAAAGTTTTTTTTCTTTATTTTCTTCTTGTTGAGTAAAATCGTTTAAGATAGATATAATCAGACCTAAAAAAATAAAGGGTTGAGTAGAGTATTGGAAAGATTCTGGAGAAGTTAAAGTTAATTCTATATTTTTCATGTCTGCTATTCTTTTATAGACACTAAGGCTTAAACTTAAATATTCACTTATGTCTATATTGAGACATTTGTCGTCTGGAGTGTGGGCTAATTTATTCAGGTTTTGCACAATCTTGTTGGCTCTTACTGTTTGATTGAAGATAGAAGTTGTAATTTCTTTTATTTTTTCCAGGCTTAAAGTATTATTATCTTCTTCACTTAACTCTATAAGGTCTTCTAAAAGTCCACTTTTTTCCTGAATAATAGCTAGGCAATTTTTTAGCTCATGGGAAATACTGGCCGTTATTTGTCCTTTGATTTGAATTAAGTCCCATAAAGGATTGGATAGGTCCATTTATTTTTCCTCTAGTTCTTTTAGTTTATTAAAAAAGTCTTCAAAATCAACTGGTTTTACCAGATAAAAACACCCGCCTTTTAAAGAGCACTCTTTAAGGTCTTCCTTAGAACCATGTCCAGTTAAAAAACCGATTTTTAATTTAGGTTGAATTTTTTTTAACTCTTCCATGATTTCCAGGCCGCTGATTTTGGGCATTTTCATATCCAACACAGCCACATCATATTTTTTTTCTTGAATCAATTTCAGGGCTTTTTCTTTAGTAGTGGCAAAATCGGCTTCAATGCCCCTAAACTTTAGCCTTTCCACCAGAGCTTCTACTAATTCTTGTTCGTCATCTACAAGTAAAACTCGCAATTTATAATCCTCCTTATGCCTCCTTAGCTTTTACAGGCAGAAAAATAAAAAAGGTAGTACCTTTTCCTACTTGGCTTTCTACCTGAATCTCCCCTTTTAACTTTTTAACCAGGCCATAGGTGATGGATAGTCCCAGACCAGTACCTCCCTGGTCTTTTTTAGTGGAAAAGAAGGGGTCAAAGATTTTTTTCAGGTTTTCAGGGGAGATGCCAATGCCATCATCTTTAATAGCTACTTTGACCATGTCCTTTTCTTTCAGGTAGTCAAGAGTGATGTCTATATGCCCTCCTTTCTTAACAGCAGCAAAGGCATTATTGATTATATTTAAAAAGATTTGTTGAAGTTTGCTGCGATCACTTTGAATAAGAGGTATTTCTTGAGTTTTGGTTATGTTAACGTGAATATCTCTATATTGGGCTTCTTTTTCCAGAAAACTTAAAACTTCTTCCAATAGTGTCTGTAAATCTACTTCTTCTATTTTTACATCAATATGTCTGGCAAAGCCAAGAAGCCTATGGGTAATAGTTCTACATCTATCCACTTGTTTCAAGATGGAGTCAATTAAAGAGAGAAGTTTTTTGTCTTCTTTGTATTGGTCGGAAAAAGTAAAAATATCCTTAATTAGTCCTGCAGTTTCATTGATAATGGCTAAAGGATTGTTTATTTCATGGGCTACACCTGCAGCTAGACGTCCTATAGAGGCAAGTTTATTGGTATGCTCTACCTTATGAATTAGGGCTGCTCTCCTAAGATCTGCATAATAAATTTTTGTGACCAGCTTGGTAGAGATAATTACAACTACTACCAAGACAATTGCTATTCCTAAGACTAAAGTAGCTAAGGTCTCTTTTTTTAATATACTTAGTCCACTTTTCAATATGGTAGGCTTTTTTACTAAAACAAAACTAAAAGGTGTCCCTTTTATCTTTTCTTTTCCAAAAATCCAAGTTTTTCCCGTAGAGTCGCTAAACTCACAAATTTTACTATCTGGAATACATTTTATATTTTGAGGGGAAAAAATTTCTAAAACATCTCCAAAGAATTTTGAAGGAGTTTGAAAAACATTATTTTGATTTAAAATAAAAGCATCGCTATTCTCATCCAGTTCTAAACTGCCCAGGAGATTAATTAATTGGGAAGTATCAATTGTTGTTCTTAAGATAAAAAAATCTCCATTAGAAATATTTTGTTTTATAGATATGGTAAAGTGGGGGGTATTTCTATAACCTAAAAAAACATCACTTATATACTCTTCTTTAATCAAAACTTCTTTATACCAGTCTTGTTGTTTGTAGTTTTTTCCCTTAAGTTCATAAGGACCAACATAATTTATTTGTATCCCTTGAGAATCTATTATACCTAAATCTACGATATTGCCAAAAGAAGTTTTTAAATCTAAGTATATTTTACCTAAGACAGAAGTTTTTTTTATTTCTTCATAGGGGGTATTTAGTACAATAAATTTTAAAGCTGATTTTTTTTGAGTAATAAAGAAGTTAATTGACTTTTGAGTATTGGATATAAGGCGAACTAAAGGATACTCGACTTCTGCCTGGATATATTTTTCATAGATGTTTAAATTCAGGAAGGTTAGGATGAGAAGAGGGAGTATAGAGACAAAAGAGATTAGGAGTATTACGCCTATCCATAAATTGCGGTAATTAAAAAGTTCTTGTTCTTCTTTATAGATATTAGTTCCCTTCAAAAAAGGAGGAGATATTTGCTGTATAATTTTTTTTAACATTTTAATTTTATAAAATTTCTTTTATTTTTTTAATTAATACCTTAAAATCCACAGGTTTGTTAAAGCATTCTACTGCCCCCAGTTCCAGGCAAAGCTTTTTTTCTTTTTCTGAGCCATGTCCGGTAATAATGATGACCCTGGTTTGAGGATATTGTTCGCGGATTATTTTTAACACTTCTAGTCCACTTAGTCCAGGCATTTTTAGGTCCAGAAGAACAAGTTTAGGCTTTTCCGCAGCTAACACTTTTAATCCTGATTCTCCGTCTAAGGCCATGAGACAGTCAAATCCCCTTAACTTAAGTCGTTCCGTTAAAGTCTCTAAGTAGTCTTTTTCGTCATCAATAATTAAAATTTTGGGCTTAGGAGTCATGGGGTACCTCTCTTTTAATAATAGTTGGTAATTATTAAAAATAATAAAAATAAAAAATATTTTTTGACAAGCAAAAAAAGTCTGCCAAGAGTATTATTTTTAAGTTTCACTTTTTAACTTATGTTGAAAGATGAAACTTTATGGCTTGAGGTTAGTTTTAAAATGTAATACTTAAACTTATTGACATAAAATTCACAAATGAATAAAGTTTGGGTCGTGTTGCATAATTTAACGCTAAGGAGATGGCTATGGTAAAGAAAATCTTTGAGAAATTGTTGCTAGCCTTGAGTCTGGTTTTGGCTAGTCCTCTTTTTGCTTTGGCTGCAGAGGGTGCTGTGAATGGTGGGAAGCCTTGGTGGTTTTGGCCTTTGATTTTATTCTTTTTTTGTTTGGTTTTGGGAGTGATTGCAGTTTTAGCTGGTGTAGGTGGAGGCGTTCTTTATGTTCCTTTAGTAAGTGGATTTTTCCCCTTTCATATTGATTTTGTTAGAGGGGCTGGACTTATGGTGGCTTTAGCAGGAGCTTTAGCCGCAGGTCCTGGTTTGTTGCGTAGAAACTTAGCCAGCTTGCGCTTAACCTTGCCTATTGCTCTAATTGCTTCTGCTTGCTCTATTGCGGGAGCACTACTTGGACTTTATTTATCTCATTTAAATCCTGCTTATGTGCAAGTGGCTTTAGGTATTACTATTATGGGTATTGCCATTTTGCTTTTATGTTCCAAAAACACAGAAAAACCTGTAGTAACAAAGCAAGATGCTTTGGGTTTAGCCCTTGGACTTCAGGGTGCTTATAAAGAAGAGGGTACTGGAGAAATTGTAGAATGGAAAACCCATAGAACCTTGGTTGGTTTTCTTTTATTTATTATTATTGGAGTTATGGCTGGTATGTTTGGGCTTGGAGCTGGCTGGGCTAATGTTCCAGTTTTAAATCTGGTTATGGGTGTACCTTTGAAAATTTCTGTAGCTACCAGTAAGTTTTTACTTTCTATTACTGATACTTCTGCAGCCTGGATTTATTTGAATAAAGGCTGTGTGATTCCCTTAATGGCCATTCCTTCCATTATTGGACTTATGCTGGGTTCCTTTTTGGGAGTTAAAATTTTAGCTGTAGCTAAACCCAAGTTTATTCGTTATATGGTTATTGGAGTTTTAATCTTTGCTGGATTTAAAGCCATAGACAAAGGTATGGGCTGGAATATTATTGGATAATCGAAAAATATGGATTTAAGGAGTAAAAAATGGATAAAAGATTAGAAGAAATGATTAAGCCTATGCCCCAGCAGATAACCTATGCCAATATTTTGTTTTGGGGTGCTTGGGGTGGCATTTTGCTTATGACTCTTACCTACATAATCTATCTTGCCCACATCTTGCCTCCGCATGTGGATGTAAATTTGGTGGTCCAAAACTGGCATAAAGGGGTTGCTGAGTATAGAGAAATAACCAATTCTCCCCAAGGCTGGAATTGGCTTTTTTTGCTAAATAAAGGTGATTTTATCAACTTTTTAGGTATTGCCTTTTTGGCCTTACTTACTATAATATGTTATATAGTGTTGTTCTTTGGTTATGTGAAAAAGAAAGATAAAATTTATGCTACTATTGTAATTGCAGAAATTTTGGTGCTGGCTTTAGCTGCTTCTGGACTTTTGGGAAGTGGTGGGCATTAAACCTATAAAATATGAGGGATAGTTATGTCTCCAAAAAAGAAAATTAAGATTTTATTGGTTGATGATGAGCAAGAATTTTTAAACTCTATTGCCGAAAGAGTGAAATTAAAAGGTTTTGAACCAGTTACAGCTACTTCGGGAGAAGAAGCTTTAGAACTGGCTAAAAAAGAACACTTTTATGCAGCAGTAGTGGATTTAAAAATGCCAGGTTTAGATGGGCTTGAGACCATTAAGAGATTGAGAGAATTTGATCCTAAACTGCATACCATTTTACTTACCGGTTTTGGTAATGAAAAAGTTAAAGAAGCTACCAATGCCTTAGAGTCTGAATATTTTGACAAGGCTGATATGCCTAGTTTTTGGGATTATTTAAAACAACTAGCTCATAAGGTAGAAGATTCCATGGCTGCTGCTGGGCTGGCCACGCATGGCGACTTAGAGGATGCTGAAAAAATAGAAAAAGGTGAAGAATAACCAAAGGGAGGTCAAGACCTCCCTTTGGTCTTATTCTGGAAGATTATAGTTTTTTAGTTTTCTCCACAAAGATGTCCTGCTTATTCCAAGTATTTTAGCTGCTTCTACTTTATTTCCTTTGGTATAGTTTAAGACTCGCAAAATATATTCCTTTTCTATTTCCGCCAGGGGTTTAAAGTTGTCTACCCTAAAAGAAGTCATTGCGCTTTTAAAGCGAGAAGGAAAGTGAATGGTATCAATTTCCTCACCTTCAGCTAAAATAACTGCCCGTTCTATTAGATATTCTAATTCCCTTACATTGCCTGGAAAGTCGTATTCCTTTAATTTGTAGAGGGCCTGGGCAGAAATTTTAGTTATATTCTTTTTAAATTCCTTGGAGTATTTATTTAAAAAGTAATAGGCAAGTAAAGGAATATCGTCTTTTCTTTTTCTAAGAGGAGGTAATTCCAGAGATACAGCATTTAGGCGATAGTATAAATCTTCTCTAAATTTTCCTGCTTTTATTTTTTCCTGAAGATTGCTATTGGTTGCTGCAATTATTCTTGCATCTGCTTTTATTTCTTCATTTCCCCCATAGGGAATAAAGATTTTATGCTCTATGAACTTTAGAAGCATGCTTTGAATCATTAAAGGAGATTCTTCTATTTCATGTAAAAATAAAGTTCCATTATTAACAGCTTCCAGCAATCCCTTTCGTTTTCTAGTCTGTTGATTGGAATATTGATATTCTTCTCCAAAGATTTCTCTAAACAATATTTCTGGATTAAAGGTGCTACAGTGAATAGCAATAAATTTTTCTTTACTTCTAAAGCTTAGGCGATGAATGGTTTTGGCGATAAGCTCTTTTCCTGTTCCTGTTTCACCTATGATTAAAACCGGACAATCCAGCACTGCTATTTTATTGAGCTTTTTTTTCAATTCTTGAATTTGCGGCGTTTCTCCAATAATCCAAGGAATTCTGGAAGAAGGAGTTTCTGCTTCTGTGGACTTTTCTTCAATATTTATTGGCTGAAAGGAGCGTAAAAATTCCCAGAAATCCCGCAAATCTTCTTTGGGAAAAGTGGGGAGTTTTAGGGGATTGGAGAAGTTTTCTTTATTTTTGCCTGTTAGAAGGGCTATTTTTAGATAGGGGTGGGTGGCTACTATTTGTTGGAGAGAATTAAAATCGTCCTGGGAGCTTAAAAATTCAGTATCTAGCAGCAAGAGAACGAATTGTTGAGAATTTAATAAACTAAGGGCACTGGAAAAGGATTGACTGGAAAAAGGTTGAAACTTTCTTAGGGCCAGTCTTTTACTTAAAGTCTCCAGAAAGTAAGGGTCTTTATCCAGGATTAACACATTGAGATTCTTCATAATTACCTCTATAGGAAATTTTAAAGAAGCTCTGGGTAAAAAGCAAGGTAAAAGAAATGCAGGTATTTTTAATCGGTGGCAGTGTCCGAGACAGGCTTTTACAAAGACCAGAAAAGGATAAGGATTTTGTAGTGTTGCAGGCTACAGAAGAGGAGTTTTTAGCCAGGTTTCCCCGGGCCAAAAAAGTGGGAAAAGGCAAAGCTGTTTTTTTGCTGGGAAGAGATGAATACACTTTAAGCGCCAGTGCTTCCATTGAAGAGGAGCTTGGGAAAAGGGATTTGACCATAAATGCCCTGGCCCTGGACCAGAAGAATAAACTTTATGCCCATCCTTTAGCCTTAAAAGATTTGGAAAATAAACTTCTTAGACCCATTGAGAAGAAGAATTTTTTTCAAGACCCGCTTAGAGTATACAGAAGTGCTAGGTTTTGGTCTGAACTTCCGGAGTTTAAACTGCACTCAACTCTCCTTTATATTTCCTGGTCTGTGCTAAAAAGTGAAAAGATAAAAACTCTTAGTGCTGAAAGGGTATGGGGAGAGCTGTTTAAGGCTTTGCAGGCTAAAAAACCAGGTAATTTTTTTCGTTTTTTAAATCTTATAGGTGGCTTTAACTTCTGGTTTGCACAACTTCAGGAAAGTGCCTTTATTCCAGCAGGACCTAAACAATATCATCCAGAAAGCGTGCTGGAACATACCCTGAACCTTATGGATGCCTTAGCTCCTGATTTTTGGGGGGCCTGGCTGGCCTTTTGTCATGACCTGGGAAAAGTTCTAACTCCTGCTGAGCTTCTTCCCCATCACTATGGTCACGAGGAAAAAGGAAGGACAGTTTTAAAAGATTTGGCTAAAAAATTACCCTTGCCCAAAAAAATGCTTAAATATGGAGCTATTGCCTGCAGGTATCACATGCTAGCTGGAAAGTATACCAGCTTAAGACCTGGAACCAGGGTAAAGTTGCTTTTGAGTTTACCTCAGGAAATCTTTGAGCCTTTTTTTAAATTGGTGCGTTTGGATCAGGGGATAGATTATTTGGAGCAAGCCTTACAGGACTTAAAAGTGATTCAAAGGGTAAAACTTCCTCCAGCCCATCAAAACTTGGGTTCCAGATCAGGGGCAATCTTGCACTCTCTTCGGGCCAAGGCCCTAAAAGACTTTTCTTAAAATCACTCAAAAATCGTGCCAAATATCTTGACTCTTTTTTCTCCGGTCTTATTTTTTATCAGTTTATAACTTCTTTAAAATAAAGAATTTTTACAGGAGAATAAGAGGGTATGGAGTATAAGGATTATTATAAAATTTTGGGTGTGGACAAGGGTGCTTCTCAAGAGGAAATTGCCAGGGCCTATAAAAAGTTGGCAAAAAAGTATCATCCAGACTTAAACCCCAATAATAAAGAAGCAGAAGAGAAGTTTAAGGAGATAAATGAGGCTTATGAGGTCTTAAAAGACCCTGAAAAGAGAAAGCTCTATGACTCTTTAGGGCCCAACTGGCAACATGGGCAAAACTTTGAGCCACCTCCAGGTTTTGAAAACTTTCATTTTGAGTTTCGAAGTGGTGGTTCTGGTTTTGAAGACCTGGGTGGCTTTAGTGATTTTTTTGAGACCCTTTTTGGTGGCTTGGGTAGGCGTTCCAGGTCTTCCAGGCAGAGAAGTTATGGCTTTGATAATTTTTATTCAGCCAGAGGTCAGGACCAGGAGGCTATTTTAGAACTCTCTTTGGAGGAAGCTTTCCTGGGTGGAGAGAAGACCATTACTCTGGGACGAGGTTTGGAGCAAAGAACAGTAAAGGTAAATATTCCTGCAGGCATTAAAGATGGTGGCAAAATCAGGCTAAAGGGATTGGGAGAGCCAGGTCTTGGAGGTGGGCCTAGTGGAGATTTGTACTTAAAGGTAAAAATATTGCCTCATCCCTTATTTAAAGTAGAAGATAACAATATTCTTTATCGTTTACCTCTTGCTCCCTGGGAAGCAGTGTTGGGCACCAAGGTTAAAGTACCTACCTTGGCGGGAGAAGTGGAGTTAAAGGTTCCTAAGGGAGTTAGCAGTGGCCAAAAGCTTAGATTGCGAGGCAAAGGGCTAGGGCAAGGAGTAAATAAAGGGGATCAATTGGTGGAAATTGTCATTAAGACCCCTAAAAAGCTTAGTGCTCAAGAGGAGAGGTTGTGGAAAGAATTGGCCAGTATTTCCAGTTTTAATCCCAGAGCCTAGGAGGAAGCATTAATGGTTAACATAGAGATAAAGACCATATCTCAACCTTATCCAAGCAAAAAATTAAGCTGGCAAGAATTTGTATCCAGGACAGGCATCAACCCCTTGCGCCTGGAAGAACTTATAGAAATGGATTGGATTCGCTGTGAATGCGTGGGAGAGAATAACTATCTGTTCCCGGAAAGAGAAGTTTTAAGAGTGCAAAAACTACTTCGCCTCTGCCGAGACCTGGAGATTTCCACTCTGGCTGGAATGATTATTGTGGACTTGCTGGAGCGAATAGAAGACCTGGAAGAGAGGTTGAGAAAATTTTCAGTATTTTAAATTGAAAAACAAGGAGGAAATTATGGATATAAGCAAATTCACTCAAAAATCACAAGAAGCTATTGCTGAGGCCCAAAAGGAAGCAATTCGCTTTGGACATCAGCAAATAGATGCAGAGCACTTGTTTTATGCTCTACTTGGGCAAGAAGATGGCCTGGTTCCCAGGATTCTGGAAAGGGCAGGCTATGACCCGGAGGCTGTAAAAAACTCGTTAAAGTCTGAACTGGAGAAACTTCCAAGGGTTAGTGGCCCTGGAGTCCAACCCGGGCAGATTTATGTTACAGGCAGGGTGAACAACATCCTTTTGGCTGCTCAAGATTTAGCCAAAAAAATGCAAGACGAATATGTGAGTGTGGAGCACTTGTTGTTAGCCCTATTAGATGAGCCTCCAAGTACTGGAGTGGGCAGGGTTTGCAATACCTTTCGATTGGATAAGGATAAAGTATTAAGTATGCTTACAGAGATAAGAGGACATCAACGGGTTACTTCTGATAATCCAGAAAGCACCTATGATGCCCTGAAAAAGTATGGTCGAGACCTGGTAGAAGAAGCACGCAAAGGTAAATTAGACCCGGTTATTGGAAGAGATAGCGAAATTAGGCGCTGTATTCGTATTCTATCCCGAAGGACCAAAAATAATCCTGTGCTCATTGGTGAAGCTGGCGTGGGTAAGACTGCTATTGTAGAAGGTATTGCCCAAAGGATTTTGAGAAAAGATGTTCCAGAAGGCCTTAAGGATAAGACCATTTTTGCCCTGGATATGGGAGCGCTTATTGCTGGAGCCAAGTTTAGAGGAGAGTTTGAAGAAAGGTTAAAGGCAGTACTCAAAGAGATTGAAGAGTCCAAGGGTAGAATTATTTTGTTTATTGATGAGATTCATACCATTGTGGGTGCAGGTAAAGCCGAAGGAGCCATGGATGCAGGCAACCTTTTAAAGCCCATGCTGGCTAGAGGAGAATTACACTGTATTGGCGCAACCACGATAGATGAATACAGAAAGTACATAGAAAAAGACCCTGCTTTAGAAAGGCGTTTTCAACCTGTGTTTGTGGACGAGCCTTCAGTAGAGGATACCATTTCTATCTTGCGAGGGTTAAAGGAGAGATTTGAGGTCCACCACGGTGTAAGAATAAGTGATAGTGCTTTGGTTGCTGCTGCTACCCTTTCCCATCGTTATATTACTGACCGTAACTTACCTGATAAGGCCATTGACCTTATTGATGAAGCTGCAGCTAAAATTAGAACGGAAATCGATTCCTTGCCTACAGAACTAGATGAAATCAATCGCAAAATTATGCAGCTGGAAATAGAGCAAGAGGCCTTGAAAAAAGAAAAGGATACTGCCTCTAAAGAACGCCTGGAAAAGATAGGTAAGGATTTAGCTGAGTTAAAGGAAAAACAGGCGAGTTTGCTGGCCCAATGGGAAAAAGAAAAAGAAGCCATTAACTCCTTAAGAAAACTAAAGGAAGAAATAGAAAAAACTCGTTTGGAAATAGAAGCAGCTGAAAGGGCCTATGATTTGAATAAAGCTGCTGAGCTTAGATATGGCAAACTAACTCAATTGGAAAAAGAGTTAAAGGAAAAGGAAGAGGCTTTAGCAAGTCAGGATGGCAAGACCTTGCTCAAGGAAGAAGTTGGGCCTGATGATATTGCAGAAATAGTCTCTAAATGGACAGGTATTCCTGTAACCAAACTTGTTGAGTCAGAAAGAGAAAAGTTGTTAAAATTAGCAGATGTCTTGCATCAAAGGGTAATAGGCCAGGACGAAGCTGTACGGGCTGTAGCAGATGCAGTTTTAAGGGCCAGATCTGGTTTAAAAGACCCCAGAAGACCCATTGGTTCTTTTCTCTTCCTAGGTCCTACTGGAGTGGGTAAGACAGAACTTTGTAAGACTCTGGCCAGGACCCTCTTTGATACAGAAGAAAACATGATTCGTATTGATATGTCAGAATATATGGAAAAACACACTGTAGCCAGGCTTATTGGTGCTCCTCCTGGATATGTGGGTTATGAAGAAGGCGGACAACTCACAGAAGCTGTACGCAGAAAACCCTATTCTGTGGTGCTCTTTGATGAGGTGGAAAAGGCCCATCCAGATGTTTTTAACATCTTATTACAAATTATGGACGATGGACGCCTTACTGATAGTCATGGTCGAATAGTAGATTTTAAAAATACGATTATTATTATGACCTCTAACCTGGGAGCCAATTATCTTTTAGAGGGTATTACTTCTAATGGAGAGTTGAAACCTGGAGTGGAAGAGCAGGTAATGTCTGTAGTGAAGTCCCACTTTAGACCTGAGTTTTTAAACCGGATTGATGAGATTGTGTTGTTTAAACCTTTACTCTTGGAAGAAATCAAGCAGATTATTGAACTCCTGTTAGATGAGCTAAGAGAAAGGCTAAAAGACAAGAAAATTACCCTGGAAATCACTCCTGAAGCCAAAGAGCTTATTGCTAGAGAGGCCTATGACCCGGTTTACGGAGCCAGACCTCTTAAAAGATACCTTATTCATCATGTGGAAACCAAGCTGGCTAAAGAGATTATTGCAGGTAGAGTGCAGGAAGGTGACCAGGTACTGGTCAGCTTAGAGCAAGGTGATTTGGTCATAGTTAAAAAATAACCAGAGGGGCTTTTGCCCCTTTGGTTAAAAAATAGCTAAAAGGTCCCAGCCTGTCTTTATTTGCCAGAGAGCTAACAACAAAATAAGTAAATTGTTAGCAGCATGTAAAAGAGGTAAAAATTTTCTTTTCTTTTTGTGAAAGTGCAAAATATAACCACTAATAAGGCCTACAATTAAAAGAAATAAAATCACTAATCCCACCTTGGCATGAGTGCCAGCCACAAATACCTTTCCCCAGAGTAGAAACAAAATAATACTTCCTCCCAAGGTACCTAAAAGCATAGCAATTAAGGCTATGCTTCCTACTAATACATGCCGTTTCCATAAAAAGGGAACAGGCTTTTGAAAGTGCAGGCTTTTTATCCTGTTTATACCCAAAAACAGGGCATATAACCCAAAACAAATAGCCAAAAGCTGGAAAATAGGATGAAGGTAAATCATAATTCTTCCTTATTTAAATTGATGTAAGAATATGTAATCGTTATACTTATGTATTTGGTGACAGCCAATACATCCCTTTACCTTGCCCTCTTTGTCTATCTTACCCTGAGGTGAATACTTTACCCAAAACCAATCCCCGCTTTGGGGCGCATAGCCTTTAACTTTGTACATAACTGTAATTGCCTTGAGTTGCTTATCTTTACCATAATTTTCTTTAACCACAATGGTCCTATCCAAAACAGGAGCTTTTTTACTCTCTATTCCCCTGGAGTTTACAAATATCTTATGCAAAGGGCCGTGCGGGGCTTTGCCAGGCTGAAGCCCTTGATGATTGGGCCAAAAGCTCCAATTTTTATAGGGTGAGACCCTGGTTATGTATTGCCACAGAGCTTTTCCTTCAGGTGAGGGGAAGTCTTCTCCCAGGCCGACCTTAACGCTGCCAAGTAAAAATAGTATAAATAAAAACACTTGCCACTTTTTCATGTTTGACCTCCTTTTTTAATTACACTTTATGAAAAATACAGTTTGAAAAGTCAAGTTTTTGAAATGTTCTTTTTGTCTCATTTGTTTCAAAAAGTTTTATTTTGTTGTTTCTTTTTGTTTCTTATGGTTTTGCTGAATAGGGAGGTACTTCTATTAAATTATTGAAAACTATGTATTTTTATTGTTTTGGCATGACTTTTGTTAAGGATTTGTGATTATTTTCTCAAGGTATACTGGTAATCCTGATGAGTATTTGTTTTTTTAGTAAAAATAAAAAATTATTCAAAGTTATGGAAAGTAAACTGGCCGGATATGGACCAGTAATGTTTTTCAGTGAAGTGTGGGATTTGCTGGAAAAAATAGAAAGCGGGTTAGAAATAAGGCTTTTAATTGTGGATTTTGTTTCAATAGCTCCAGAAGGTCCCAAGCTTGTAAACTTTGTGCACAGGTCTTTTCCTCATTTGCCCATCTTAATGTTAAGAGATGAAAACTATATTCAGTCTAACTTAGATTTTGTAAGAGAAAAACAATTGGCAGAACTAGAGTATCCTTTGGATTGCTCTAAATTAAAAATATTTGTAAGTAATTTATTGAAAAAGGAGGGATAATGAAAAATCTAAAAGTCAAAAAACTAGTTGTGCCTTTAGATGAGTTTTTAGTTGTGAACAAGGATACTTCCTTGTTGGAAGTGATTTTAAGCTTAAAAGAGAAAAAAGAAAAAAATGCCAATTTTCACTCCACAGTATTTATCACTGATGATAGGGGAAAATTTATAGGAAAAATAAGTATTTTAGACATTTTGCGGGGAATTGAACCCAAGTACAAGGATGTTTCAGATGTGGATTTGAGTAGATTTGGTTATAGTGAGGATTTTGTTCTTTCTATTTTAAAAAACTATGATTTATGGGCTCATCCTTTAGAAAATCTATGTCAAAATATTCCCAATATTTTGGCTAGCGAGGTGGCTAGAGATATAGATACTAATGAAACGGTGTCTACAGAAGATTCTCTGGATCTAGCTGTGCATAAGATGGTTATGAATAACTATACCTTACTTTTAGTAGAAGAGGATGGAAGCTTTGTTGGTGTTCTTAGATCTATTGATTTATTCTTCTTCATTTGTGAACAAGTAGAAAAATGTGATTTGAAATAAAGGGAGGTAACTATGACAACTTCTGTAGCAAATAGATACAAAGAAGAGATGAAAAGAGCCTTTTTTATTTTTTTGGGTATTTTTTTGTTTACAATAGTTTACTTAGCTCCACCTTTTCCTGATGCTGTAGATCCCTTTGGTAAGCATTTTGTCTTATCTAGAGAAGGAAAGGGTGCTTTAGCTATTTTCTTGTTAGCAGGTACCTGGTGGGTCTTTGAGGTTGTACCTATTGGCGTAACCAGTTTGGCTATTGGTGTGCTTCAGGCCATGTTTCTCATTCGTCCGGCAAAAGTAGCTTTTAAAGATTTTATGGATCCTTCAGTACTCTTTATCTTTGCTTCCTTGGTTATTGGTATGGTTTTTACCAAAACCGGGCTTACCAAAAGGCTTGCCTATAAAATGCTTATGCTAATCGGTGAGAAAACAAGCATGATTCTACTGGGAGTTTTTATTTTGACTGCTGCCATGACCCATGTGATGGCGCATACTGCAGTAGCAGCCACTATTTATCCTCTTTTAATTGCCATTTATGCCCTCTATGGAGAAGGCAATAAGCCAACTAAATTTGGTAAAGCCCTATTTATAGGTATGGCGTATGTGGCAGGAGCAGGAAGTATTGTAACTTTACTTGGTGCAGCTAGAGGAGCTGTTGCTCTGGGATTTTTTAAGGAAATAATGAATAAGGATGTTACCTTTTTTGAACTTACTTACTATATGTTTCCCATAGGCTGGCTTATGACCTTCTTGCTGTGGTTATTTTTCTTGGTGTTTTTAAAACCAGAAAAGGATAGAATTCCTGGTTTAAGAGAAAAAGCAAAAGAGCTAAATTCCAAACTGGGCAAAATCACTACCCAAGAAATCATTGCCGGTCTTACTGTTCTAGCTGTTATTATTGTTATGTCTTTGCGCTCTTTTATTCCTGAGTTAAAGGCTATAGACAAAACAGCTATTATCTTGCTTTCCACTATCATGTTTTTTATCTTAAAAATCTTAGACCTTAAAGACTTAGAAGAAATTCCCTGGAATATTATTTTACTTTTTGCTGGAGCCATGAGTATAGGTTTTTGTTTGTGGGAAACAGGGGCAGCCAAGTGGCTGGCTATTCATTGGCTTAGTTTCTTTCAGGATTCCCACTGGTTTGTTTTTGTTATGGCCATTGCTTTCTTTGTAATGATGATGACCAACTTTATTATGAATGTTGCTGCGATTGCTATCTCTTTGCCTGTAGCTTTGGTTATTGCTCCTTATTTAAATGTGGCAGGTGAAGTAATTCTCTTTTCTTCTCTGGTGACAGCAGGAATGCCCTTTTTGTTTTTAGTTGGTGCTGCTCCCAATGCTATTGCTTATGATTCCAAGCAATTTACTACAGGTGAATTTTTCTTATATGGAATACCAGCTAGTATTTTACTTATGGTAGTAGTTGGAATTGCTGTTTATTTTATCTGGCCTATTATGGGGATGCCTGTAACTTTAAATTAATATAGTTGGGAGATTGGTTATGAAAAAGTATATAAATTTAAAAAAGGCTATATTTAAAAATATTGGATATCTTTTGGATAAAAGAGAGGTTTTACATTCTTTAGAGGAATATGTTTCTAAGATAAAATTTATTTCTGATTATGCCGTATATGGTGTTGCCTTTCCAGAGATAAACTTAGGATTTCAAGCAAAGAATTCTTGTCTTTCTGGAAGTTATTTTTTGGGAAAAATTGAAGTGCTAAATTCCATTATTATTAATTCTGACTTAAGAGGTGATGAATTAAAAAGAGCTGGAGATGTATACCAAAAAGGTGAGCTAGAGGTTCCCCTTTGTCAGGATGAAAAACTTCTGGTACAGGATAGCTTGTTTGTAGATACTTTAGTGCATAATTGTTCGCATGATTTGGAAAATCTGGAAGTGCTTTTAATTAAAAATACTATTTCCTTAAATTGGGCGAATATTCATGGTACCAGTACCAGGTTTTCTTTGATTTTACCTTTGGCTACTGTGGATTTAAGTATAGTGTCAAGAAGTGTAGTGGGTGAGTTTTCCTATGTGCAGGGGGACTTGCAAGGAGAGATTGTTGAACCTGGGACTATTTTAATTAAGGGAGCGGAGTTTTTATTCAAGTATAGGCATGGTGATAATCTAAAACATTATGTTTGTTTTGCTGAAAATTCTTTAAAAGGAGAAATTATAGACTTCTTAGAAGGAAAACGAGAAGCTTTTAAGAATGTATTTAATACTATACCTGAAGAAAAAAGTATAGCGCAAGGTAGCTTTGCTTCTCCTTATGCTGTGTATAAAGGTAAAGTAGAGGTTGGAGAAAATGTGTTAATTTCTCAAAAGGCCTATTTGGAAGATGTGTTCTTAGGCAAAGGAGCCAATGCTCAAGAAAATTGTTATATTATAAATTCTTACTTATTTGGATATAATGTTAGTGCACACGGCTCTAAGATTATCAATACTTTCTTAGAAGAAAATGTTTTTGTAGGTTTTAATTCATACCTTAAAGCAAAAGATAAGTATGGTTTAAAAATTGGTAAAGGCTCTGTAGTGATGCCTCATACCATAATTGATGTGGATAAAGAGCTGGAAATTCCAGCAGGTACTGTAGTTTGGGGAATAATTAGAGGAAAGTCTGATTTAACAGAAAATTCTCTTTCTCTAGAAGAATTCAAAAAGATAAAAGGTAAATATTCTTTAGGTAATTTGGAGTTTGAAGGTGATGGAGAAAGGTTTATTTCTGCCTTTGCTCATCGTATTGAACATATCTTAGAAGCAAATGGTGCTTTTTTTGATGGAAAAAAAGGTAGAGGGCATGCTCAAAATACTCAAAAAACTTCTTTTCATCTCCTTTCTTCCTATACAAAAGGAGATTACAAAGGAATTATGAGCGATATTAATTTATCATAATAGGAGGGATTATGTTAGTATCAAATTTGATGAGGAAACATCTGGTTCTTTCTACGCCAGAATGTAGTTTTAAGACCTTATTATGCAAGATGGGAAGACTTTCACCACGGCAAATTTATGTGGTGGAAGATGATTTAAGATTAAAGGGAATCATTACTGGTTATGACCTGTTAAAAGTAGTGCTGCCAGAATACATGGACTCCAATCTTTTAAAATCCATTCAAGAACCAGAGATTGATGATTATTTGCGTAAATGTATCAACAAAGTGGCAGATAAAAAAGCTGGAGAGATTATGATT
>NZ_JBSRHE010000016.1:0-83613 GCF_055126295.1 Desulfonauticus sp. | reverse complement strand
TGATCGCTCTCTGCAATAAGCTTGTGAGAACCCTTTATGCTATGCTCAAAAAAGGTGAAAAATTTGACCCAGCTACTCATTATTTATAGTTGACTCCTTAAATTAAAATATATTTTCCCAAACCTACACTTGTATTTTTTCCTACATGCAAATACTCTCCCAACACTAAAAAAGGCCAAAAAGAAGAAATATCTCCTGTAAAACTTATCTTTCCAACTAACCCCCCAATGGGTATCTTTTGTTTTTGTCTAGTAGAAAACCTACTTAAATTAACCCAAATGGTTTTATCTTCTATAACTTTTATTTCTTGTGATTTAGTAATTAAATCTGAAAATTTTTCTACTTCTAATTCATCTTCTTTAACCTTGCAATGAAAATAAGCAAGAAGTGAAATTCTACGCAATAAAGAACGAAAAATATCCTGAAAAGTTAAGTTTTCTCTTATTATCTTACTATTCCTTTGCAGTTTTAGCGGAGTAACAAAATTTAAGCTTAAATCAATCTTATCAGATTTTACTTCTTTTAAATCCTGTAAGCTCAAAGGGGTCACTTTTTTAATTTTGGCTTCTTCATAATTAAAGACTTCTTTTCCCAAAACACTCACCCCTTGGAGAGTACACTTACCTTTGTGTTTGCCCAGACCGGCTTTACCCAATTCATTCATAACCAAAATAAAGTAGGGCAAATATTCTATAGCCTTGCCAATTAACACCATCTCCACTTCCAAGCATTCACCTGCCTTTACCAATCTATGCCTGCTTAAAGTCGGACATAGTACAAAAGGATGTGGGACATGCTCATATTTACGCATAATCTGAGCATCTTTAGGCCTGGGAGTCTCAAAGACATAAGCATACGCACAGTTTGAACTAAGCAAGCAATCTTTGCAATCTACCACAGACTTAAGCGCACAAACACTTTTCTTAAAAGTATACCCAAATCCACCTCTAAAGGTAGCTCCTTTATAGGCAGGCAAAAGGACCTCTTCTTCTGCCTTAAACTTAAACAATAAAGGTAAAAAGTATATCTTTTTTAACCACTCCATTAGGTATATTCCCAAAATAAAAAATTTATAACCCAGTATAAAATTATAAAACAAAGGTCAACAATATAAACCTATTTTTTATACTTCAGCTTGTAATCAAAAAGAAAAAAATAGGGGGAAAATAAATATTTGGCAAATATTTATTTTCGAAAAAGGTGGGAAAATTCTGCAGAATAAAGACAGGAATTAAGTAGTTCCTGTTTAGGTATAACTAAAAATAAAATTTGTCGTTTTTGTTTAAAAAGTTTATAATCTTGAAGTAAGTTTTTTAAATTGGAATAAATAATTTTTTCATCTGGCCAGCCTACTCTATAACCAATAACCACCAAACTATCTTCTGGATAGCCTGCTTGTAAAAGTTTCTTCTGTATTTCTGTTGCCTTAGTTGCAGATAGATAAATAGCCAGAGAGCTTTTACTTTGAGCCAGGCGCTCCAGGTCTTGCTCCTCAGGGACATTAGTTTTGCCAGAAACTCTGGTCAAAATAAGGGTTTGATTGGCTTCTGGAGAGGTAAAGGACACCTTTGCTCTGGCTGCCAGGGCAAAGGCTGCACTTATGCCAGGCACAATCTCATAGGGAATATTTTTTTCCGCCAAAACCCGGGTTTGTTCCCGGATGGTCCCATAAAGGCTGGGGTCTCCTGTGTGCACTCGCACCACCCTTTTGCCTTCTTTATAACCTCTTTCCAGCAAAGCAATTATTTGCTCCAGGGTTAAAGGGGCACTATTGACTATCTCTTTGGCCTTACTCTCTTCAAACAAGCTAGCTGGCACCAAAGAGCCCGCATAGACTATAAGCTCAGCTTCATCTATAAGTTTTTTAGCCTTAAGGGTAATAAGTTCGGGGTCTCCAGGCCCAGCGCCCACAAAATAAATAGGATAAGACATATGTTAAGCAACCATCATCTGCTGTAGTTGCAGAAAGCTTGCCTCAAGAGGGGAGTGCTCGTCAACATTCTGACGCAAATAATTGTTCATGGGGTCAATCAACTTTAGGGCCAAATCAATTTCAGCATTACTGCCTTTGGCATAGGCGCCTATATTTATCATATCTTCCACTCGTTTATAAGTGGCCAGCAAGGACAAAAACCTCTGCCCTGCCTTTAAGACTTCTTTGGGCGTGACATCGCTTCTAAGCCTGCTAATACTCTTTAAAACATCAATGGCTGGATAATGTCCCTGGTCTGCCAGCTCTCTGGTAAGCACAATATGCCCATCCAAAATGGAGCGTACAGCATCAGCCACAGGCTCATTAAAATCATCTCCTTCTACTAAAACTGTATAAATACCTGTAATAGTTCCTTTATTGGAAGTACCTGCCCTTTCCAACAGTCTGGGCAAATGGGCAAAAACCGTAGGAGTATAACCTCTGGTAGTAGGTGGCTCACCTGCTGCCAAACCCACTTCTCTGGCTGCCATGGCAAAACGAGTCACTGAATCCATCATCAAAAGCACATCCAGCCCCTGGTCTCGAAAATATTCAGCCACACTGGTAGCAGCATAAGCAGCCCGCATTCTAAGAAGAGGACTCTGGTCAGAAGTGGCCACAATCAAAACCGAGCGTTTCAGTCCTTCTTCTCCCAGGTCCTTTTCAATGAACTCCCTTACTTCTCTTCCCCGTTCACCCACCAGGGCAATAACATTTACATCTGCCTTGGTATATCTGGCCATCATGCCCATAAGAGTGCTTTTGCCCACTCCAGAACCAGCCATAATACCAACTCTCTGGCCTTTTCCTAAAGTCAGCAACCCATTAATAGCCCTAATACCCACATCTAGCGGTTCAGAGATACGTGGCCTTTCCAGGGGAGAAGGGGGATTGTTGTAAAGAGGATAAAAGGAAGAAAGGCTTATTTCCGGCCCTTCGTCCAAAAAATTGCCAAAGCTATCAATAACCCGGCCCAAAAGCTTTTTTCCCACAGGGATAAGCGGTGGATGGGCAGAGTTTTTAATCAAACTTCCAGGGGCAATGCCCCGCATATCTCCATAGGGCATAAATAAAACCCTGTTATCCTTAAAGCCAATTACTTCTGCTGGCAAAGCAGTACTCTTGTCTTCCGAAAGAATCTGACAGGTAGAGCCCAGAGCAGCCTTAATACCCTGGCCTTCTACCACCAGACCAATAACTTTACTCACCCGACCATACACTGTGGCCAGATCCATTTTATCAATAAATTCCAAACAGGAAGAGATGCGCATTATTTCAACTCAATTTTGGCTAAAATTTCTTCAACTTGTTTTAATCTGGAAGAAAGCCTGTTTTCCACCAGGCCATTACCATTTTCCACAATTACAGCACAGTCTTCTAAAGAAGCGTCTTCTTTGACCTGACAGACATTTAAGCTAGGATATTCTTTTTTTATACTCTCAAGTATTTCCAGGACCAACTCTTTGTTCTGGGGATTTATTTTAACCACCACTTCCTTTTTATTTTGAATGTAATCCACAGCTTCCTTTAAAAAATTTTCCAAAATTTTATTCTTTTCTTCACTTAAAACCACATAGGTTATCTTTTGAACGGCTTTGCGCAAAAGTAAAAGCAAATCTTCCTTATATTCCGCATAAATCTTTTGTTTTTCCTGCTCTAGAGAATCAAAAAAGGTTATCCACTTTTGAGCCAAGTCCTGTTTTAATTTGTCCAGCTCAGCCCGGGCCTGTTTTTGCCCTTCAAGATATCCTTCTTGAAAGGCCTTTTCCTTTATAGCCTTAGCTTCTCTTAAGGCCTGGTTTAAAATCTCCTTGGCCTTTTCCTTGGCCTTTTTTTTTGCTCCAGCTAAAACTCTCCTTTCTACTTCTTCAGGTGGAATATAGGTGGGTTTATACTCTACTTCTTCCACACTTTTGGTTTCCAACCCCACAATTACTTTGCCAAAGGAAAGTTCTTTTTTAGACAAGGACATCTCCACCACCCTTACCGCCAATAACGATTCTACCTTCTGCTTCCAGCCTCCTAATCACCTTAACAATGTTTTGCTGAGCAGCTTCTACATCTGAAAGTTTCACTGGTCCCATAATTTCCAGGTCTTCTCTAATCATATTGGCTGCACGCTCAGAAAGATTGGAAAAGAACTTTTCCTTAAGCTCTTCAGAGGCAGTCTTAAGGGCCAGAGTAAGGTCTTCATTGCTAATTTCCTTAAGCACTTCCCGCACAGCCCTGTCGTCCAGTTCCAGAATATCTTCAAAGACAAACATAAGTTGTCTGATTTCCTCTGCCAGTTGAGAGGATTCTTCTTCAATTTCACTCATCACTTCTTCTTCAATGCTTCTTTCCACAGCGTTCAAGATTTCGGCTACTGACTGGACACCACCTACCTTCTTGCCTTCCTTGGCTCCAATGGCAATAAGCTGACTCTGCAACACCCTGTCCACTTCCAAAAGCATATCCTCTGGTACAGACTCCAACTTAGCCAACCGCATTAATACCTCTGGCCTAACTCCAGGGGGAAGCTGAGCAATAAGGTCTGCTCCGTGTTCTGGTGGTAAATGACCAATAATCAAAGCCAGGGTTTGAGGATGCTCATTCCTTAAAATCTGAGCCAGAATCTTGGGGCTTACATTGGTAAGCTCTCTAAAGGGAATCTGGTCGGAATCCAGTTCTAAAGAATCGATTACATACTTGGCTGTTTCTTCATCCACTTTGCTCATCAGTTTCTTTACCACATCTACTCCGCCCAAAAGCATTTCCTTGCTTACAGTAAGGGCCTCATTAAACTCTTTTAATACCTCTTCAGCTGTTTCCTTGGGCACACTTTCCATTTCCACCATGGCTTTGGAAATCTTGGCTATTTCTCGCCTATCCAGGCGCTTGAACACCTCAGTAGTAAACTCTTCCCCTAGAGCTAAAAGCAATATAGCTGTTTTTTGGACTCCGCTAAGCTTATCGGCCAACCTGACTACCCTCCTCTTTTAACCACTTTCTAACCACTTTAAAGGCCCTGTCAAAGTCATCAGCAACCAGTTGTTTGGCCAAAGCAGCCTGATCTTCTATACGTTTTTGAACTTCCAGAGCCTCTCTTTCTTCAGGAGAAAGGTCTTCCAAGGCCAGAGCAGGTTTCTCTTCTGGAAGCTCTCCCACTTCTTCTATCTCTTCTTCTGTCACCTTGGGCTTTAAGATGGCCATAACTATTGGTCTAACCACCAGGAGAATAAAGAGCAAGACAATTAAAGTATTTAACAAGGGCTTACCAATAATGCGGAAATAGTTCAGGAATTTCTCCAGAAAAGAAGGACCTTCTGCCACTTCTGGAGCACCAAAGGAAAGATTACTGACTTCGATTTGATCTCCTCTAGCCCGATCATAACCAATGGCATTTTCCACTAAAGCCCGAATGCGATCCAGGGTAGCTGCAGGTAAAGGCTGGTAAACAAAATTACCCTGATCATCTTTTATATATTGACCATCTACCACCACAGCCACACTTAGTTTCTTTACCTCGCCCACAGGAGCAATAATTTGTTGTTCTTCTTTGTTGATTTCAAAATTGGTCAAAGAACTGGTTCTAGAAGTTTCCTGGGTAGTGCCTGTACCTGCTGTACCTGCAGCATTATAGGCAGGCTCAGGAGAGCCAGCTTGAAAATTGGTAGTACCTCGACTGTTTTCTTCAGTTTTTTGCTCACTTCTGACCACGGCACTGTCAGGGTCGTAAATTTCCTTGTGAATGGTTTTGCGGCTAAAGTCTAATTCAGCACTTACCTTGGCAATAACCTTGTTTCTTCCTCCCACGATAGGAGCTAAGAGTTCTTCTATCCGCTTTTCCAGATTGCGTTGAAAATTTAACTGATATTCCAGTTGAGTGGAAGTAAGGCCTTCTATAATTTCTTCCTTGGGCTCATACAAAATCTTACCTCTGGTATCAGCAATAGTTACTCTTTCTGCTTCCATCCCGGGTACGCCAGTAACAATCAAATTGACAATGCTTCTTACTTGTTCCTGAGAAAGGCTTGCACCTGGTTTTAATTTCAAGACCACAGACGCAGAAGGTGGTTCACTTTCTTCAATAAACAGGCTCTTTTGCGGCATAACCAGATGAACTCTGGCGCTATCTACCTCTGAAAATTCAGCAATGGTCCTGGCCAATTCACCTTGTAAGGCCCTTTGATAGTTTATTTTCTGGACAAAATCAGTTTGGCCCAATTTGTTACTGTCAAACAGTTCAAAACCCAATCCCTGACCATGCAAAACTCCCTGTCCGGCAATAGCCAGTCTTAAATTATAGACCTTATCCTCTGGAACCAAAATAGTGGTTCCATTGTCTTTTAGCTTATAACTTACCTTTTGTTTCTCTAAAATATTTACAACTCTTGCAGCATCTTCAGGATAAAGATTGGAGTACAAAACCTTATAGGTAGTACTTTGCACCAGCCAGATTAAAATAACTCCAACTACTATTAAGGAAAAAATAATCCCCCCGTACAGTATTTTCTGGGCTGTGGTGCTTTTATCCCACAAATTGCGGATCTGCTCTATACTCTTTTCAATAAAAGAAGGCATTCTTTTCTCCTAAATTAGAAAGTAAGGTGCATAATTTCTTTATAAGCTTCCAGGACTTTGTTGCGTACAGCAGTAGTCATCTGCATCGCAATACCTGCTTTTTGTAAAGTTATCATAAGTTCGTGCACATTTTGTTTTTCTCCAGCAGCAAAGGCTTTTATCATGGATTCCTTTTCTTCCTGCAAATCATTAACCTTTTTTAGAGAATCTTTTAAAGTAGCTGTAAAGGAATCTCCCTCTGAAGAGGTTTTTTTAGATTTTTCTTCAAATAATTCCTGTGTTTGTAAGTAGGCTTTTAGCCCTAAAGGATTTATTTTGGACATAGCTTACCCCTCTAACGGCCTATCTCCAGGGCCTTGTTATACATGCTTTTCACTGTAGTAATCACAGAAACATTGGCCTCATAGGTTCTAAGAGTCGTCATTAAATTGGCCATTTCCTCTACCACATTGATATCTGGATAATAGACATAGCCGTTTTCATCTGCATCTGGATGGCCAGGTTCATACACGCGCTTAAAGGGACGCTTATCGTCCACCACTGCAGTTACTTTCACCCCTTCCACCTCTCTATCCAGAGCAGAAGCCATAACCTGGGCAAAGGGAGTATCTACTGGAGCAGTCTTAAACAACACGGTCTTACGGCGATAAGGACCTCCCTCTGGAGTCCTGGTGGTCTTTACATTGGCCAGATTCATGGAAATGACATTTAAATGAGTGCGCTCAGCACTGAGGCCAGAGGCACCTATTTCTAAAGCAGTCAGTAAATCCATTACTTAGATCCCTCCGTAATTACACTTTTCATTCCTTCAAAGCCCTTTTTCATTACCTGGGCCAGGGTATCATAAATCATGGCATTTTTAGCCATTAAAGCCATTTCCTTATCTAAATCTACGCTATCTTCTCCCTGAACCACTCTTGGCTCCAGACTCTTTAGTAAGGTAGGGCTAACCTTGTTGGGGTCAAAGGCAACGGGCAAGTGCTTGGGATTGGTCCGGGTTATACTCTTGTTCTCTTCAGCCTTGAGCATGGCTTGCAATTCCTCTTCAAACTCCACCTTTTTGGCTTTATAACCAGGCGTATTTATATTGGCCAAATTGGAAGCGACAATATTCTGACGAACCAGGTGTAAATCCATGGCCTTTTCCACCCAGTTAAAATGACTTGAAAAAAGGCTTTTCATAACCCACCTCACACTTTTTTGCACTATTTATTGCAACTTGCGTTCCAGCTATTCCCAGGCACCAAGTTACTTAGCTTCTCTTCTTTCAATCCCAAAAAACTTCTTCCCAGATAGACTGCAAAAACCAACCCTTTCATTAGATTCCTGGCATAAATGATGCATTTTATTAATCCGAGAAACCTTTTTCGGAGGAGAACCATGAGTAATTTAGATTATGAAATCAACAAAGAACTGGGAGAATGTTATTTGTTTATGGGCGAGTTGGATAAGGCCGAAGAATACTATGAAAAGGCCTGTTCTTCCAATGGAACACATGCTGATCCCTATTTGGGTCTGGCTACTATTTATGTCCAGAAGGGAGAGCTAGACAAAGCTAAAGAATTTTATCAAAAGGCCTTGGAAGCTGAAAAGGACAATGACAAACCCTATGCTGGTTTGGGGCTGTTAGAAGTAGAAGCCAACAACCAGGAAAAGGCCTTTGAACTTTTTCAACAGGCCCTCAAGTTAAACCCAGAAAACCTCATTGCCCTTTATGGCTTGGTACAGGCGGCCTATACTTTAAATAGGGTTAAAGAAAGTATTGCCTATCTGGAAAATTACTTAAAGTTGGACCCAAATAAGATTGAAATTAGGTATACTCTGGCGGGTTGTTTTTACTCCCTGGGAGAAAAAGAAAAGGCCCAAAAAGAACTGGAGACCATTTTAAGTCAGGACCCAGGAAATAAAAACGCTCAGGAACTGCTGGCCAAACTATAAGGTAAAACTTTTTTGTTTCTCCTCCCCTTAGGAATTTTCTGCCCTTTTGGGGCAGAAAATTCTTGCTTGGGCGGCCTTTTTTTGGCAGTTTTCAAGAAAAAAAGGGGGAGAAATGGAAGTTTTACCTATTAAAAGAGCTATCCTAAGTGTTACGGATAAAAGCAATCTAGCTGAATTGGCCCGTTTTTTACAGGCTCAAGGCGTAGAAATTGTCTCCACAGGAGGCACCAAAAGAGTTCTAGAAGAAGCAGGGATAAAGGTAACTTCTGTCAGTGAAATTACCAGATTCCCTGAAATCTTAAACGGCAGAGTAAAAACTCTCCATCCCCATATTCATGCTGGGGTACTGGGAGACAAGGATAATCCTGAGCATGTAAAGACCCTACAGGAGCTTGCTCTGGATTTTTTTGACCTCATTTGCGTAAATCTTTATAATTTTGCCCAGGCCGTGGAAAACTCCCTTGATTTAAAGGCAGCCATAGAGCAAATAGACATTGGCGGTCCTACTTTACTTCGAGCAGGAGCCAAAAACTTTCATTCTGTCTGTGTACTTCCCCATCCTAAGTTCTATCCAGAATTTCAAAAAGAATGGGAAACCCACCAGGGTATCAGCCTTGAATTCAGGCTCAAAATGGCCGCCTATACCTTTGAAATGACCTCTAAGTACGACGCCATGATAGCCTCTTACTTACAAAAACATCTTTAAGGAGAACCGGTCATAGCCAGAGTTAGAGGAAATTTAAGCGGACTTAAAAGCAGCGAGGTCAAAGAACTCTCCCGTCTATATTCCAGGCGCTTTCCAGAAGATAAACCCTTTCGCAAAGAACAGGCCAGGGAACTGGCCTATTTAAGTCAAAAAATCAACAGACAGATTGGCCTGATTATCAACCGCAAAGGCAGCGTAGAAATGGTTATTGTAGGGGATAACAGGGGTATCCTTATCCCCTTTTTAGAAAAAGTAAGACATAATCAAAGCCGTTTAAGTGGTCTTAGGCTTCTGCATACCCACCTAAAAGAACAGGAACTGGACCAGGAAGATCTCATGGACATGATCTTTTTGCGTCTAGATAGTATAGAGGTCCTCACAGTAAGCGAAGAAGGTTATCCTAAATCCTATGCCTATGCCCACATATTACCTGCCAATAAGCAGGAACAAATGTATAGCATAAGTTCTCTTCTTCCCTGGGATCAGGCAGACTTCAATCCCAAAGAAGTAATAAAAAGCCTGGAAGAAGAGTTGGAACGAACCAGTGCCAAAACTTCAGAAGTACTAGAGGAAAACCGAGCTCTCCTTATTAGCGTAGACTCTGCGCCCAAAAAAGAACAGGAGGCTACCTTAGAAGAATTAAAGGCCCTGGCCCAAACTGCAGGGCTAGAAGTAAGAGGCTTTTTTATCCAGCAAGTAAAAAAGGTTAATCCTGCTCATATCTTAAGTAAAAATAAATTAGCAGAGCTGGAAGTACTTGCCCTGCAAAAAGGAGCAAGTATCCTGGTCTTTGCCTCAGAACTTTCGCCATCTCAACTCCGCAACCTAACCAACATTACAGAGCGCAAAGTCATTGATAGAACCCAACTCATTCTAGACATCTTTGCTCAACACGCCCAAAGTAGAGCCGGGAAATTACAGGTGGAAATGGCGCAACTAAAATACACTTTACCCAGGCTAATTAAACAAAATAGAGCCTTAAGCAGGCTCACTGGCGGCATAGGTGGAAGAGGTCCTGGTGAGACCAAACTGGAACTGGATCGCCGTAAAATCAGAACTCGTCTCAATAAAATAGAAGAAGAATTAAATCAGATAAAAAAACAACGCAAAACTGCCCGCTCTTTAAGAGAAAAAAGCGAAATCCCCATTGTAGCCCTTATTGGTTATACCAATGTGGGCAAATCTACCCTTTTAAACACCTTAACCAAAAGCCAGGTATTGGCTCAAAATAAGCTCTTTGCCACTTTAGACCCTACCAGCAAGAAGATGCGCTATCCTCAGGACAGAGAAATCGTCTTCACCGATACAGTGGGATTTATCAAAAACCTGCCCCAAGAACTAAAAGAAGCCTTTTCTGCCACCTTAGAAGAACTCTATCCTGCCCATTTGCTCTTGCATGTGGCAGATGCCAGTCATCCCCATCTGGCCAAGCAAATTCAAGCAGTGGAAAATATTTTAAAAGATCTAGAGCTCCAGGATAAACCGAAAATCCTAATTCTCAATAAGTGGGATAAACTAGAAGAAGAAAGCAAAAACTTCCTGGCCAACCAATATCCTCAAGCAGTAAAAATCTCTGCTTTGCACAAGGAAGGACTGGAAGAACTGATGCAAATAATCTTTAGAAAACTTTTCTAAGCTTAAACCTTCTTACGCCAACTCTTTTCTGTGCCCGCAATAAGCCTTTCTATGTTTTCCCTGTGCTTAAAAATAACCAGCATGGCCACGACAATGGTCAAAGGAACATAGGCTATCTTAGGACTAAACACCAATAAAAGAGGCACAGTGGTTACAAAAATAATAGACCCAACTGAAACATAACCACTAATCCAAATAACCAGGGCAAAAAGAAGTAAAGCAAAGCAGGTAAAAAGAGGAAATAAAGCCAGGTACACCCCTAAAGTAGTGGCAACTCCCTTACCACCCTTGCCATAAAGATAGACAGAGTACATATGCCCCACAATACTAGCCAATCCAGTTAAGGATAAAAACCAGGGTGAATTGGAAAGATAATAGCCTGCAAAAACAGGCAAAAAACCCTTTAATAAATCCAGAGCCAAAACCAAAAGCCCATACTTTAGCCCACACAAACGAGCAATATTGGTAGCTCCAGTATTTTTACTCCCAGCCTTTCTGGGGTCTAAACGACAAAAAACTTGAGCCACCAGCAGTCCAAAGGGAAAAGCTCCCACCAAATAGGCCAATATCCACCACACCACATATAACATAACTCGCCTCAAACTTAACTTATTGATTTAATTAATTTTAAAATTATTGCTCTTTTAATTTATTTTTTTCTAACTAGATAAGACATTTCGAGTCAATACTTTTTTAGATTAAAAAGAAAAAAAGGCTTTGGCAACTAAAAAGATTAGAAAGAAAATCAAGATGTTAAACAAAAAAAGGGCTAACTTAAAAAAGTTAGCCCTGTAAGAATGTTTGTTTTTTTAGTTGTTTAAAGCAAGGGCAAGTACTTTTTCAATTCATACTCAGTAATCTGAATGCGATAATTATCCCATTCAGCCTTTTTATTGGCAATGAATTGGTTAAAGATATGCTCACCCAGGGCATCCTTGACCACTTCACTCTTTTCCATGGCTTCAATGGCTTCATTTAAACTACCAGGCAAACTGGTAATTCCGTGTTTTTCGCGCTCAGCCACATTCATTTCAAAGATATCTTCTTCTACTGGAGCAGGTAGTTCATATTTTTCTTCAATACCCTTAAGACCAGCAGCCAGCATGACGGCAAAAGCCAGGTAAGGATTACAGGCTGGGTCTGGAGAACGAAGCTCAACACGAGTAGCAGCTTCCTTGCCAGGCTTATACATAGGCACTCTAACCAAAGAAGATCTATTTCTTCTAGCCCAAGCCACATATACAGGAGCTTCATAGCCAGGCACTAAACGCTTATAAGAATTTACCCACTGATTACAAAGAGCAGTGATTTCAGGAGCATGTTTTAAAAGACCAGCAATATAGGCTCTTCCTTCATAGCTTAAGTGATATTCACTTTTAGCATCATAAAAGGCGTTCTTACCGTTTTTAAATAAAGACTGATGCACATGCATACCACTGCCATTTAAACCAAACAAGGGCTTGGGCATAAAGGTAGCATAGCACCCATGTCTTCTGGCCACCTCTTTTACGATTACTTTATAAGTAATAGCAGTATCAGCCATTTTTAAGGCTTCTTGATAACGTAAGTCAATTTCATGCTGACTAGGAGCGACCTCGTGGTGACTGTACTCCACTTGGATGCCCATCTTATTTAAGGCAAAAATAATTTCTCTTCTAATATCATTGCCTAAATCCAAAGGAGGGGCATCAAAATAACCGCCCTTATCCAAAATTTTAGGTTCTTCTGAATTGGCAAAAATAAAAAATTCTAACTCAGGTCCAACATAAAAAGTATAACCCTTTTCAGCTGCCCTTTCCAACATTCTTCTTAAAACATAACGACTATCGCCAGCATACGGGGTTCCATCAGGATTTTTAATGTCACAAAACATTCTGGCTACAGGCCTTTCTGTAGGTCTCCAGGCAACAAATTGAAAAGTAGTTGGGTCTGGAAAAGCCACCATATCACTTTCGTGAATACGGCAAAAACCCTGAATAGAGGAACCATCAAAACCCATTCCTTCTTCAAAAGCAACCTCTAATTCACTGGGAGTAACCTGAAAACTCTTTAAAGTACCTAAAACATCTACAAACCAAAACTGAATAAAACTTACATCATAGTCTTTAACTGCCTTAAGCACATCATCTGCATTCTTACAATTAAAGTTAGGAAATTCTGCCATAATGCTCTCCTCTTAAAATTTTTTTAACTCTCTCCCTTAGCTTTAGCATATTTTAGGCCACAATATTTTTATCCAATTATATCAAAAAGTTACACAAAAACAAAATCCCATACCTACAAACACCTCAACACTATTTTACATTTTTGTAAAATAAAACCTTTACCTTTAATTAACAAGTTACTTTTTTGTAAAACAGACTCCTCTTTCAAGTCTACTTTGGGCCTTAAACCAAGAGCAGCAAGGCTTTTAAACAAAATCATTTTTGCCATTTTTGTAAAAAACCTGCAACAGAGCCTGTTTCTTCTAGGTATTTAATAAGAGCACTGCCAAACACCACTCCATCTAAGTAGTCCTCAATTTTTTCTAATTGACTTAAAGAGGAGAGGCCAAATCCCAAAACCAAAGGACAGGTAAAAACCTCTCTAGCTATTTTTAGTTGTTCTATGAGTCTGCTTTGAATATCCACTTTACTACCAGTAATCCCCAAGACAGAGACCATATAAACAAAGGCTGGGTCTAGTTTTGCATATTCTTGCATTCTCTTTTTAGAAGTATTTAAGCCAATCAAAGGAATATAATTTATTGAAGAAGGCTGAGGAAAGTGTTTTAGATACTCTTCTAAGGGTAAATCAGGGATTATTAGGCCAGCTATTTTGTATTGTTCACAGGCAGCAAGCAGTCTATCCAAACCATATTGATAAAAAGGATTAAAATAGCCCATTAAAATAACTTTAGCTTGCAGAGATTGTTCACTTAACACTTTAAAAATATAATCCAAATTAACTCCTTCCTGCAGTGCCTTTAAAGATGCTGCTTCAATAGTAGGACCATCAGCTACAGGGTCAGAAAAAGGAACTCCTATTTCAATTAGGTCAGATCCTTCTTGGTCAAGGATCTTTAGCTGTTCAGGAAATTCTTTTTTAGATGGTATACCTGCAGTCAAAAAAGGGACTAAAGCTAAACGCCCCTTACTTTTCGCTAGAGCAAAGTTTTTTCTTATATCCTCTTTAAACATTTACTTCTCCTTACTTTCTATCTTAAAAATTCTTGGCCAAAAACAATATCCAGGTCCTTATCGCCTCTACCTGAAAGGTTAACAATCACTTGTGTCTGGTTAGAGAGCTTTCCTTTTAACTTTAACACATAAGCTAAGGCGTGAGAACTTTCTAAAGCAGGGATAATGCCCTCTTTAGCACTTAAAGTATAAAAGGCTTCTAAGGCCTCCTTATCATAAACCACTTCATATTTTGCTCTACCAATACTTTGAAAATAGGTGTGCTCTGGCCCAACACCAGGGTAATCTAGGCCAGGCGCAATAGAATGAGAAGGCAAAATCTGGCCATCTTTGGTTTGTAAAAGATTGGTCTTGGTTCCATGCAAAACTCCTGGCAATCCCTTATTTAGGGTAGCAGAATGATAATCACCAGGCTTACCACTTCCGCCTGCTTCTACTCCAATAAGTTCTACCTCTTTATCCTCAAAAAAAGGAAAAAATATACCCATGGCATTAGACCCACCTCCTACGCAAGCCACTACTTTATCTGGCAATCTCCCACTTTGCTCTATAATCTGTTCTTTGGCTTCCTTGCCAATTACAGCCTGAAATTCTCTAACCATATAAGGAAAAGGATGAGGCCCTACTACCGACCCAATACAATAGTGTGTATCTTCTTGGTGGCTTATCCAGTAGCGCAAAGCCGCATTAATAGCATCTTTTAAAGTTTTGGTACCACTCTCTACAGGTACCACTTTAGCTCCTAAAAGCTCCATCCTCTTTACATTCAAAGCCTGTCTTTGAACATCCAAAGCCCCCATAAACACCAAGCATTCTAGCCCCAGCATGGCTGCTGCTGTAGCTGTGGCCACTCCATGCTGGCCAGCTCCAGTTTCAGCTATGATTTTGCTTTTCCCCATATACTTGGTCAAAAGGGCCTGGCCTAAAGTATTGTTGATTTTGTGAGCGCCTGTATGGGTCAAATCTTCTCTTTTTAACCACAGTTTAAATCCCAGGTCCTTAGAAAGGTTGGGACAATAATAAAGAGGAGTTGGCCTGCCCACATAATTGGCAAACAAATGGTTTAACTCCCTTTTAAAATCAGTATCAGATAAAAACCTTTCCATAGCTGCTTCCAGTTCTTGCAGAGGAGGAATCAAAAGCTCGGGCACAAATTGCCCGCCAAAATCTCCAAAATAACCCTTTAACATGCTAACTCCTTTATGGTTTGTAAAACTAGTTTTACCTTTGTTAAATCCTTTCTTCCAGGTGCTATTTCTACTCCTGAGTTTAAATCCACACCCATAGGTTTATACTTAAGGACCTGCTCTATGTTGTGCGGCCCAATCCCGCCAGCCAAGATTATGGGATAATCAGCCAGAAATTGCTCCCAAACACCCTGTTTAATCACTCTTCCATGTCCACCTCCAAAACCACCAGCATCAAAGAGAAAATACTCCACCCAAGGGGCAAAAAGTTTTAAATCCCTTTCCAGGTCCTTTGCCCGGGTATACTTTTCTGGCCACATAACCTTAATCAATTTCAAAAAATGTAGCTCCTTGCAAAACTCAAGGTCCTGGGCTCCATGTAGCTGCACATAATCCAACCTGGCGATTTCACTAATGTTTACAATTTCTTCTACCCTATTATTCACAAACACGCCCACTCTTTTGCCTTGGGAACAAAAAGGCATCACTTGAGCTGCTTCCTGGGGAGCAAGGTATCTGGGACTCTGGGGATAAAAGATAAACCCCAGCAAATCCACCCCCATCTCTACCAGGGCCTTTACTTCTTCTGCTTGGCGCAAGCCACAGACCTTAACCAGCATTCTGCCCTCCCAAAAGGGTTTCCAGGGCTTTTTGGGGACTGGCTTCAGCCATCAGGTGTGTCCCCACCAAAAAGGCATCATAGCCAAGAGAGCTAAACTCTTCCAGTTGCTCAAAAGCCTGTAAGCCACTGGCAGCAATCCAGACTTCACCCTGTTCCTTTTGCGGAATAAACCTTTTAAAGGTAGTTAAGTCTATCTTTAAGGAATCCAAATCCCTGCTATTTACCTGGAGGATGAAGGGATTTAGCTTTTTGGCCAACTCCAGGTCCTCAAGGGAAAAGACTTCCACTACTGGTTCCAGGCCAACTTCCAGCGCCAGTTCGTACATATCTTTTAATTGGGCAAAGTCTTCAAAAAATCTAACAATAAGCAACACTGCCCTGGCAGGCGTACTTAAGGTCTCCTTTATCTGGAGAGGGTGATAGAGAAAGTCCTTGCGCAAAACAGGTAAGCCCACTGGATAAACCCGCGAAATAAAATCCAGTTCCCCTGCAAAAAATTCCCTTTCCGTTAAAATGGATAGTGCTGTAGCGCCTGCTTGCTTGTATTGCCAAGCTACTTCCTCTGGGCTCAGGTGCTTATTGATAACTCCTTTAGAAGGAGAAGAGCGCTTATATTCAGCAATAACCTTATACCTGGGACTCTTTTCCCTCAGGGCCTTAAGCAAAGATGGTTTTGGGCCTTGAAACGGAGCAGGAAAAGTTCCTGTTTTTTCCTTTAAGGCCAGAAGCTCCACTTCTTTTTCTTTTACTTTTTTAAAACGCTCTAACATAACTGTTCCTCAGGAATAAGTCTTTGTAGCCCCTTATCCACCACTTCTCTGGCATAGGCAAAGGCCTTTTTTAAATCCTTTCCTTCCACTTCCAGCAGATAAAACATCACGCCCAGGTTTAAGGCCACCATACTCTTTAGAGCCTTACTCCCTTCCCCTCTAAGCACCTGTTTTTGCTTGCTTAAGGCTTCTTCTTTGCTGGCACAGACCAGTTCTTGCGCAGGTAGGGGCTCAAAACCGTATTCAGCCGGGTCTAAAACTTGCTTACTTACCTTGCCCTCTTCTACCCAGTAAACTTGATTGGGCCCACAGGGAGTAAGTTCATCAAAGCCCATTGCTCCATGGACCACACATCCCCTGACCAAATTTTTTCTGGCCAGGACCTTGGCCACCAATTCCATAAACCCCTCTTGAGGCACGCCTACAATCTGATGGGTAGGATTGGCAGGATTTAAAAGTGGCCCCATGATATTAAACAGAGTCCTTATCCCCAGTTGCTGACGAACAGGGGCAATATGGGCAAAGGCTGGATGAAAATAGGGAGCAAATAAAAAGACAAAGTTTCTGGCTTCCAGTTCTTTGACCACTTCGTTTTCATCTTTAACCAGAGGGAAACCCAATGCCTCCACCACATCTGCGCTGCCGCAGGAACTGGAAATGGCTTTATTGCCGTGTTTCACCACTTTAATTCCCTGGTCAGCCAGGAAAAAGGCCACCGCAGTGGAGCAGTTAAAACTATTTTTTCCATCTCCACCTGTACCGCAGGTATCCACTAAAACCCCTGTTAATCCCTGTATTTGCCTGGCCTTGCTTAAGGCTACTTCCACTGCCCCCTGGACTTCTTCCTCTTTTTCCCTTTTACTTCTAAGCCCCATTAAAAGCGCTCCAGCCTGTACTGGAGTCAGCTCTCCTGCAAACAACTTGCTGAAAACTTCTTTGCTTTCTTCATAAGTTAAGTCCTGTCTTTGAGCGATTTTTTCCAAATATGCTTTCATGCTTACACCTCCCCTTTTATCCTTAAAATTTTAAAAAATTGGCTATAAGCTTAGGTCCTTCCGGGCTTAAAATGGACTCTGGATGAAACTGGACTCCCACCCAGGGCCTATCTGTATAGCGCAAGCCCATGACTTCTTTGTTTTCAGTCCAGGCAGTGACTTCCAGAAGCTCGCTCTCTTCTGGATAAACCAGAAGAGAATGATATCTACATACCTGGGTGGGATTGTTTAAACCCTCAAAAAGCGGTTCCTGTTCTTTAAAATAAACCCAAGAAGTTTTGCCGTGCATTACCTGGTCGGCCACATCCACTCTGGCTCCAGCCAGAAAACCTAAAATCTGATGGCCCAAACACACGCCCAGAACAGGAGTGGTTTTGGGTACGAGTTTTAGCACTTCCAGACAAAATCCCGCTCTTTGCGGATTACTTGGTCCAGGAGAAATAATGATCTTTTTGGCCTGTTTGACCAAGGCAAAGAGCTCAGGCCGATCATTGCGTACAACCAGAGGGTCCAAACCCAGTTTTTGTACAACCTGAACCAGGTTGAAAGTAAAGGAGTCATAATTGTCTATGAGCAAAATCATCTGTATCCCCCTTTTGTTCCAGGGCTTTTAAAATTGCCCTGGCCTTATTTTGACACTCCTGCCATTCCTTTTCTGGCACAGAATCAAAGACAATCCCTGCACCAGCCTGGCCATAGACCTTTCCCTGTTCAAACCAGAGAGTACGAATGGTAATACCCGTATCCAGGTTGACACTGTCCTTGTCCAAACCAAGCCAACCCACTGCTCCGGCGTAAATGCCCCTGGGAAAGGGTTCAAACTGACTTATTATTTCCATAGCCCTGATTTTGGGAGCACCTGAAACCGTGCCTGCAGGGAAAGTGGCTCCCAACACATCCAGAGCATCCAGGCCTGATTTTAACTGGGACCTAAGATAGGAAGTAAGATGCATAACATGGGAAAAATACTCTACCTGCATAAACTTACGCACTTCCACACTTCCTGGCGTAGCAATGCGCCCCAGGTCATTACGGCCCAGGTCCACCAACATCACATGTTCAGCCCGCTCTTTCTCATCTGCCAACAAATCTTCTGCTAGGGCCTTATCCTCTTCTTCGCTTTTCCCTCTAGGCCTTGTGCCAGCAATGGGCCTGAGTTCCAGTTCTCCCTGCTCACACTTTACCATCAATTCAGGGGAAGAACCCACCAGAGTTTCCTCTTCAAAGTGCATGTAAAAGGTATAGGGAGAAGGATTTATAAGTCGTAAATGTCTGTACACAGTAAAAGGGTCTCCCCGAAAACTGGCTTGAAAACGCGTGGAAAGCACAACCTGAATAGCTTCACCCTGTCGAATCATTTCCTTAATGGAGCGCACACTTTGTTCAAACTCCTCCCTGGGAAAGAGAAACTCCACCTCTCCTACCTGTATCTCTTTTTTCTCTTCCAGGCGTTTGGGTCTGGGCAAAGATTCATGCCCTTCCAGAGTCAAAAATACACAGCGATGATAAAGGTGTTCAAACAAGAGCACCTTGGCTGGCAAGACCAGACGGGTTTTGGCTTCTTCTGGAGACAGGACTTTAGCCAGCTTGGGCTCCAGAAGACCAGCCAATCCATAACCAAAATACCCCACTAAAGACCTGGTCAAAGCTGGGTACCTGGTTTTGGTCAAAGGCTCTATTTCCAGGGAATTTAAGACCTTTCTCAGGCCTTCTATAAACTCAAGTCCATCAAATTCCTTTAAAGCATCCAGCCTGGCATCTCTGCTCTCCACCTTTAACTTGCCCTGCACACAACTAAGCTCCAGGATAAAGTCCCAGGCCAGAATGCTGTATTTACCCAGCCTGCCGTCCACTTCAGCACTTTCCAGAAGAATTCCTGGTTTGCGGCCAATGATATCCAGATAAAGAGAGACAGGCGTCTGGGTATCAGCAGATAGAATCTCGGCCTTTTGTTTTAGTTTAATCATACCTCCTCCGTGTTTTTTATTTACCAAATTAAAAAGCCGTGCCCTTGAGGGAAGGACACGGCTTTTTAATGCACCTTTACCTCTGCCTTTTTACGGCCCTTCCCCCTTATTTTTCTCTTGCCACCACCACCAGCTTCTCTGGGCTAAGACTTCCAATTCTCCAGCTGCTGCCAGGTTCAAGTAGTTTTTAAAAGTTCTGACCACAGTAGAAGAATAGGGATTTTGCTCAAAAAGGGTCGTAAAAAGCTCAAAATCTTCCTGTAACATTTTGGCTGCTGCTTCTTGCCTTCTTTTAAAAGAAGGGGTCATAAATTTATCCAGGGACAGGTTTTGCTCCAAACTGGCAAAATAGGTCAGGGTGGAAATAAAATTTAGCCCCTGAATATAGGCCATGGCTAAATCATGCTCCCTGGGTGTGGTAAAAAAGGTCTCAAAACCCAATTGCTGAAAAAATTTAGCTACCCTGGACACACTTTCCTGCTCCCTTGCTTCTGCACAAAGGGCAATTTTACTAAAACCTGCCTTTAGGTCTGGCCCAAAAAGGGGATGGGTCCCCACAACAGGACCAGCATAAGCCTTGTGCATCTTTTGTAAGGGAATGACTTTTACCGAGCAAATATCAGCTAAGATAGTAGGTGGTTGCAAACAGGGAGCCAGCGCCTCTAACACCTCGTCTAGGGCCTTTATGGGTACGCAAAGCAAGACCAAAAAGGCCTCCTTTACCTCTCTGGCCAGAAGCTTTTTCTCCAAAGGCAAGTCAAATTCCTTTACAGGATAAAACCTTTGAGCCCGCTGGGTAAAAAGCTTACCCATCTTGCCCCTGGCTCCTAAAATAACTACTTTTTTCCTTTCCTTTTCCATCTATAACACCTGGGCCAATACCTGAAAAAAATCCGGAAAGCTCTTGGCCACACATTTAGGGTTATCAAACCTGGCCTTTAACCCCCTTAAACTATACAAACTAAGGCTCATGGCCACCCTGTGGTCATTATAAGTACAAAACTCCACTTCCTTTCCTGCAAGCTCTAACTCCTGCGGAAAAATCTCCAGACCATCTTCTTTTAAATCCACCCTACAGCCTACTTTGGCGATTTCTGTAGCCATGGCCAAAAGCCTATCACTTTCCTTAAGGCGCAGATGAGCCACATTGCTAATTTTAGAAGGAGTGGTGGCCAAGGAAGCCAGAACCGCCACTGTGGGAACCAGGTCCGGACAAAGCCCCAAATCTACCTCTATCCCTTTAAGTCTGGAAGGAAAAACCAGAAAACCATCTTCTTTCGCTTCCACCTTTGCTCCCATTCTTTTTAAAACCTCTAAAATAAACTTATCCCCCTGCAAACTGTCAGCCTTTAAATTTCTGACCCAGACAGGTTTTTGACCCACAGCTCCAAAGGAAAGCAAATAGGAAGCATTGCTAAAATCACCTTCTACCGTAAAGAAAGCAGGTTGTAAGTCTTGAGGGAAAATGGTGACTCTAATTTCTCCAGGACGAATTTCTTTTACTTCTCGAAAATCCACCTCTGTAAATGTTCCCTCTTTTTTCAACTCCACTTTAAATTTGCCGCCAAAATGTTTTAATACCTCCAGAGTAAGCCCCACATAAGGCCAGGAAAGGGCCTTTTTACCGCTCACTTCAAGGGTCAGGGGAAAGTCAGCCAGAAGAGCGCCCAAAATAAGCCCTGAAAAGTATTGGCTGCTTTGCTCCAAAGAAACTTCCAGCCTGGGAGATTTAAACCCCTTGCTTTTTAAAATAAAAGGAGGGCATTTGGGCTTTTCCAGATAGACAAACTCTATTCCCTGGGACTGCACAGCCTCTTCCAGGCCATCCATAGGCCTATCCTGCATCCTTCCCTGAGGAAGAAAAAGGAACTCTCCCCTGGCTCCACAAAGAAGGCCAGCTAGCAATCTAAAAGTAGTGCCAGACTCTCCACCCATAAGTTTTACCAAAGAGGAAAAGTGAAAATCCCTACCCTTGCCCTTTACCCTTAAAACACCAGAATTTTCTTCAATCTCCACGCCCAGGGCCTGCAAGCACTCCCTGGTCCTGAGGATATCTTCGCTTACCAGGACCTTATCCAGCTGGGAAATCCCCTTAGCCAAAGAAGCCAGGAGTAAGGCCCGATGGGAAAGGGATTTGGAAGAAGGGGCCTGCAAAACTATGGGTTCTTGCTTAGCTGCCAAGATACTCTCCTTTGGGATAACTTCCCAATACTTTTAACAGATGACAATTATTTTTTAAGTTAGTGAGCAATTCCTTGTATTCTTCCCGGGTAAGGTCACATTCCACATCAGCAAAAAATACATATTGCCACTTTTCCCCGCGCAAGGGACGCGATTCCAATTTCTTCAGGTTAATTTTGGCTCTGGCAAAAATCTCCAGCACGGTAGACAAACTACCTGGCTTATCTGGCAGGGTAAAAACAATGGAAGTCTTTTCCTTGCCTTTTATTTCAGCTGGTTGATTGGCTATAATCAAAAATCTGGTCCAGTTGTCGCTCAAATCCTCAATATGACTGGCTAAAATATTTAAATGTAATAACTCAGCCAGTTTTTTATGCCCAATAGCCGCACTTTCCTCTTCCTGGGTTACCCTTTTGGCTGCCTGGGCAGTGCTTCTTTCAGGAATAATCTCAGCCAGCGGCAAATGGCTATTTAACCAGCCATCACACTGCTCCAGGGCCTGGGGATGAGAGTAAACCCTTTTTATCTGTTTTAGACTTTGAGACTTGCTCAATAAAAAGTGGCTAATGCGAAAGTAAATCTCAGCCTGAATATATACCTCATAGCGCATGAAGTAATCCAGACTCTGCCCCACACTGCCCTGCAAAGAATTTTCCAGAGGGATAATCCCCAGATCTGCCTCTTTGAACACCACGCCCTTAAATACAGCTTCAATATTCTTTTGGGGCCTGAAATCAGCACTCTGTCCCAGATATTCCATCCCAGCTAAATGGGAAAAAGTACCCTCTGGCCCTAAAAAATAGACCTTTTGAGGGCTTTGTAACCTTCTGGAAGAAGAAAGAATCTCCCTATAAATCGCCCTTAAGTGCTCGGTGGGCAAAGGACCGGTATTTTTTTCTTCCAGATTTTTTAAGACTTCTCTTTCCCTAAAGGGCTTAAAGACCAAGTCCTTGTCCTGGGCTTTTATTTTACCCACTTCCAGGCTAAGTTCAGCCCTCTGGTTTAAGAGCTTTAAAAGCTCTAAATCCAGCTTGTTTATTTCTGTTCTAATTTCTTTTAATCTATCTAAGTTCATAATTATTATTTTTCTATAATCTCTTCTTTAATTCTCATGCCAAAGTGCCTGCCTGCCTCATCCACATGACAAAGGACCTTATCTCCTTCTTTTAGCTGCACTACACTCACAGGCTTGCCCTTTGCATCCACCAAACGAATGGTTTCTGCATTTTGGATAATCACACTTCCCTGTAGCCCATCCACTTCTGCTTCTAAAAGCAAGAGAGGTCTAATTTCTGTTTTTACCCTGCCCACAACAGCAATTTCGGTTTCACCCTGATTGTTGACAATCAAGACCTCTTTTCCAGGCTCCAGTTCTTCCAGATAACAGGTTTTATCCTGGGGCAAAAAGGTATAGGAATGCACTCCCCCTGCATTTACCCTAAAGGGCCTGGGAGCCACATAAGGATTGGCTTCTGTTTCTGCATGGATTAAAAAGGTAAACTTGGAAGAATTTCCCACCAGCATTCCCTGTCCAGTGGAAAGCAAAGATACAGTGTCCACACACACCCTGTGTCCTAACCCAATGTTTTTGATGTTTTTTATGGTAGCTGGCTGCAATTCCACCTTTCCCTGTTTTAGTTTGCTCACCTTTACTATTTCCTTTAAGTCTTTGGCTCCCCTGGAAGTAACCACCAAAAAACCAACTCCCACTTCTAAAATGCCCAGAGCTGTTTTGGCCTTTTCCAAGGAAGATACTTCCATGCCCACTTCTTGGGTCCGGGCCAGGATGTTTTCCACAGGAATAATTTCTGTGTCTTCAGGTAAAACCACTAGTTTACCCAGGGAACACTTTTTAATTACTTCATCTTCATCCTGCTTGCTTTTAATGGGAATAAGTAAAAGGTCTTCCTCTTTTAGTACTTGAATGCGCCCCAGAGCCAGGACCTGACTTTCTTCGCCTCCCCTGACGATAATTCCATCCACTCCTGACTCCAGGGCAAGAGTTACTAGCTCCTTATTAAATGGTATGGCTTTAAAATATATTTTTTTAGACATTTTCTTCCTCTTGTTCCTTTAAACCCTGTTCCAGCATTTCCATGGCTTCTTCTAAACTACCCTCTTCGTGAACAATATAAGACAGTGCCTTGACCAGCAGGGTTGGATTCTGGTGCTGAAACACATTTCTGCCCACACTAAGCCCTGCTCCACCTGCGGCTATGGAGTCATAAACCATCTTTAAGATGTCAAAATCATTATCCATTTTTTCGCCACCAGCAATTACTACTGGAATACAACAAGCTTCCACCACCCGTTCAAAGGTTTCAGGACTACCAGTATAGGGCACCTTGACCACATCTGCCCCCAACTCTTCTCCCAGCCGCGCACAATGGGTTACCACCTGAGGGTCATAACCATTTTGAATTTTGGGACCGCGAGCGTAAACCATGGCTAAAACAGGCATACCCCATTCATTGGCTCTGGAAGTTACTTCTCCCAGGTCTTTTAACATTCTAGCCTCGGTTTCATCTCCCACATTGACATGTACAGACACTCCATCAGCACCCAGGCGAATGGCATCTTCCACTGTACCAACCAATGTTTTGGCATTGGGAAAAGGAGAAAGTGCAGTACTAGCAGATAGGTGGACAATAAGACCTACATCTTTTCCATGGCCACGGTGGGAACAACGAGGTAGACCCTTATGCATCAACACTGCATTGGCTCCACCCTCAGCTACCTTGTTTACTGTATCTCTTAAATCTACCAATCCAAAAATGGGACCAACAGTTACTCCATGGTCCAGAGGAACAATAATGGTCCTGCCCGTGTTGCGATTAAAAATTCTTTCCAATCTTACAGCCTTGCCCAAATGCATCTTCGCCTCCTCTTTTTACAGGGCCCAAGGCTTTTTTTGGCGGCCTTTTAGGATAAAAAAAAAGGGCCGCCGGCTTTTGCCTGCGGCCCTTTGGGTTTTTACTTTTTACTTTGGCCTAAACCACACCCTCCAGACCACAGGCCTCCCTAAAATAAAAATACCAAAAAAAGTAAAAATTAAAGTAGGAATTGCTGTGGTTGGAGAATGTTCTATTCATGGGAATAGGTCTTTAAGCAAACTCAAAAAAAGTGTCAAGCTTTTTTTGAGTTAAACTAAAAATTTACTTTTCTCCTGCTTTACCTTTTTCTTGCAAAAAAAAGTAAAACTTATACTCTTGCCAAGTACAAAACTTTTACTTAACTTTAACCAGATTAATTCAATTTCATTTTTCAGGAGGCAACAATTATGAGTGCAGCTAAAATAAGTAAAATTCCTTCTGCTGAAAAAA
Organism: Desulfonauticus sp.; assembly: GCF_055126295.1. Classification (NCBI taxonomy): domain Bacteria; kingdom Pseudomonadati; phylum Thermodesulfobacteriota; class Desulfovibrionia; order Desulfovibrionales; family Desulfonauticaceae; genus Desulfonauticus; species Desulfonauticus sp. Next base: position 58,575 of record NZ_JBSRHE010000016.1, on the reverse strand, counting down.
ATACTCAGGAAGAACATCAACAATTTGCCCAGGAAATCCTGGCCAAAACCCAAAAAGACATGGGTAAGGTAGGACTTGTCATTTCCATTCTGGCTGTAATCCTCTCTGCTGTTTTATTTTTTGGGCTTAACCAGAATGTCAAAGGTCTAAGCGAGGAAGTAAGCAAGTTAGGCCAACTCAGCACAGAACTAAAAGTTCTTAGCTCTCAGGTGGGTTCTTTGGAAAGTAAGGTTGCAGCCCTGGAAAACCTTCCTCAGAAAACCAAAAACCTGATTATTGCCAATACCCTGCAAGACATGGCCCAAAAAACCAAATACCTGAGCTCCCAGGTACAAACTGAAGAACAGGCAACCAAGCTCTTGCAAGCTCAGGAACTTTTAAAACAGGTCCAGGTAGAAATAGGCTCCAACTAATATCCTTGACTAACCAACCCCCTCCTTTAATTAAAAGATAGAATCTTTTTAGTTAAAGGAGGGGTAGAAATGTCCTTTAGACTCAACCTTTCCAAAAAATTTTTCCAAGCAGGCTCTGACTTTTTACACTTAATAATAGGAATTCTCCTCATTATCTTAGGTGGTTTTTTTGTTTTACATCTTTTTTACAACCTAAAATCTTTGCTGCTAGAAAAAGATTTTGCTGTTACTGTAGGAATTATCTTAAACAAGGTCTTCTTTGCCCTGATGATTTTAGAAGTAGCTCATACTGTGGTGGTTTCCTACCAGGAACACATTATCAGGCCAGAACCTTTTTTAATCATAGGACTTATCGCTAGTGTAAGAAGAGTATTAGTGCTGACTTTAAACCTGGTAGAAAAGATTCCTTCTCAAGAAGAATTTTATAGAGCCATGCTAGAAACAGGCGTTTTAGCTTTGCTTATCTTAATTCTCATCATAGGGCTTGTACTTTTACAAAAAAATCAAAAGCCGCAAGGATAAAACCTATTTCACCTCCTGATAATTCTTAATGTACAATTGATTAACCTTCTAAATAAAAATTTTATGTTTACATCAAAAATTTTAATTAAGATTTAATCCCATTTATGTTTTTTTTAATCTTGACTTAGAAGATAATATCACATTAAACTTATAAAATAAAGAATAACACCAATCAACCTAAAATGTCCAAAAAATCATCTTTACCTATTCTGGGCTATCTCCTGATTATACTTTTGGCCCTTCCTTCCCTGGTAAAAGCCAAAGTAGAAAAGGTAGTTGTGCTGGGTGGAACTTCCTATGCGCCCTTTATTTTTCTTGATGCCAAGCAACAACCTCAAGGTATTTTCGTGGACTTCTGGAAACTCTGGTCTCAAAAAACAAAGGTCAAGGTTGAATTTAAGCTTACAACTTTCAAGCAGGCCCTTGAGCTGGTTCAAAAAGAAGAGAACCATGTCTTAAGCGGTTTTTTCTATAGCCAGGAAAGAGAAAAGTATTTTGATTTCTCTGTACCTTACCTTAAAATAGATACCACCATTTTTTTTCACAAAAACATCCTGGGCTTAAAAGACCTATCTTCTTTAGCTGGCTTTGATATAGGGGTAATCAAAGGAGATTTTGCTGAAGAATATTTAAAAAACCATTTTCCCTCTTATAATTTAGAACCCTTTCCCACTGTAAAAGAACTGTTTAGAGCTGTTTTTGAACATAAAATTAAAGTTTTTATTTTAGACAAACCAACAGGCTTATTCTTCTTGTCCCAGAAAAAAGAAGGAGAAGAGTTTCGCTATTTAACCAAGCCCATCTACACTCAAAAGGTAGTGGCTGGAGTAAAAAAGGGAAACCCAGAGTTATTAAACCTAATTAATTCTGGTTTTAGCCAGATAACAGACAAAGAAAGCAAGGAAATCTTAAAACAGTGGAGCGGAGAATATGTGCTAAATAAAAAAAAGATATACCAGTTTATCCTGGCTTTAACTGTTATTATTGTTTTATTTTTACTCTGGAACTTCCTTTTACGCTTCCAGGTCAAAAAAAGGACCAGAGAATTGGCCAGGTTAAGCAGTCAGTTTGAAACCACCTTGCTCTCTTTAGGGGACGCAATGATTGCCACTGACCTTAAGGGCAACATTACCCTAATGAACCCTGTAGCAGAAAGCCTAACTGGCTGGAGCTTAGAAGAAGCTAAGGGCCAAAAACTTACTGAGGTCTTTAAGATTGTAAATGCACTTACCCGCAAGCCTGCCTTAAATCCCGTAGAAAAGGTTTTAAGCACTGGGAAAGTCTGCGGACTAGCCAATCACACCAAGCTAATCTCTAAAACTGGTCAAGAGTACCATATAGAAGATTCAGCAGCTCCCATTATAGACCAGCAGGGAAACCCATTGGGAGTAGTACTTATCTTTAGGGACATAAGTAAGGAATATGAACTAAAAGAAGAACTTCTTTCCCAACAAATATTATTAGAAAAGGCAGCCAGTCTGGCTAAACTAATTGTTCTGGAAATAGACTTAAAAACTGAAAAGGTTAGGGCCAATCAAAATGCTTACTCTTTGTTAGAGCTAGACAGAAAAGAAGAGCTTACTCTAGAGTATCTTTTAACTCTCCTTACAGAACAGGATAAAAAATTATTCAGAGAAAAAATTAATAAGCTTGCTCCAGAAGACTCCTCAACCTTTGAGTTAAAATTAAATATAAACAAACTAAATAAAGTAGTTCTAAGTTTTATAGAGTACCAAAAAGAAAAGAAAAAACTTATGGTCGTAGCTCAGGATATCACCGAAATAACAGAGTTAAAAGAAAAGATATTGCAAAGTGAAGAAAAATATAAGGCAGTTTTTGAACAAGCTCCCATAGGAATAATGGTTTACGATAAGGATAGCACAATAAAAGAATGTAATGATTTTTTAGCTAACATCATAGGCACAACCAAAGAAAACTTGCTTGGCTTTAACCTAATAGGAAGAGTTATTAACATTAAACTGAAAAAAGCCATAAAAGACTCCCTGGAAAAGGGGATTGGCTTTTTTGAAGGAAGTTATACTTCCATTTTAGGGAATAAAACAGCTATTGTTCGAGCCACTTTTAAGGCTTTAAAAAGGGATGGAGAGATAATAGGTGGTATTGGGCTGGTAGAAGACATTACAGAAATAGAACGACACAAAGAGGCTCTATTTAAAAAGGAAAAGCTGGAGAGCATCGGCACTCTGGCTGGAGGGATTGCCCATGATTTTAATAATCTTTTAACTGCAATTTTTGGCCAGATTACCCTGGCTCAAAAAAAACTGGCCCCCTCCCATCCCAGTTTTAAAAACTTAGAAAAAACTCAAGCTACCATTGAAAGGGCCCAAAAAATCGCCGGTCAATTACTCTCTCTAACCAAAGGCTGGGAGCCCATAAAAGAAACTGTAGACCTAAAAACTATCCTTCCTTTAATTGCTGAATTAGACTTAAGTGGTAGCAAGGTAAAAGCCATTTATTACTTCCCAGAAGAAAATTACCTGGTAGAAGGAGATAAAGTTCAACTGGAACAGGCCTTTTCCAATATTATTTTAAACGCAAAAGAAGCAATGCCTGGGGGAGGGACCTTAACCATCAGCTTAAACCACAAATCAATAAAAGAAAGCTCTGAGACACTCCCTTCGCTTCCACAAGGTGATTACATCTACCTGGAGATAAAAGATACAGGAATAGGGATAGACAGGGAAGTTTTAAATAAAATATTTGATCCTTACTTTTCCACTAAAAAGACAGGAAGTGGTTTAGGCCTGGCCATAGTCCATTCTATTATAGAAAAACACAAGGGTTTTATTTTTGTGGAATCAGAAAAGGGAAAAGGAACTACCTTTAAAATCTATTTACCCGCCTCTTCTGAGAAAAAATTAGCCTCTCAAAGAGCAAAAAAAACTCAAGAACACACCCTTAAAAAGGCCAGAATCCTCTTTTTAGATGATGAAGAGGTATTGCAAGAGACCTTTAAGGAACTGCTGGAATCCTATGGTTATGAAGTAGAAACAGCCAGTACAGGGGAAGAGGCTTTAGAAAAGTATAAAAAGTCCCTGGAAGAAAATAAACCTTTTCATGTAACCATCATGGACCTTACCATTCCTGGAGGAATGGGCGGAAAAGAAGTTATTCCCCACATTTTAGCCCTAAACCCTGAAGCCCTTTGCATTATTTCCAGTGGCTATAGTCATGACCCTGTACTTGCCAACTACCAGGACTATGGCTTTAAAGCAGCCTTGCAAAAGCCCTTTGAGATTGAAAAGTTATTGGAACTGCTGGACAAACTACTCTAAAAAATAAAAAACTCTATCTCCATCTCCAAAAGACCTTGAAAAAATTTAACCTACTACTTCCAACCATTTAATAAAAAAATAATATCTATTGACAAAGCTCTATCTTGTCTTTAGCGTGACTAAAAATAGTTAAAGGAGAAAAGCGATGGAACACTTGGTAAGTATTTTTTTCTTTAGTATTTTTTGTTTATTTGGTTGTGTGTCTATATCTACAGCCCAGGAAAACCCTTCTAATCCTAGAGCAGAATGGGATAGTTTAATGCAAGAAAGCCTAAAAGCTGCGAAAGGGGGAGATTATTTTGCAGCCATTGCCTTAACTGAGCTTGCCTTACAAAAAGCAGAGCAGGCTTTTGGCCCAGAAGATGCTACAGTAGCCAGTAGCTTGAATAATTTGGCCTATTTTCACAAAACCTTAAAAGAATATGTCCAAGCTGAAGAGTATTATAAACGCTGTCTGGATATTAGAAAAAAGTTATATGGCCTGGAACATCCAGCAGTAGCTACGAGCATCAATAATTTAGCTTCTCTTTATTATGTAAAAGGAGATTATGCTGCTGCTGAACCTCTCTTTAAAGAAGCCTTGGAAGTTTGGAAACAAACTCTAGGCCCCAATCATCCAAATGTAGCTATCTGTCTGGAAAATCTGGCTATGCTTTATCAGGCAACCAATAGACAGGAAGAAGCCCAAAAATTAGAAGCACAAGCTCAAGCAATTCGAGCTCAAAACCAGTAAACATCTTAAAAAAAGGATATCCCTTATTTTGAGTTTAAGGGATATCCTTTTATTTCTATCTTTTATATTCCCAGAAAAGTTTAGCTAAAGATTCTATTTCTTCGCTTACAGCCAGAGCTTCCTGGAGGTTTTCAGCCCAAACCACCAACCCATGCTTTTGTAAGCAAATTATAGAATATTTCTCTCCTGCCCTAGCTACTACCCTGGCTAAGTCCAGGCTCCCGGGCTTGAAGGGAGGAAGATAGGCAATTTTGTTTTTAAACAAGTCCATCTCAAAAAAAGGCAGTTCCAACAAATCATATCCCTTTAACAGGAGCAAGTTTAAATAAGGGGGGTGCGTATGCAAAATAGCCCTGGCCTTAGGTTGCTTTTTATATAAAAATAAATGCATTTTGCTCTCAGAAGAAGGATTTCCCTGATTTAAAAGTCTATTCTCCCTTAAATCAAACACGGAAAAATCCTTGAAAGTCAAATTACCTTTAAAGGTTTTGGAGTTGGTGATTAAGACCTTAGAAGTATCTAATACACTTATATTTCCATTATACCCACTAAAAAGTCCTTTTTCCCAGCCTAATTGGCCAATTTTTATTACTTCTTTTACCTTTTTAAAGTCAAAAAATATGGAAAAGCCTTTTTCATCTACCTCAGGTAAATAAGGTTTTATATCAATAATTGGAGTTTTATCTATGGCTTCTAAGGGATGAACCACTAAACCATCCTGAAGTACTTCTTTTATATCCACTAAATGCAGACCTATGGGATTGGGTCTGGCTGGAGACCTGGTGGCAAAAACACCATGCAGGGCCAGTTGCCTGTCTCCTCCTGGATGTACCTCCAGCACCTCCCTGGAAGCCAGATGCAGCCAGGTAAAGATATAAACCTTTTGCCCTCTGCTTAATCTGGAAAGTCCCTGTAAATACCTGGAGTATATTTTTATTTTAACCGGGGGTAAGGATTTATCTCCTTGTTTGGGCACTTCTTCTCTTTTCTTAAAAGGGGAAAGTACTTCTCCAATGGGAACTAAAGAATAATCCTTCATTTTTCCTAATCCTTTTCCTTAAGGTTAAGCCATACTTTCAAAAAAACTTTAAAGTAGCAAGTGGTTAATAAAAAATAAAAGGGCTACCCTGCGGGATAGCCCTTTTATTTTAAACTATTTTTTCTTTAAAAGCTTAATTCAATTCTTTTTCCTGTGGAAATACGGGCAAGTAACGATAGGATAGGCTAAGGACCAAAGCTCCGTAAGCTAAAATCTCAATGGTAGTAGCCCATTCTGCCCAGTTGGGTGTATAGGAATACCACTTATCAAAGGGCATTACAGGAAAAGCAAGGGTTTGAACTGTAAAGACGAAACGATTAATCACAATACCAATACAATCCAGAATAGCAGCAGTGTAGAGTAAGAAAGGAATGTTTCTAAACTTAGGCACTACCAGTAAAATAGCTGGAATTACTCCACAAAGGCCAAGTTCTGCCCACAACAGCCATTTTCCATAGACATCATTAAACATCTGGTCAAAGGTAAGACCCATTCTGGGCAGAGTATCAGTAGCCCAATACCAGGTGTCTAAGAACTTAAAGAAAAGATAGAAGCAAAGTAAGGAACCAGCAATTTTACCCATTAAGGCCTTGGTTTCATAGGAAACCAGCTTACGGCCAGTAATCTTTTCCATCAAGGTAGCAATAAGCATGGTAAAGGCAGGACCAGAAGCAATAGCAGAAGCTACAAATAAGAAGAAGGTCCAGGGCCAGATAAAGAAACCTTCTCTATAGGCAAAGGGGCGACCAAAAAGCACACCATACATACCACCCAAGGAACCCTGGTGGAAAGTGGACAAAAAAGTACCAATACCAGCAAAAAGAGGCATGTACACATGAAAGTTATGAGCCAAATTGTGGATGAAACGATTTTGATTGAGCTTTCTGTTTTCCAGAATAATAGGAATATATTCAATAATTAAAACCATACAATAGCAAGTAATACAAAAGATAACTTCAGTGAGCATGGAATGGACATTGGGGTGCCAATAACCAAACCAGGCTCTAAGAGGTTGGCCAATATCCAGGGTCAAAATGAGCATGGTTCCAGAGTAGCAAATAAAGCCCACAATTACAGCCAGGTTGATGATATTTTTTAACTCTTCAATGCCCACAATGTATTTGAGGAAACCAGAAAAGAAAGCTCCAGCTCCCAAAGCAATAACAGCCAAATCAAAGGTAATCCACAACCCAAATCCAAAATAGTTGTCTAAATTGGTCTCCACCAATCCATTGGCAAAAATCCTATAGGTAGCGTAAAGTCCCCAGGCAAAAACCACACCAATAATGGCCAGCCAAACGGCAAATTTGCCAAAGGAGCAACGCTCCACTCCTTCAGGTAACCATTCTCTATCTATCATGGCTTACTCTCCCTTTGTCTTTTCATGTGGCAAATAGTTGTCACCCTGTCTACGGACCCACTCCCGTTCACTATAATAGTAAACCTGTGGGTCAGTACCCAAACGCTCTAACAATCTAAAAGCATATTTGCTCTTAGCCAGTTTTGCCACCTGGTGTTCTGGATTGTTCAAATTCCCAAAAACAATTGCACCTGTGGGACAAATTTCTGCACAGGCTGGGATATAGGCATCTTCTGGCAGATCCAGAGGATCTTCTCCATCATAACGAGCCTTTTCCTTTGCAGCCATAAAACGATGATGGCAAAAAGTACACTTTTCCACCACACCTCTGGGTCTCACTGAAGTGGAAATGTTTAAGGTCTTTTCCATACCTGCTGGCCATTTGGGGTCATACCAGTTGAAATACCTGGCATGATAAGGACAAGCAGCCATACAGTACCTACAACCTATACACCTAGGATAAATCTGGCTAACAATTCCACCTTCTTCATCCTTAGTGGTAGCAATTACAGGACACACTGTAGAACAAGAAGGCTTACCGCACTGCATGCAGGGTCTAGGTAGATAAGCTATATCGTGTTCTGGAAAAGGTTTTTTATTGCTAAGCTCATATACCAACATCCAGGTTAAGGTCATGCGTTTATCTGACCCATCTACCATTGGCGCAATGTTATTCTCAGCCTGACAAGCTACCATACAGGCCCCACAGCCAGTGCATTTATCTATATTGATAACCATTCCCCATTTTACTTTAAATTCTATGGCTTCCATAATTCACCCCTCTCTCCAAATTTACGCCCTAACAACTTTTACCTGGGACCTGTTCCACACCTTAAGACCACTGCCTTTTTCTTCCTTCACACTTAATACTTTAAACAGGTTATCGCCCTTGCCCTTGGCAAACTCGTCCCAGGCCTGGTGCCCAAAACCAAGAGGTGCAGCTATAACATCATTCATCACTGTTTCCGTAATATTTACTCTGGCTACACACTCTCCACCAGCACCTTGTAATTTTACCTTGCCATTTTGTTTTAATTTCAACTTCTTGGCAGTATTTTTATTTACCTGGATATAAAAATCCTTCTTTTGCAATTCAAATTCTTTCACTACCACCACTTCAAAAGGAGTAAGGGCTTGTTTGGTATTGCCCAGGTAATTTCTAGCTACAGGAGCTAAAAAGACACCTTCTCCTTCTGTTTCTAGGCCTGTGGCTAAAATTTCTACAGGTAAGCTCAAGCTGTTTTGAGCCAGCCACTTATCAGAGGTATAAGCTTCAGCACTTACACTTTCTAAATCAGTGCCCAAACTTTCTGCTTTGGCCTGCAAAACTTCTTCAAAAGAAGCAAAGCCCAGATCAACTCCCAACGCTCCAGGAAATGAGGAGCAGGCAAGATAAGGTCACAGGCCATAGCTGTTTCATCCAGGAAAGTACTAAAACTTACCTTAAAAGGAATCTTTTCCAAAACAGTCTTCACCTGCTCTGGCTGAGGCAAAGCATAAAGAGGATTGGCTTCATAAACCAACAAGCCATCTACAGCCTTACCCTGTTCCACTTCATCCAAGAACTTGAGAAAACTCTTTTGATTTAGCTCACTACGCCAGGGTGCACTTGTAATGACCTTGTTTTCAGGGAGGGCAACCAGGCCACCTTTTTGATTAAGAGTACCTAAAAGCAAGTTCACCAAGATACCACTAGCCCATTCAAAAGCACCACTTCCCTGGCCAAAATCAGAGCCAACCAGCACACAAGGAGCACTGGCCTTAACCAAATCCTGAGCCAGTTTTTGAACCTGAGCAGCACTAACTCCAGTCTTGGCTTCTACCACACTGGGAGTATATTTACTCAAGATATAGTCTCTAACCAGGCCAAAGTTCTTAAGGGAAGCACTCTTGCCCATCTTTAAAAGATAATAACAAATACCCAGAGCCAGGACACCTTCCTGACCAGGATATACTGGCATCCATTTATCCACAGTAGCTGCAGTACCTGTCTGTACTGGACCAGCATAGACAAATTTACCCTTTCTAGAGGCAAAAGCCTTCTGATTGCGAACTACAGGACCCCAACTGGAAAGGATATCTGCCCCTAAAATCAAGACATAATCAGAATTTTCCAGGTCAAATCCCAATTGCCCTTTACCTTCCATAAGTGACCAGGCCCGCTGACTTACCTGGGCATCGCTGGGCATAAAGTAAAAATCATCACTGCCTAAAAGTTTTAAAAATCCAGCTAAAACCTCACTGGCAGAGCCATTTTCATCTCCACTAAGAGCAGCAATCTTTTTACCTTTAAGGTTATCAGCAACTATCTGGGCAGCTTCTTCCCAGGAAATGGCTTCAAAACGACCATTGTTTTTCTTTAAAGGTCCTTTTACTCTGGCAGGTCTATATAAAAGCTGTACTGCAGAAGAACCTAAAGGACAAACACCACCCTGACTTAAAGGATGATTTTTATTACCCTGGGCAGTTACCGGGCGTTTACCCACCTTGTGTACAGAAAGCCCACATCCCCCAGGACATAATTTACATAAAGAAGGAGCCTCACTTCTAGCTCCATATTGGAGTTTGGGTATCCATGGCCAGTTTTGAGACCAAATGGATACATCGTCTGCCAGTTTCCAGGGCACTGGTGTAAATAAAGTGCCCACAGCACCACCGACTAAAAAGGTAATGAATCCTCTTCGATCAAGTCCCATTTTTCCACCCCTCATTTATTTATGACAAACATAGCAGGCATTACTGGCCCCATTTTGGGCATGACACCTCTCACACTGCCACATCTTCATGGTTTGTTTACTGTAACCAGAAATTTTGTTCTCATAATAGACAGGAGGAGTATCACTATTACCTACATCAGGATGACAGGTAGTACAGTCAAAGTCCTGATGTGCAATGTGGGAGAAAAACACATTGTCTGGCTGTTTCTGATAGATAAGCCAAGGCACTTCACGATCCTCGTTCACATACTCTTCCACAAACTTTGCTTCCGCAGGATCCTCTCCCATCACCTCAGCGTGACACTCAGCACACTGCTCTGTAGTGGGAATACCAGCAAAGGAACCATCTTCCCGAAAAGTATGACACTCATCACAGGCCATTCCCTGATCTTCCACATGCACCTGGTGACTAAAGCGAATAGGCTGAGCCTTTTCACTATAGAGCAGTTTCGGGAAAAGCCCCCATCCTACGATTAGTGCTCCCACAAAACCAATGAGAAAAGGAAGCACCACACAACTTTTACCTTTTGCCACTTTCATACCCTCCCTAGCACTATTTTTGAAAAAACCTAAACCACCTAACTGCCAAAATCTAACCTAAATTTGGCTCACCTTATTGAAGAGAGCCAAAGAGTGTCAAGAGAGTTAAAGAAAAAATTCACATGGTTTTTTATTGAATTTTCTAAGAAATTCAAGCTAAATTTGGGCTATTTTTCTTTTTTCCGTCCATACATGTCCTCAAAACGCACAATATCATCTTCTTCCAGGTAAGGCCCGGACTGAATTTCTATAATTTCTACAGGCACTTTCCCAGGATTGGCCAATCTATGTTTTACAGCCTTGGGGATATCCACAGACTGATTTTCTGTTAAAAGCAGGGTCTTTTCTCCAACGACCACTTCAGCCGTACCTTTAATCACCACCCAGTGCTCACTTCGATGATGGTGCATCTGCAAACTGAGTTTGGCTCCTGGATTTACCACAATCCTTTTAATTTTATAAAATTCCCCTTCCTCCAAAATGGTATAACTTCCCCAGGGCCTCTTGACCGTAAGATGGGCTTCCACCAGATGTTTATCTTTGCTTTTCAAAGCATTTACCACATCTTTTACTCTTTGCACCTGACTTAAGGGCACAATCAAAGTGGCGTCTCTGGTTTGCACCACCACCATGTCTTTCACTCCCACTGCTGCCAGCTTACTGCCATAGGAAAAAAGCAAACTGTTGGCACAATCTAAAGCCAGCACATCGCCTTTAACCACACAACCGTCCTGGTTCTTTTCTCCCAATCTGAACAAGGCTTCCCAGCTTCCCAGGTCATCCCAGGAAAAACTGGCTGGCACCACAGCCACATCCTGAGCCTTTTCCATAATTCCATAATCTAGGGATAAGTCCGGCAATTTGGGATAAAGACTCAGCAAGCTCTCCTTTTGTTCCCAAAACTTCCACAGTTCTGGCTGCTGTCTTTTCACCTCAGCCAGGACCTTTTGCTGGGGCAGGACAAAAATCCCGCTATTCCAGTAAAAATCATCTCTATTTACAAATTCCCTGGCTCGTTCCAGATCTGGCTTTTCCACAAACCTCTTTACTCTAAATCCCCCTTCCAAATTCTCTCCCACCTGAATATAGCCATAGCCAGTTTCTGGTTTGTAGGGTTTTATCCCAAAGGTAACTAAAAAACCTTCTCTGGCCAGATTATAGGCCTGCAACAAATCTGCCTGCCAGGCAGTTTCGTCTTCAATTTGATGGTCAGAAGGGAAAACTGCTGCAATCATCTGCTTTTGCTGAAAATACTCAAACCCGGCCAGAACAGCAGGTAAAGTGTTTCTACCTACTGGTTCAGCCAAAACCTGAATACTTTCTTTACTAATCTTTTTTATCTGGCTTTTTACCTCAAAAACATGCTCTTCATTGGTAATGACCAGGACATTCTGGGGAAGGAAAAAATTTAATACCCTCTTTACTGTTTGCTGAAGTAAACTCTCCTCTCCATTTAAGGAAAGCAGTTGCTTGGGCATAAGAGACCTGGAAAGGGGCCAGAGTCTGCTGCCTGAACCTCCTGCTAAAATAAAGGCATAAAAGTCTTTTTTCTTTTGCATAGTCTACTCCTCAAAAACAAAAGGACTCTCAAAGTCTTTAAACAAAGGTAAGTTTTTATCCTTATCTGAAACAATTACCTCTTCTCTAGGCCAGTCTATCTTCAAGTCTGGGTCTTGGTAGTAAAGACCTCGTTCATGCTCTGGTGAATAAAACTCATCCACCTTATACATAAAGTCTGTATGGTCTTCTAGCACCAGGTAACCATGGGCAAATCCCCTGGGAATAAGCAGCTGCTCGCCTGAACCTGCCTTTAATTCAAAAGAAAAGTACTTACCAAAAGTAGGAGAGCCTTTACGCAAGTCCACAGCCACATCCAAAACCCTGCCCCTGCTCACCCAGACCAGCTTGGCCTGGGCTCTAGGAGGAACCTGAAAGTGAAGCCCGCGTAACACGCCCTTTTGCCTGGAATAGGCATGATTGTCCTGGACAAAATTATAGTCTAACTTTAAGCTAGCAAAACGATTCTGGTTGTAGGTTTCCATAAAAAAACCGCGCTTATCCTCAAATACTTTTAATTTAAGAATAAACAAGCCCGGAAAAGGGGTTTCAATTAACTGCATGTATCACTCCTAAAAAATTATGACTAAAAATTGGTTAAACTATTTCCAAGACATACTAGAAAAGCAAAAAAAAGCCAACCTCTTTAGAGAGCTAAAGGACTTTAAGCAGGGACAGGACTTATACCTGCAAATACAAAATAAAAAACTTCTCAATCTGGCTTCCAACAATTACCTGGGCCTGCACAAACACCCCCTTTTAAAGCAAAAAAGCCAGGAATTACTGGACACTTACGGCACCACTGCTGGAGCTTCTCCTCTGGTAAGTGGAAGATTTCAGGAAGTTTTAGAACTGGAAAACACTCTGGCCAGATTCAAAAAAACAGAAAAAAGCCTTATCTTTACCTCTGGTTATACTGCCAATCTAGGCATTTTAAGCAGTTTAGCCGATTCCAGGACCATTGTTTTTAGCGACAAACTAAATCACGCCAGCATTGTTGATGGCATACTCCTTTCTAGAGCTAAATTGGTGCGCTATAGACATCTGGATATGGAGCATCTTGCCTGGTCCCTGGAAAAATACAAAGACCACCCGCGTAAAATCATTGTAAGCGATAGTATTTTTAGTATGGATGGAGACATAGCTCCTTTAAACACTCTGGTTCAGTTAAAAAAAGAGTATGCTGCCCTGCTTATGTTAGACGAAGCCCATGCTACAGGCATTTTTGGCAGGGGAAGGGGGCTGGCTCACCACCTAAAATTAGAGCAAGAAGTGGATATTCACATGGGTACCTTTAGCAAGGCTCTGGCTTCTCTGGGAGGGTATGTTTGTGCCTCTAAGCCCATTGTCTCCTTTTTAATCAACAAAGCCAGGTCCTTTATCTACTCTACTTTTTTGCCTCCAGCAGTAATTGGCGCCAATCTGGCAGTACTAAACCTTTTGGAACAAAATCCCGGGCTGGGAGAAAAGTTACTTAGTCTAGCCCATAACTTAAGAAGATTTTTGCAAGAACTTGGTTTTGATACAGGTAATTCTTCCACCCAGATTATTCCTGTTATCCTCAAAGACCCGGAAAAAACCCTGAGGGCCCAAAAATTCTTGGAAGAAAAAAATATTTTTGTCCCGGCCATAAGGCCTCCCACTGTGCCAGAAAACACCTCCCGGTTGAGGATTAGTTTGCGTTTAGACTTGCAGGACAGGGAAATGGAGCAAATCCAGGAAGCCTTTAAGGAATTAAAAAAAGTACTATGTTAACTTTTATCTCTGGTTGGGCTGGTTGGCCCAACCTCTATCCTTTAATCAGCCAGAAGGGAAACTTTGTAGTGCCTTTTGAAGACCTCTGGCCCCGGGATTTTCCTCAATTCTTCCAACAGAACCAGTTCCACCTCCTGATTGCCTGGTCCACAGGGGCACATCTGTGTTTAAAATACTTAAAAGCAATCAAGAGTGAGTACCTTTTTTTAATTGCACCCTTTAAAGACTTTAGCCAACATATCTCTCCTCTCTGGCTTCAAAAAACAAAGCAAAATCTTCTCCAAAACCCCTCTTTTACTTTACACAAGTTTTATAAGCGCATTGGCGTGAATTTAAACTTTTCACCCACCCCCAGCCAGGTAGAGAACTTAGCAAAAGGGCTTAATTTTTTATTAACCTCCAGACTAACAGAGCTTTCTAAACCCCAGAACATAAAGCACCTATATTTACTCTATGGTCAAAGGGACAAACTCATTTCAGCAGAGGAAATAACCAGGCTAGCTGCTGAACTTGAACTAGGCCAGGGAGAGGTGATTTTGCTTGACCAGGGACACTTTTTACCGCAAGAACAACTCCTCCATGTACTTGAAGAAAAAACAAATTGCTGCTGCTTTTAACCGCCAGGCCCATAAATACCCCCAGGAGGTTAAAATTCAGGCCCAGGTGGCCCAAAAGTGCCTTGAGGTTGTACCTCCAGGAAACTATCCCCTGGTCTTAGAAATAGGGGCAGGGGGAGGGATTTTAACCTGCCTTATACCTCAAAAAATTAAGTATTCTCAGCTTGTTGTTTTAGACTTAGCAAAAGAAATGCTAAAACTCTGCCCTCTGGGTATAAAAATCCTGGCAGATGGGGAGCATTTGCCCTTTAAAAGAGCTTCCTTTGACCTGGTACTTAGTGCTTCTACTTTTCAGTGGTATGAAGAAGGACCAAGGGCCTTGCTCAACACCCTGGGGTTGTTGAAAAAAGGAGGATTTTTTTCCTTTGCCTTTTTTGTGCAAGGGACTTTAAAGGAGATAGCCAAAGCCAGTCAGGAAAGCGGTTTTGGCTCTGTTTATCCCTTGCCCGCAAGCAAACCTTTTTTAGACTTTCTTACTCAGGCAAAGATAAAATTTTCTGCCCAGGAAGAAGAAAGCAAAATCTATTTTCCAGGTGTAAAGGATATTCTCTATCACTTAAAAAACACAGGCACTTCTTACACCCCAGACAAAAAGGCGGTCTCTCCTTCTCGGCTAAAAAAGTTTTTTCACTTTTATGCTAAGCACTTTCAGGCAGAAAAGGGATTTTTTCTAACCTACAAGACCCTTTATCTGTGGGGCAAAATCTAAACTTCCAGCTTACCTATCCATTCCTGAAAAGATTTAATCCCCAATTTCTTCATTTTTAAGGGCAATTCTTCCACCAATCTAAACAGAGTATCTGGCCGCATAAAATTGGCCGTACCCACCTGCACAGCACTTGCTCCTACCAGCATAAACTCCAGGACATCCTCTACCTTGCTTATACCTCCAATCCCCACTACAGGAACGGAAACCACCCGGCAAACTTCATAGACCATCTTTAAGGCCACAGGTTTAATCGCCGGGCCCGAAAGCCCGCCAAAGACATTTTTTAAACAGGGTTTACGGCGATAGATATCCACCGCCATACCTCCCAGGGTGTTGATTAGAGAAATCACATCTGCTCCAGCTTCTTCCACAGCCAAAGCAATTTCTTTAATGTCAGTAACATTGGGGCTTAATTTTACCATTACTGGCTTGCTAACGACCTTTTTTACTGCCCGGGTAAGCTCTGCTGCCAGTAAGGGATTCTGGCCAAACAAAACCCCACCTTTTTTTACATTGGGGCAAGAAATGTTTAACTCTAAAGCAGCCACCTTTTCTGCTTTATCTAAAATCCTGGCCAATTCCACAAACTCTTCCCCACTCTGGGCATACATATTGACAATTACTGGGGTTTCTTCAGGGAGCAAAGGTAGCTTTTCTTCCAGAAACTTTTCCACGCCTATATTCTGCAAACCTATGGCATTGAGCATGCCACAGGGAGTCTCCACAATCCTAGGTGGGGGATTGCCTTCCCTGGGTTTAAGGGAAATGCCTTTTACTATAATCCCTCCCAAGGTTTTCAAGTCTCCATAAGGAGCAAACTCCAGGCCATAACCAAAGGTTCCTGAGGCAGAAATAAGGGGATTTTTCAGGTTTAAACTACTTAAGTTTACTCTTAAATCAACGCTCATTACAACTCCAACTCCTCTGCTTTAAATACCGGACCCTTTGTACAGGTCTGAACCAACCCCTGCCTGGTCTTAGCCACACAGCCAAGACAGGCTCCCACACCACAAGCCATTCTATTTTCTAAAGAAAGATATCCTTGGGCTTTACTCTCCATTAAATATTTATGCACTACCTTTAAAAAGGGATGTGGCCCACAGGCAAAAATTTTACCCTTGCCAGCATACTGCCAGATACTCTCCCTTAGCTCTTCTTCAAATAAAAGCAGTTCTTCTTCACTTTCCTGCCTCGAGGCCCTTTTTTCTACCTTATCTGAAATATCCTGCCAGGGATAAACCTCCAGGGGAAGCCTATGACCAAAGAGGAGTTTCAACCTTTCTGGGTGAGGATGCTGTTTACAAAGGGCAATAAAAGGAGCAATGCCCATTCCTCCACAAAGAAGTAAGGCCCTATCAGCCACAGGAAATCCCTGTCCCAGGGGCCCCCAGCAGGTGACCTTGTCTCCTGGTCGCAAGGCCAGAAGCAAATTGGTCCCTTTTCCCACTACCTGAAAAAATATCTGCAAATACTCAGAGTTAAGGTCGCAAATGGAAAAAGGCCTAGGCCATAAGGGGTCATATCCCCACAACTTGGGCCTGAGCATTACAAACTGCCCTGGCGTAAAGGGCAAATTTAAGGGCTCTAAAAACAAATGGGCTACTGGAGAGCCCGGGATTGGTCTAACTTCCAACACCTCTAATTCTTTACACAACAAACCTTCTTGAATCATCTTTTCCTCTTTTGCCATAAATTTAAGGCCAGCAACTCGCCTTCTTTACCACCTCCAGCCATTCGAGCTAATTCCTTTTTTATCTCCTCTTCCTGCTTAAGTAGCTGACAACCAATCCTGGTTGTATTTTCCTCTATCTTTTTCTCCACTTTAAAGTGCCTATCTGCCAGAACAGCCAACTGAGGCCAGTGTGTAATTAAGATAATTTGCTGGGTGCTGGCTAATAATTTTATCTTTTCTCCTACTTTAACTAAAGTAAGGCCACCAATTCCCGTATCCACTTCATCAAAAATAAGTGTACCCTTCTCGCCTCCCTGTAAAATCATTATCACCAGTAAAAGTCTGGAAAGTTCTCCACCAGAGGCAATTTGATTTAAAGGTCTGGGTTCTTGCCCGGGGTTGGGTTGCCAGAGCAATTTCAACCTTACCTCTTCCAGCTCGCCAAACCAAAAATAAGAGTCCCGGGCAAAATACAAACTAAGTTCAGCAGAAAACCCTAATTCCTTGAGTTCTTTTTCTAAAATGGCTTTTATTTCCCGGGATTTGTTCAACCTGAGTTCATTAATCTGAGTAAGTACTCTGGCAAGTTCTTGCTTGACCTCTTCCTCTCTAAGCTCCAGTTCTTTTAAAAGCAACTTACTCTCATCTAAAAAAGACAGGTTTTTCTCTATCTCGCTTTTTAAAGCTAAAATATCCTGTAAAGAGCCTTTAAACTTACGCTTTAAAGAAGCCAGCTCATACAGTCTGGCCTCTATCTTATCTATCTCACTTAAGGGCACCAATTCCAGTTTTCTTAATTTTAATTCCAGTTCTTCCAGAAAATAAAAAAAATCCTGGGCCTTTTCCAGGTCAGGAGCAAATTCATCCAGATTAGATAGCTCCCCTAAAGCCTCAAGCACTGCCTTAAATTCTTTATATAAATTGCCTTCTCCCAGTAAAGAGAGTAAAAATTCTACCTTTTCCTGGATGTTTTTTTCTTTTTTAATTTGTTCTATTCTGGCCAAAAGTTCCTCTTCTTCTCCAGGCAAAGGATTTACCTTTTCTATTTCCTCTTTTTGATACTCTAAGTAGTCTTTTTTTTGCTCCAGTTCTTTTATTTTATTTAAAATAGTTTCCTTTTCCTCTTTTATTGCTTCTAATTTTTTGAGCAACCTTTCCTTTTTAGCCAGAATCTCTTCACCTAAAAAGGAATCTACCAGAGTTGTGGCAAAGCCAGGTTTTAAAAGTTTTTGTTGGGCATGTTGCGTAGCTGAAAGTAAAAATTTTTTACTAAGTTCTTCTATTTTAACACTGGAAACCAGTTGGTCATTTATATAAAAACGGCTTCTTTTGGGTAAGTATTCCCGGCGTAAAATATATTCCTCTTCTTCCAGGACAAACACACCTTCTAACCAGGCCTTTTCAGCCCCCAAACGCACCTCTTTGTGCTGCCAATTGCCTCCCAAAAGACCGCTTATGGCATTTACCACCAGGGACTTGCCCGCCCCTGTCTCACCCGTAAAAACATTTAAGCCAGAATGAAACTCCAACTCCAGGTCTTCAATGAGAGCAAAGTTTTTTATCCTCAACAACTCAAGCATATCTTCCTCCTGGGACCAATCTGGCAATACCCCTTTTACCTTTTACTCTCAACCAAAACTCTTGCTCCTTTTTCTGTTCCCTGGCCTTTTGCCAGGCCAAAAGAAACTCTTCCCTGGCCTCCTGGATTCTAAAATTTTTCAAGTTGGTCTCAGCCAAATCCAATCCCAGGCGCCAGTCCTCTGGATGCAGCAAACTTAACTGGCTTTCCAGCTGCAGCAACTTATCTTCTACTCCCTTTTGTTCTCTTAAAAGAGTTTTTAATAATTTTAAAGCCTCTTCATCTGCAGGATTGTTTAAAAGCAAAAGATACAAACACTCTGCTGCAGAACGAGGAAGGTGTTTATTGGGGTCAAATAAAAAACCAATTCTAAATTTTTGTTTTCTTCTAATGAGCTCTTTAGCCCAAAATAAAATCATGTCTCTAATCTTTTTAGGAATATCCTTATACAAAGAATTGCTTTTTACATATCTAACTATAAACTTTCTAGCCAGTTCACGATTTTTCCAGAACAAGGCAGCAAAAGAGGCACAAAGATTTAGTTCCCAATTCTCCTCATATAAGCCTTTTTTAAGTAAATAATACAATATTTCTTCCAGCTTGTTTCTATACTGCAAATTTAGTTCTAAAAGGCAGCAATATATTTGCGCATTTTTATAACCTGCCAGCAAGATATTTTCTAAATCTTTGTCTTCTTCAGGAAAGTTATTGTTCTCTTTTAAAAGGAAAAAACTAGCTATCACCCTTGACTTTTCTTCTACTGCTAAAGTTTTCTTCACTTCCAAATTTTGAGTAAGAGCAAGTAGTTTTTGCACCCTGGCTGGAGCCAGGTGGTTTGCCCTTAACTTTTCCCACCCTCTTCTAGCAATTAGGCTGGCTTCCTGCGGGTGATTTAAAAAATAATGTAATTTTTCTTTTAATTCTAACCCATCTCTATATTCTACATATTCTTTTTCAGGTTCAAAAAACTCTCTTAAATCTTCCTTTAAACCTGGTGAAAACAACAAGCATCCACAGGAAAGGGCTTCAAAGGTTCTAAAATTTATCTCTCCAGCTATGGCTTCATTAACCACTATTTTAGTCTGCTGGTAAAAATTTAGCATTTGTGTAAAGGGAAGTTCCTGATGCACAAAATGAGAACTAAATTCTTTTTTTAAAAAATCCACCAAGACCTTACGCAGGGTACGATACTCATTTACTCTTCCTGCAAAACCAATACTATGTTTTCTACTTTCCCAGGCATTCCAGTTAAGAGGTAAGCCATACCACATCAAACAATCACTGCTAATATTTTCTTTCTTAAAAAGGGATACAAAGGAAGGCTGGGTAGTTAATAAGAGGTCAAAATTTTTGCCGTAAATTTTATGCCAAAAAAAGTTTAAATGGGTATCAATGGACCAAAAAACTTTTTTACAATAAAATTCACTAAGTCCAAACAATAGGGTTCTGGGGCCTAAATTTTCCTGTTGAAAAATTAAATCAGGATTAAACTCTTTAACGTCTCTTATTTTGCTCAAATCCACAATGCCACCAGACAAATCTAAGTTCTTTACCTGGCAAGTATCCGGGAAATAGGGCGCAAGAGTGGAATTGATAGTTAGAATTCTCATTTATTTTCTTTTTTTCTAGGGTCTAAAATATCTCTCAGGGCCTCACCCAAAAGATTATACCCAAGGACAGTAAGTAAAATCATAAGTCCGGGGAAAATAGAAAGCCAGGGCGCAATTTCCAAAACTCCCTTTCCTTCCATAAGCATATTGCCCCAGCTGGGTATAGGGGGTTGAACTCCAATTCCCAAAAAACTCAGACCTGCTTCCACTAAAATAGCTGAGGCCACGCCCAGGGTAGCAGATACTAAAATAGGGGCAATGCCGTTGGGGAAAATATGGACGAATAAAATTCGGAGCAAGGAAGCTCCATTTAAATAAGCAGCCAGGACAAACTCCCTTTTCCTTAAACTAAGGGTTTCTGCCCGCATGAGTCTGGCCACTCCCATCCAGGAAGTAAGGCCTATGACCACCATAATATTGAACAGACTGGGTTCTAAAAAGGCAATCACCGCTAAAATAAGAAAAAAAGAAGGAAAACAAAGCATTATATCCACAAAGCGCATAATTATTTCATCTACCCATCCGCCCAAATAACCAGCTAAAAGTCCCAAAACAACGCCAATACCCACAGAAATACCCACAGCCACAAAACCCACCCACAAGGACACCCTGGCCCCATAAACCAGGCGAGAAAACACATCCCTGCCCAGAGCATCTGTACCCAGAAGGTGCTCCCAGGACGGCGGTTGCAATAACTGGTCTACATTGATTTGAAAAGGGTCATAGGGGGCTAAGTAAGGCGCAAACAGGGCCAGAGCCGTGGAAAACAAAACCAGAATAAGCCCCAGAAAAAGAAAAATTTTGGTCCTTTTCATCTCTTACCTTCTAGTCCGCGGGTCTACCAACATATAACCGATATCAGCCAGCAAATTTCCCAGTAAGGTAAGCAAAGCACCCAAAACCAGGTTTCCCAAAATAAGAGGATAGTCCCTGGCCATTACTGCCTGATAAAAAAGCTGTCCCAAACCAGGCAGGGCAAAAATGGATTCAATAATTACACTTCCTCCAATAAGCCCAGGGATAGAAAGGCCCAAAAGGGTTACCACGGGTAAAAGGGCATTTTTTAAACCGTGTTTAAAAACCACCTGCCAGTAGGAAAGCCCCTTAGCCCTGGCCAGTAAAATAAAATCCTGCCCCAAAATCTCCAGCAAACTGGCTCGCATATACCTGGATAGACCAGCCAGACCAGTAAAAACAAAGATAAACACCGGCAAGGCCAGGTGCCTGGCCAGATCTAAAAGTTTAGCACTAAAGCTCATCTGTTCAAAGTTAAGAGAGGTAAGGCCAGAAATGGGGAAAATGGGCCAATAAATTCCCAACCACAACATCAAAAGCAACGCCAGCCAAAAGCCAGGAATGGAAAATCCCAGGAAGACAAATACCGTCATACTCTTATCAAACCAGCTATCAGGATAAACAGCTGAAAAAATCCCTATGGGTAGAGCCAAAAGAAAAATCAAAAAAAGGGAAATGGAGTTTAGAGCCAGGGTTACAGGCAACCTTTCCTTTATCTTTTCCCAGACTGGACGATGATCTCCACTTAAAGAATTGCCAAAATCCAGGCGTACAATCCTTTTAAGCCAGTTAAGATACTGTACTCCTAAAGGCTTATCCAGGCCATAAAGCTTGGTTAGTCTTTCTTTGGCCAGAGAATCTGCCTTAGGGTTTAAAGTGGTCTGTAAATCTGTAGGTGAGCCAGGAGTCAGGTGTATTACCCAAAAACTTATCACTGTAATACCCAAAAAAGTCAAAATTAGGGAAAGTAATTTGCCAACAATTCTCTTAAACATTTTTCCTGCGTAAAAGATAAATACTTAAACCCAGCCCCATTCCCACCATACCCAGACAAAAAACCTGACCTAAAGAAAAAGGTCCCCAGACCAAACCCAGTTGAGGATCTGGCTCTCTAAAAAACTCAATAACAAACCTTACCCCTCCATACCCCAAAAGATAAAAACCAAGCAGTGTACCTGCAGGAAAAGGTTTCTTTCTAAGCCACCAGAGAAGAAGAAACAAAAAAACACCTTCTCCCAGGGCTTCGTACAGTTGCGAAGGGTGGCGCAACACCAGGGGATCTGCAGGAAAATACATGCCCCACTTTACACTTGTAGGACGACCATAAAGCTCGCCATTGAAAAAATTGCCCAGGCGCCCAAAAGTATATCCCAGGGGCACAGCCGGGACAAAAAGATCACTTAGTTTTAAAAAAGAAACCCTTTTCTTTTTACAAAAAAATAAAGTAACCAGGATAAGACCTAGTAATCCACCATGATAAGACATCCCGGAAATGCCGGTATAAATAAAGTGTCCCTTTTCCCAAACAAAGGGTAAAAAAATCTGGGCTGGATGCTTGCTAAAGTAAGGAAAATCATAAAAAAGCACATAGCCCAGTCGACCACCCAGAATAGCGCCTAAAATGGCCCAGGTAAAAAAATCATCCACCAGATTAAGAGGCAAATCCACTTCCTTTTTTTGCAAACGCCAGCGCACCAAAAAATAAATCAGGGAAAAGGCAACTACATACATCAAGCTATAATAACGCAGGGGAAAGTTGCCAATCCGAAATATTTCAGGCCTGACCAAAGAAGGCAGATGTTGCCAGAAGTTCCAGAAATCCATCTATTCTTCCTTTAATTCCCGTAGCATCAACTTAGATACTGCTTCCCTGGGATCCTTTCCTTCATATAAGATGGCATACACCTGAGAGGTAATGGGCAAATCCACGCCAATTTTCTGGGCCAGCTTATACACTGCCTCTGTGGTTTTTACCCCTTCTGCCACCATGCGCATGGAATCAATAATCTCCTTTAACTTTTCTCCCTTTCCCAAACGCAAGCCCACCTGACGATTGCGGCTTAAATCCCCAGTACAGGTTAAGACCAGATCCCCCATACCAGAAAGCCCCATAAAAGTCCTTTCCCTGGCTCCCAGCGCTACTCCCAACCTGCTCATCTCAGCTAATCCTCTGGTAATCAGGGCAGCTCTAGCATCATGACCAAAACCAAGGCCATCAGCAATCCCTGCAGCCAAGGCCATCACATTTTTTAAAGCTCCTCCCAGTTCCACTCCCAAGTAATCAGAATTATAATAGACCCTAAAATAGTTATTGGAAAAAATGCGTTGAATTCTTTTGCCTATCTGCTCATTAGCGCAACCCAGGCTAACTGCAGTGGGTAATTTTAAACTTACTTCTTTGGCAAAAGAAGGACCTGATAAAATGGCATATACAGGCTTTTTTTCAGCCAGGCTTTCTTCAATCACTTTAGATAAAGGGCTTAAACTGGCAATTTCTATTCCCTTACTGGCGCAAATAATTGTGGGAGACATGGGAAAAAGGTCTTTTACCTGGATTAAAGTCTGCCTGATAAACTGTGTAGGTACCACTACTAGGTAATAATCTTTATATCTGACCACTTCTTTTAAATCACTACTCACCTTTAAGTTATCATTAAGCCTTATTCCTGGTAAATACCAGCTATTTTCCCTTTTCTCTTTTATCTCGTCTACCAGATCTGGCTCCCGCACCCAGAGTTCAACTTCCAGATCTTGTTTTTCAGCTAACATATTGGCTAAAGTAGTACCCCAACTACCTCCACCCAATACACCTATCTTGATTCTCACCCTAAAGACCTCCTTTTAGGCTCTTAAACTATAAGAGAAAAATTTACCCAAAATATCTGAAAGTGCCAAGCTTTTCTTGCTGTCTTTTAGAATTTACTACTTTTTGCAAAAACCAACTCAGCTTCTAAAATTTAAAGTAAGGACTTTAAAAACCTGATTTAATACTCTACTACCTAAAAGAAAAAAAGAAGAGGATAAAATTTAAAAATAAAATCAATTGCCAAAAAGATATTTTTTAGCTAAAAAAAATAAACTAAAAATTATAAAAAGGAGAAAGGGTTATGAGGAGAAAATTTTTTATCTTTTTATCGCTTATTAGTCTAGGATTATTACTTTTTATCCCCAACTCAAGTAGTGCAGCCAAAGAAGTAATTACCACTGGCATGGCCCCGCTATTAGGCAATCAAGCTCAAGCCAGGAATCAAGCCTTAAGTCAGGCCCTGCGCAATGCTGTAGAGCAAGGAGTGGGTACGCTTATTGATTCCAATACCATGGTGCAAAACTATCAATTAATCTCCGATAAAATCTATTCCCAGGCCTCTGGTTATGTAACCAACTATCAAATCCTTTCTGAAGGCTTAAGCCCTGATGGGCAAATGTATAATGTAACCATTAAAGCCAGCGTTTCTACCGAAAGTATAAAAAACGACCTCAGGGCTATTGGAATCTTAAAACAACAAGTGGGTAATCCTAGATTCATGGCTATTTATCTACCTCAAACCAAATCCAGTGCCTATAGACATTCCAGGGCAGTAGTAGCAGCTGAGCAGGCTATCAACGGAGTCTTTGCCCGCAAAGGATTTGTGGTCTTAGACCGCATGTTTGTAGATAATGTTTATAATGAAATAGAACAAGCTGGACGCATTGATATAGACATGGACGACCTTTCTGCTCTGGCCCTCAAGTATAGAGCAGACTTGCTCTTGGTCTATGATGTACATGTGGGAGTAAAGCAAGGTGGACAGAGTAAGTATTTTGGTGGCGTAATGGTAGAAATAGATTTAAGAGCAGTAGCTCCAGCAACTGCTGATCTTATTGCCCAAAAACATGGAGATGTTTATGTACGAACAGCAAAAATGGCTGGCAACTATTATGAAGACATGATGGCAGCCCAAGCAGCAGATAAGGTAGGAAAGGCTGTTGCTGAAGCCCTGGTGGGCGATGTTTTAGCCTATTTTGAACGCCAGGTACACGGTGGAGCTCGTTTTGATATCTGGTTTAGAAACTTTAGTGAAGGAGAGACCTATACCATTTATGACATTTTACAAAATATCCCAGGGGTTAAAGATATCAATGTACGTCAACAATCCCCGGGTAATTTCCAGGTAGATGTCAATTATCAAGGCAAAAAATTCGATTTCCAGCGCCAACTCTACCAAACTATGCAACAAAGAGGCATTGCCTTTGAAACTCAACAGGCCAAAGGTAATCGTTTCCTCTTCTTTAAAGCAGGGACCAACAATCCTTTTGGAGAAGTAAACTTACAATAACCTAAAAAGGGGTTTTAAAATGCAAAAAGGATTAACCATACTTTTGGGCTTACTTTTAAGTACTCTTGTCTTTTCCTGTGCACCTAAGATGAAACTCACGGCCATAAAACCAGCTGAAGTCAGTATGCCCGGAGTAAGGACACTGGCCATATTGCCTTTTAGAGGGCAATATGGAGATCTGGTAAGGGATGAATTTTATTCCAAATTAGATGATGTTAAACACTTTACCCTGCAAGACCTTCGTTACAATGAAGCTCTGGATAAAATTCAGTGGGAACAAATGGACGACCCCAGATTTATGCCTGAATTTGCAGGAATTAAGGCAGATGCAGCCATTGCCGGGCAGGTGATTCATCAAATTAAAGATATAAGAGGAGCAGACCAGGTCAAAATGCAGGAAGGAACAGGCCAGTATCGCAAGGTAAAAAGAAAAAATATCTTTACGGGTAAAAATGAATGGGTAGAAGAAGAGATTATGCGTACAGTCTTAAAACCTGTCCCTTACATTGTACGCACTGCCTCTCTTACTGCTTCCATTAAGGTGTTTGACTTAAAAACCAGAAAAATCCTGGCCACCAAACAGGTTACCGAAAGCTTCAAACAAAAATATGGAGGCAAAGAAGGAAATGACTCCTTAAGCTGCCTCTTTGGAGCCAAAACCATAGAAGACCTACCCACGCCAGAGGAAACTCTAAGCAGCCTAGCTGAAAAGGTTGCTACACGCCTGGTAGCCAAAATTGCTCCCACCAAATACACCATGGAAGTAGCCCTGGATACAGGCGGCTCCAGTGATGTAAGTAAGGGAGTTAAACTGGCCAAAAAAGGAGACTGGGAAGGAGCCATGGAAATGTGGCAAATGGCCCTAGAAAAAGATCCTTACTCCGGGCCTGCCCTCTATAATATGGGAGTAGCTTATGAAGCCAGAGGGGATCTAAACAGCCTTATTCAAGCCAGGAACTATTATTTAAAGGCCATTAAGGCCAATTCCAAGGACATGTATATAGAAGCCAAGGTAAGGATAAACAAAAAGATAAGAGACATGCAAAAACTAGAACAACAACAAAGACTGCTAAACCAAACTCCGGAAAGAAAGTCTACTTCTGGAGAAGTTCAGGTCTATTAAAATAACCTGCTTATACTTACAAGGGCGCTTTTAAAAAAGCGCCCTTACTCAATCTGAGCTAAAAGGATATCTAAAATTTATTTAGCTATCTAAAAATTAAAAAATTCTTGATTAGAGGAGGACTATAAGCATGGGAAGAGCGGTTTATTTTTATGCAATAGATAAAGAACTTAACGCATTGTTACAATTTACACAGGATACAGGGTTGTTAGCTCTTCCCCCCTTTGTCCCCACTGATGAATATGACCTGGGAGACCTGAAAGCTGTACCTCCTGTACAGTTTAAAGATGCAGAGGGAGGTACTATATATTTAGTTCCCAAAGATATTCCTGTAGTAGAGGTGTTTTATAAACCTACGATTGACCCTTCTGAATCATATATATTGCCTCATGTATCACCCGTCATAGAGTTTGGGCTATCCACCCACGAAGAAAATACAGTATATCAAAATCGTATCTATATCTGTGCTCCCTTATATGAATTATACTCAAAACCTGTTTATAATGCATATAATAGAATTGCTAGATACATAAAAAAGTGGCCTAAAGCAGGGAAGGCATATATTGCACCTGAAACTTACAAACTTGCCCGCAATAAAAAGAGATCGAACTATCTGGCATCTCTCTGGAATAAATTTTTCTATTATTTCTTTTATTAAAAGAGGTATCTACATATGCAATGGTTGAATTATTTTGCAATAGGTCAAGACTACGAAGATTTACTACAATTTGTACAGGATATTGACTTGTTGGCGATACCAAAAGTTCTTACTACTGAAGACTATAACCGAGGCAAACAGGAAGCTGTACCACCTATAAAATTTCAACTAAAACCAGGAGAAGAAGTGTTTTATTTGATTCCCAAAAGTGTTCCTCTAACTGAAGGTCTTTACACTCCTATGAAATACAAGCCTGCTTTATCCTATTTATTACCTCATCAATCACCGGTTATAGAACTTGGCAAATGTCAATGTAATGGTAAAAAAGTATACAGCAGTGAAATATCTATTCTTTTCCCTGAAAATGAACACTATTCAAACGCTATTTATAAGGCATTTAATAAAATTCATGAATATGTACAAAAATGGCCGCAAGCAGAATATACATATATTGGACCAGAAACCTATAAACTTGTTCAGAATAAAGAAATTGAAATCATTAGGATTTAAAAATGATTATCAATCTTTAGCCTCTTTTCATTAAATAAATCCCATAAACAATAAAAAAAATTGTCAAAGCTATTAAAATATATGGATTTACATATATTAAACTCTCCAGTTGCTTTTTAGGAACAGAAATCCTGGGGTTATCTTCTAAATACAATATTTCCATTTCATCTCCTTTATTAAAAGAATCATATACAGACTCAACAACTGATATTGTTGTCATCTCCAAAAAACCCATACTAGGAATAGAACTTAGCATCACCATTACAGAAACCATCCCGTTATCTTTATCTATACTCTTGACAGTAGCATCAACTGTTTTACCATCCTTATTATAAAGAGACTTCAAAGCATCAATCATGATATAAAAATTGTCTTCAAAATCTTTTGAAGAAATAATCGTTTCATAAGGATCAGCTGGCAAGTAAATAATTTTAATTAAATCTCCTTTTTTTATTCCTGAAATTGTCTTCTGGCTTGCTTTAAAAGATGCTTCTACAAATTTAAAATTAGTCTTTTTCTCCTTTTTACCTTTAAAAAATCCAATATCAAAATAATAATCAGTTTTCCTTATAAAGGAATATCTTGGACTCTTTGCAATAGTCCAAATACCCCATGGCTTTGATTGATGGCTTATATATTTTCTAAGTATTCGGGCCTTACTGGCAATCCCCTTTTTCTTAAACTCATCTATCCTATAGGACTGCCAGGCCAGTCCACCAGACAAAATAGCAAAAATTATTAAAATAACTCCTGCTAGTTCTCCCCCTTTCATTTTGCACAATCTCAACTTACATATTGTTAAAGTTATAAAAGACCAAAGTACCTAATCCCCTTACTCTTACCAACCGCACTTAAACACTTAAGGATTTAAAAGCCCATAATACCACAATCCACATTTATATAAACTTGATTTTCTTTAATTTCTGGGCTTTTACTAACTGTAACCAGGCAAGAAGTTTCTCCCTTAAAATAACCATAAGTATTTTTAAAGACATTCCTCTCATCAGCCTTAAAACCATTTTCCAGCATATAGGTTTTCACTTTATCTACAAACCTATCTTCTACAATGGCAAACGTGTTATACCCTGTTATCCTGGTTTCACTTTCTTTTGTATTCCAGGCAAAACTAGTTATTTTAAGATTTTCAAAGGAAAGGCCAGTTTTTTGAGGCAAAGCAAGCATAAACTGCCGCAGTTCTTTAAATTTGAGTCCATAATACCCTCTTACAAACTTAGCTTCTTTTCCCTGATAATAAAAACAAAGTTTTTCACCCAAAACTTCTCCTTTTACAAAGGCAAGCTTTTCTTTTCTTAAGGTAATATTTTTATATATCTCCTTTTTACCTCCTAAAGGAGAAAGTATTAAATCTTTACCTTCAAGCCTGCATTCTGCTATCTGATAAAAATCCCCATCTAAATAAGACCTAAAGACACATCCTCCATCTTCTCCAAGGTCAAAAGATATGGCATCTGCCTCATAACCAGATTCCTTTATCCAGTCACCCAATACTTCATCCAGGTGGATACTATTTTGCTGAGAAGCAGCCTGAACATCTAAAATTAAGCCTCCAAGCAAGAACCATAAAAAAAATACCCTGAGAAAAAGCTTCATAAATATATACCTCATTATTCTATTTTTTATATCTATGCCTTTTAGTTTTTTCTCATTTTTTAGCAAAATAAGTTTTATATTTCTCTTATCTTATTTATTTTTATTTTTCAATATTTTTAACCTCCTTTTTTATCAAAACTTAGAAGATAAAATTGAAAAATAAATCATCTTTCTTTAACTTAAGCACCCCATTGATTTTCAAAGAAGCACCTCTCCATCTGCCCTGCTTATTAATAACAATAACCTTTTTATCTTTTTTTACAACATCTTCTATTTCAACAGGGCCAACACTTTTCGTCATCTTTTCTGTTTCCTTATTATCTCCTAAAATAGTAGTTAAAGTATAGGGCATTTCATTTAAATAAAGATTTATTTTGTACTTTAGTTCATCCTTGCCTGGCACTTTCATGCCTAAAGATTTAGCCTGGTTAAAACCCTGCGTAGTTAATTGTTGTAAACTTTCCAGCTGATTTTGTAGTTTTTTAAACTCCTCTTCCATTCCTGCAGGTACATTTTCAGGCATTTTATCCATATCCTGAGCCTGTTCTTCTTGCCCTGCCTCTACACTTAAAGTAATAGTTGATTTTGTTTCTTTGCTCTCCAGACTATCTCCTTCCCATCTATCCACAACATACCCACTTAGCTGAGTACTACCTTTTAAAGCTACGCCTACCACACTTTGTCCACCTTCAGATTCACCCTGCAAACTATAGGAAAATCCGCCTGTAGGAACTAGTTTGTTTAAAGATTTTGTTTTTTCCTTCTTCTTTGGATCCGTAAACAACACGCTTAAATTAATCTTTTCCTTTTGCTGAGCATTTAACCACATACTGGCCACAGGATGTTTCCACTGCCCATCCCCTTCCTTGGTCAAGGTTATATCCAAATCCAATTTAGCCTCACAGCCATAGGGATAGAGTCCATATAAAACATCTACAGCTACAAATGACCTATCAAAAGAGGGATTAGCAAAAATAAAAACAATTTCCTCTAAGTCTTCCTCTTTTAAGTCAAAACAATAACTCTTTTCAGACACTCCCTGCAAATCTTCCACCACTTCTTCTTTATCTTTTATCTTGACAATAGACCATAATAACATATTATAATATTCAATATGTATTGGAAATCTAAAATATATAGATCTTCCTTTATCTTTATCTAAAATCAAAAATCTTACTATAGTTATACCTAAGGGATTTATATGTTTGAGGTCAACTATATCTATGCCTAGTGCAGTATAGGTATCCATTATCTCTGGTACAACAGAGAGATATTTACCAGGTTTATTTCCATCACGAAATTCTTGTACTGGTAATTGATTGTATAACCAAAGGGAGTATTTTTTAAAGGCCTTTTCAAATCCAACCTGTCCCCCTAAATTTGCCAGCCAAGTTTCTTCTAAGGATTTGTGTTCACAGTCCTGCCAAATTTTACCAATAATCTGAGCTCCATAATTTTGTTGTAAAAATAAAGGCCAAACATAGGCGCCATATTCCAAATGACCATTTTTAAATTTCAACCCTTTTTCCAGGTGATTAAAGTACCAAGGCAAGTAATGATGCTCAATGTCATAATCAGGATAAATATAATCTTCACACCAGGTAGCAGTGGATTCTTTCCACCAACTACCAATATTTATATTGATATTATATTGTAAGGCATGAAACAATTCATGAACTACTGAATTTTGAGTCTCTTTTTTATTTTGCCCTTTGTTAATAATGAGTTTGGCATAAGTCTTTTTATTGCTAACCGGTCCAGGCACAGCCATTCCCATGCAGTTTAAAGGTTCCAGGTAGATATCCAGCTTACCGTCATTGCCAACAGCCCCATTATCACTTTTAACTTCTCTACCCATTAAAGCCACTTCTTTTTCCCAGGCCCTATCTTCATTAAAAGTATCCAGGATCCAGCTGACCTGCTGCCTCTCTCCTTCGTCATTTCTATCATACCAGATACGCACCTTACCATTAGCTGTATCTAAAAAGGACAGGTTCTGCGCATAAGCCAACCTTGGTCCCAACCAGCTACCTTTTTTTCTGCTGCTGGCGAAAATACCTGGGGTCCTGGGAATCCACGAAAAAAGGCTCTAATTTTTCCTTTGTTTCTTTAGAAAGGGAATCCCAGTTTCTTCTGACCTCTACCATAATGGAAGAGCCTGAAGGTATAATCACCTCAGAACGATATTCAGCAGGAAGCCTTTCCTGGTCAAACAGCGCATAGACCTGATAAACGAGCCCTGTTTCTTTATCCAGCTTGCCCTTAGCCACATCCTCTTGAATAAGGCTAACCGAAGAAACCCTGGCTTTTTTAGGCCCAGCACTTTCCTCTGCACATCCACCAATAAAAATTAAAAAACATATGCCCAGGATATAATAGAATTTTTTCATCTTCGCCTCCCAAGATAAAAAATAATAAAAACTTTAAAGCTTATTAAAGTGCTACTAAAAACCACTAAAAAGTCAAATGGAAGAAAAAGATTTCCACTCGGAAATGAAAGAAAGGTAATTAGGAAGAGAAATGTAAGACCAAAAGAAAAGGGTATGTAGCAAAAACCACATACCCTTTTTAAACTCTACTCTTTTGCTATCCAGTTACTTATTTTATTTTTTTCCTCTTTCCACCTCTCACTAAAACGCAGCTCCAAAAATTCTTTATAAAGTTCCCAAAAAAAGCCCAAACACTTTTCTATTAAATACATCTTTTCCAAAAACCTTCCCTCATCTCCTTCCCCTTCTTCCAGGCGCATCTCTATCTTGGGGGTTTTTAGTTGAGAGAAGGAAAAGTCCTCTCCCTTCACCTGCATCTGCCAGGTAAAGCTATCCTGTTCAAACCTGAGTTTGGCCTGGGTTACCTTTTTACCCCTTTTAAGCCCCTGTTTGGCTTCAGCCAGTTCAGACATTTCTCCTGAACAAATGGTTTTCTCCAGACTTTCTCCTTCTCCTCCTTCCACCACCACCTTGCCACTAAAATAAAGGGCAAAGCTTTCTCCTTCCAGGGTAAACAGTCCGGATTGTTCTTCGCTTTTAAACCACAGCCAGGTCAAAAATTCTTCACCCAAAGATTTTGCTATATTTGCTTTGTCCATGCAAACTCCTTTTATTCCCAGTAAACAGAAAATCTTACTACTTGTTTGGCCTTATTCTGAAAATATAAATACCCCTTTTCGCGCCCAAAAAGATAAAGCTCCCTGGTCAAATAGACATCCTGCTCACAGTATTTTTTAATTTTGTCCACTTCTCCCTGTTTCCACCACTCCAGGGCCAAAAGACCATGGGCACTTTTCTTGGCACCCAGGGTATGCCTGGCCAGATTATCCAAACTAATTCTATAACCTAAAACCTTTTTCACTTCCTGTAAAATATCCAAGGTAGGCAACTTAGACCAGGGCTTGTCCAGAACACCCCTTAAGACCTGATAGTCAAAGGCAAACACATTAAAACCTATTACCAGTTCCACCTGAGTGAGCAAACGCCAGAAATCACCTATCTCTTCCTGTTCAAAACTTATAAATTCATCCCGGGCTGAAAAATAAGCCACCAGCACACTTACTCCCATTTTACTTGCCCTGGACCAACCTCCCACTTCCTGGGCTGAGCGTCTGGTCTCTACATCAAAGACCACAAAATTTTGCACTCTCTTGACTTTTTTTAAATGGTTCCGAGGTTTCTTTGCTTTTTGTTGTACTATATTGAACTCGCCTTTAAGGTCAGCTAAATGTTCCAAAATCTTAAGCGTAGCTTGCTTATCTAGAGGCCTATTGCCTGAACCACACTTGGGAGATTGGATACACAAGGGGCATCCCCGAGAGCAATCACAACTGGCAAGAAGGTGTAAAGCCTTTTTAGTCAGAAAGGAAAACTCAGCAAAGGCCTGCTCTGTAAGTCCAGCCCCTCCTGGATGGGCATCATAAACAAATACTGCAGGACTCTGCAAACCAGGCTCATAGACCAGAGAAATCCCCCCAAAGTCATTGCGATCACTTAAGACCAAAAGGGGCAAAAGACCTATTAATAAATGCTCTAAGCCGTGAATGCCTCCCATAAAGTGTAGTTTTTGGGCTTCAATCTGTTCTTTTAGGGTAGAAGGAATGGTCAACCAAAAACCTTCTGTAGAAAAGATTAAGGGCGGCAGGTCCAGTTCTACCCTTCCCATAAGTGCAGAATTATAATTTAAACGCTTTTCATACCCTATTACTTCTTCCCTTATTCTTAACTTGCCCCAGAAAAGAGAAAACTCCCCTAGTTTTTTTTGTTTTTCTACTTCCAAAATGGAAATTTCTTTGTGGGTTAAGGCCCGAGTATAGTAAGAAACTTCCTGGGCTTTTAAAAAAACCATCTTTTTTTCTTCATCTATCTTCAATACCAGATAGGATTTACCCAGATGCACATACACTGCTCCAGGATGAGCTTCTTTGTAAACTCTATAACCATCTATATCACCAAGCCAATTATTGTTTTGGTCAAAAAGATTATAGTTGGAACTGGTACCACGCAAACTAACTTTTCTGGCCACCCTTTTTTCACTGCTAATAAAACTATCTTCCCTGGTCTTAAGCACTCTGCCTTCTTGCCAGAGTTCATTTAAAACAGACTGAATAAACTCAGGCTGAGAAGCATATTCTTTGGA
Organism: Desulfonauticus sp.; assembly: GCF_055126295.1. Lineage (NCBI taxonomy): Bacteria > Pseudomonadati > Thermodesulfobacteriota > Desulfovibrionia > Desulfovibrionales > Desulfonauticaceae > Desulfonauticus > Desulfonauticus sp. The sequence goes on along the minus strand of NZ_JBSRHE010000016.1, from coordinate 24,814 downwards.
AGTCAATTCCCTTTCTTCCACCAGGCAGGGTAATTGCTGTTTTAAGACATAAGGATTAAAAGGATTTATTCTAATCTTTTCAGAAGTGCCATAGATAAGCTCTGTGGGATTTAAAAGAAAGTATTCATCCAGGGCATCTTCCAGACCAATAAAAAGCACCAGGCTGGGCTGTCCCTTTCTGCCAATTCTACCTATACGCTGCCAGGTAGACATAATGGAGCCAGGATATCCTAAAATTACGCACACATCCAGGTGCCCAATATCCACTCCCAGTTCCAGGGCACTGGTGGCCACCACTGTACTTATTTCTCCCTGAAAAAGCTTTTGTTCAATTTTCCTGCGTTGCTCTGGTCTATAGCCAGCGCGATAGGGCAAAATCTTTCTATTTCCCTTGCCCCATTTAAAAAGCAACTCGGTCATTCTCCTGGATTTGGTAAAGACAATAGTTCGCAAGTTTAATGCTTCTAACTGCTGGAGCAGGTAAAGCACCAATTTGGAAGCAGACCAAAAAGGTTTTAAAAAAACAAACCTTATCTCTCCTCTTTTTGCTCCACTCTGGTCAATTACTCTAGGTTTGATTTCAGCCAGGCTAAAAACCAGTTCTTCTGGATTGGCTATAGTGGCAGAGGAAAACACAAACTGAAGCCTGGTATCCAAAAAGGAACAAATCCGTTTTAACCTCCGAAAAACCCAGGCTAAATGCGAGCCAAAAATTCCTCTATAGGTATGAACCTCGTCCACAACCACAAATTTCAACTTTTTTAAAAAATCCACCCAGAGCTCAAAGTGAGGCAAGATTCCCAGGTGCAACATATCTGGATTGGTAACCAGAATATGCGGTGGATTACTTCTAATCCTGCTCCGTTTCCAGGCAGAGGTATCTCCGTCATAAAGTTCTACCTGCAACTGTAAACCCAATTCTTTCTTCCAGCTTTGCCAGACTCTCACCTGATCCTGAGCCAGGGCTTTTAAGGGGAAAATATAAAGTGCTCTTTGCTCTGGATTTTGCAGCCACTTTTGGAGCACAGGCAAGTTATATACCAGGGACTTGCCACTGGCAGTGGGAGTGGCCAAACAGATGTGCTCGCCCTTTAAAAGACCTTCTATCCCTTTTACCTGATGAGAATACAACTTAAGCTTTTGTTTTTCTAAAAAGGACTTAAGTACAGGCAGCAGTTCCTCTGGATAAGGGAGATAATCAGGTGCTTGTCCAGGCAAAGTGTGCTCATAAACCACCTGCCAGCCCAATTCCTCTTTTTTTAATTTATCTACCAAAAGGTCTAAGGAATTTGGAGTAAAAAGGGATAATTGTTTAAAAGACAAGATTAAAGGACCCTAAAAACAAATTGATTAAAAGCTAATTTTATACTTTTTAATTTTATATTGGAGCAAGCTTTTGGAAATACCCAAAAGCTCTGCTGCCTTTACCTGGACAAAATTGGCCTTGACCAAGGCTCGCTTCACCAGAGCAGCTTCTATCTTTTCCAGGGTTTCAGCCAAATTGCCCTGCAAGGGCAGTAAATCCACTGCACTTTTTAATTGGCTGTCCTCATCTCTTACTTCTGCAGGCAAATCTTCCACACCTATGACTTCACTGGAAGAAAGCACCAGGCATCTTTCCACCACATTTTCCAATTGCCTTACATTGCCTGGCCAATCATAAAGGGTAAGGTATTCCAGGGCCTGGGAAGAAAACTTACGCTCTGGCAAATTGTTTTCCCGACATATTTTAGAAGCAAAATAAGCAACCAATAAAGGAATGTCCTCTTTTCTCTCTCGCAAAGGAGGCAGGTGAATCTGCACTACATTTAGGCGATAGTACAAGTCCTCTCTAAAACGGCCTTCCTCTACTTCTTTTTTTAAATCCTTATTGGTAGCAGCCACCAGACGAATATCCACTGGAATGGTTTTACTACCACCTACTCTTTCGATACTTTTTTCCTGCAATACCCGTAATAGTTTTACCTGTGTCTCTAGAGAAAGCTCACCTATTTCATCCAGAAACAAAGTGCCTTTGTGGGCCAGTTCAAACTTACCCTTTTTGGTAGCAATAGCACCAGTAAAAGAACCCTTTTCATGGCCAAAAAGTTCACTCTCCAATACTCCTGGATTTAAGGCTGTACAATTTACAGCAATAAAAGGTTCCTTTTTTCTGGGAGAAGCATAGTGCAGGGCTCTGGCAATGAGTTCTTTTCCTGTTCCAGATTCTCCAGTAATAAGCACCGTGGATTTACTGGGAGCAACTTTATCTAAAATGCTTAAAATATCCTGGATTTTCTTGCTCTTGCCTACAATATGCTCTCGGGCGTACTGTTTGACCAAACTTTCCTTGAGTAAAACATTTTCCCGTTCCATGCGGGCAAAATTCAAAGCTCGTTTTACTGCCAGAAGTAATTCTTCGTTGGAAAAGGGCTTGGTCAAATAGTCAAAGGCTCCACAACGAATAGCAGCAACAGCGCCGTCAATAGAGCCAAAGGCGGTCATAATAATCACTGGCACATGGGGTAAATCCCGTCTGATCTTTTCTAAAATCTCCTGCCCACTTATTTTGGGCATCTTCATATCAGTAATAACCACATCCACCTCAGACTCTTCCAGAAAAGAAAGGGCCAGCTCTGGGTCACTTAAGGTAGTAACCTCAAAACTTTCCTCCCTTAAAAGGGTTTCCAGCAACAAAAGATAATTTTTTTCATCATCTATAACCAAAATATGCCCAGACATATTTATCTGTCCTCCCACTTAGCTTCCCATCTATCAAACTTAAAACTTAAGAATAATCCTTCCTCCCTGGGAATGATTGTCCAAAAGCATACTGGCCCGATGCCCTTCTAAAATATTTTTGACAATAGCCAGACCTAAACCAGTACCACTATCTTTGGTAGTAAAAAAAGGTTCCAAATACTTTTCCAGCAAAGCAGGCTCAAACCCCGGGCCAGAGTCCAAAATCTCTATGGTTTTTTCTGAGGCTAAAAACTTTACCTTTATCCACCCTTTTTCTTCTACAGCCTGAAAGGAATTTAAAATCAGGTTATAAAAGGCACGATAGAGCAGGTGTTTATCCCCTTCTATATATATGGACTCTCCTTCCAGTTCCAGAGTTACTTTTTTCTTTTCCAGCTCTCCCTGTAAAAACCCTTTTATCTCTTCAAAAATTTGCTTTAAATCCACAAGTTCTTGCCTGGGCTCTACAGGCCTGGCATAATCCAGAAAATCATTGACTGTTTTACCCAGTCTTTTGGCTTCCTCATAAACTGCTTTAATCAGCTTGGACTCAGCCTTGTCTTCTTTGCTAAAACGCTGATACAAAAACTCACTGGTACTTTGAATAATCCCCAAAGGATTCCTTATTTCATGGGCAATGCCTGAAACCATTCTCCCCATACTCACCAGCTTTTCAGTCCTATGCAACTCGGTTTCCAATTTTTCCTTTTCCTTAAGCCTTTCCAAAAGCAAACTTTCGGCCCGTTTGATAATCAAACGCAACAAAACATAAAGTACTAAAAAAGAAGAAAAGAACACCGCAATAATCAACCACTGAAAGTAAACTATGGTTTCAAAGTCTTTACTTATGTCCTGTTTAAATTCCAGTATCCCCATAATGGGTTCTTTTTTCAGACCAAAGGTGCGCTCAGCCTTCAAAGGATAAATAGTCCTAAGCACCACTGTCCTGGGCTCAAAGTCCAGTTTAAACATGGCCCTGAGGTTAGAAATTTTTTTCTCCAGAATAAAAAAGTGCTCCCTTTTTTCTACTGCCCTTTCTACTTCCAGGTTGGAAAGCAATTTTTCTCCTAAAAATTTTTTATTGCTGGCATAGGAAACCTCACCTGAATTGTTAAAAATTTTCACTTCCAGGACATGAAAACTATGGATGGTGCTTTTAACCACCTGGTCCAGGCGTTCGTACTGGTCTTTGTTTTTCAATTCCACCCGGCCAAAACCAATAATAGTGGGCAAAGTAAAACGCTGAAAAATTTGATGGTTTAAATTTTCAGCCAGAAGTAAGGCAAAGTCACTATTTTTCTTTAACAACACTTCTCTAGCATAATTGGACATAAACACTGAGAGTAAAAGCGCAGTGCTTAAAATGAGTAAAAAGGAACTCAGAGAGACAAATTTGGCAAATTGAAAAGGGTGAGCAGGGTCAGGTCTAAAAATACGCACTTAAAATTCCTCTAACTTATTATCTTTTTGCAAAAAAATAGCCAGTTCCTTTTTTTCTTCTTCCAGGCCAGGTGCCCCCAGTTTGGCTTTGGCCAGGCGTTTTCCCAGCTCCACAGCAGGTTGGTCCAGAGGATTAAGGTCTAAAAGCCAGCCAGTAAATAAGGTAGTTAATTCCAAAAGTAAGATGAGTTTTCCAGCTTCAAGCTCAGTCCTGCGATCTAACTCTATTTCTACCAGAGGCATTTTCCTGGCCAGGGCCATCTCTGTGCCCAGGGCTTCAGCCTGAAAGATGTCTCCAAAGCTCTTTTGCTCTAAAAAAGAGAATTCTTGAGGCAAAGCAAAGGAAAAATAGGGGTCTGGAGGCAATTCTCTGGTTTTCAAAAAAATACAGCCTTTATTTTTGGGACCATCTAAAAACATCTGCAGCAAAGAATGCTGGTCTGTCACCCCAACACTGGGAATGGGCATACTGCCTTTGCCAGCTTTACCCAAACTTTCTGCCCACAGTTGGGCAAACCAATCTCCCCAGCAGTCCCAAAAGGGAATGTAATTAAAGTAAATAAGTTCAGTTAACCCTTGAGTCCAGAGTTCATGAGCCCAGAAGGCCAGTTTAAAGGCTGGATGGTCTTTTAAATTTTCCCCAGGCACCAGGCTCTTTGCTCCCAGAAGTAAAGACTTCCAATCTATACCTAAAAAATAGGCAGGCAAAAGCCCCACTGCTGAGAGCACTGAATATCTGCCTCCCATCCTGGGAGGCACTTCCAGGCTTAAAAAGCCCTCTTTTTCTACCTCTGCCCGCAAAAAGCCCTGCCTGGGGTCAGTAATAATAACCAGATGCTCTTTATAGTTCTTCACCTGCTGGGCCAACCACTTCTTTACCCAGAAATATTGAGACAGGGTTTCTATAGTGGTCCCGGACTTGCTTATGACCACAACTACAGTTTCCTCAGGAGAAAGTCTGTCTAAATACCCTTTAATGAGCTCTGGATGAATATTATCCAGAATATAAAGGGATTTTCCCTGGTGCAGAGGAAAATCCTGCTCTGGGTAAAAGGCCCTTTGCAAGGCCTTTGCCCCTAGGGCAGAGCCACCAATCCCCAGGACCAGCATGTTTTTATACTTTTCTATTCTGGGCCCAACCCTGGCCAAGTCTTTTTCCAGCTTTTCCACATGTTCAAAGTTGAGAAACCCCAGATTACTAAACTCTTCTTTTAGCCTGTGCGCTAAAAAGGAAGCCTTGTCTTCCCTTTTGGCGCTCCCTTCCACCTGCTTTTTATAAGCCAGGTCCCAGCGAATAAAGGCCATATCCTCTCCTTTAGGTTAGTTTGGTTAAGGCCTGTTTGATTCTATTCAAAGCTTCCCTTAGTACTTCTTGTTGCACAGCATAAGAGATGCGCAAACAGGAGTCATCCCCAAAGGCTATGCCTGGCACCAGGGCCACTTCAGCTTCTTCCAAAAGATAGGCACACAAGTCTGTAGAATTTTTTATCTCTCCTTTAAAAAAATCCTTTACCTGAGGGAAAAGATAAAAGGCCCCTTCAGGTCTGGGGCACTTTAGTCCCAGTTCAGTCAAAAAATTCCAGGCCAGATCTCGCCGTTCTTGTAAAGACTGCCTTTCCCTTTCCAGAAAGGAAAAATCACCCTGCAAGGCAGCCAAAGCCCCAGCCTGGGCAATAGAGCAGATATTGGAACAACTCTGACCCTGCAATTTGGTCATGGCCTGGATAAGCTTTTCTGCCCCCAGCACAAAGCCTATGCGCAGGCCAGGAATGGCAAAGCTCTTGGACAAGGCATTTACTATAGCCACAGATTCTTTATGCTCTTGCCAAAAGGAAGCTAAAGAAGCTGGCTTAAAGGGAGCATAGACCAGCTGGTCATAAACCTCGTCAGAAATCACTATCAGCCCCTTACTTATAGCCCAGGAAGCCAGTTCTTCCAATTCTTCCTGGGTATAGGTAATGCCCGTGGGATTGGAAGGTGAATTGAGAATGAGCATCTTACTCCTGGGGCTAACCTGCTTTTCCAGCTCTTCTATTTTTAACTTAAAATTATCTTCTACCCTGGTGGGAACTACTCTGGCTATTCCACCACTTAGCTGAATCATGGGCGGATAACTCACCCAGTAAGGCGCGGGCAACAAAACTTCATCACCAGGGTTTAAAAGCACCTGAAAAAGATTGTACAAACACTGCTTGCCACCATTACTAAACATTATTTCTGTGGCCTTAGCTTCCACTCCGTAAAAGTGCTGAAAGTACCTGGCTCCAGCTTGCCTGAGTTCTAAAGTGCCTGGCACAGGCAAATAGCGAAAATAACCCTGCTCTACAGCCTGAAGCATGGCTTCTTTTACTTCTTTAGGCGGAGTAAAGTCAGGTTCACCCACAGCCAGGCTAATAATCTTTTTCCCTTTACTTCTTAGTTCTTGAGCCTTGGCATTAATGGCCAAAGTGGCTGAAGGGGGGATATTTACAATTCTCTCAGCTAAGTTCATCTTTACACCTCTTTTACTGGACTGTTTGAGCTTTTCTCATTAATAGAAGTTTAACGCAAGGTAAACTCCCTGGAAACCCAAATATTATTTTTAATTTCTACCCAAAGGAATAGTCGATGAAAAAACTTAAAGCCATAGATATGAAAAAGTGCATAGGTTGTTATTCCTGTTCCCTGGCCTGTGCTAGGGAAGTGCATAAAAGTTTGTCCTGGAAAAGAAGTGGCATCCAAATTCGCTCTTCCGGAGGCATTTCCACAGGTTTTGAAGCTATTTATTGCCTGGCTTGCGATCCTCCACCCTGTGCAGAAGTTTGTCCCACTCAAGCCCTTACTCCCAGAAAAGGAGGAGGGATATTATTTAAGGAAAAGCAGTGTATTGCCTGTGCAGAGTGTGCCAAAGCCTGTCCAGTAGGTGCAATATATTTTGACCTGGAGCTTAGAAAGCCCATTTTTTGTCTACACTGTGGCCGATGTGTAAGTTTTTGTCCGCATAACTGTATTGATCTGGTAGAGGTGGAAAATGTTCGCTAAAATCTTAATTATAGATCTCACTTCCCAAAAGGCTAGTATCGAGCAGATAGATTTAAAAGAAGGCTTATTGGGCGGCTCAGGTTTGGCTGCCTCTCTATATTTAAAATACGGTCTTTTCGAAGAACCAGCCTTTCATCCAGACCAGCCCCTTATTTTTACCATTGGACCTTTAACTGGCGCCTTTCCCATGATGAGCAAGGTGGTATTGGGCTTTAAATCCCCCTATCATGAACAATATGCAGAAAGCCATGCTGGGGGCAGACTGGCTTTGGCCTTAAGGTTTGCTGGCTACCTGGGCTTGGTGGTAAAGGGCAAGGCTAAGGGATTGACCACCCTGGAAATAAGCGATCAGGAAGTAAACTTTCATTCTACACCCTTTCTCAAGGAAGAAGATGTCTTTAGCACTGGCAAACTCTTAAGAAGAGTTTCCACCATCCCCAGTGGCAAACGCTCCATCTTGCGCATTGGTCCTGCTGGAGAAAACCTGGTGCCCACTGCCTGTATCAATGTGGATACCTATCGCCACTTTGGGCGACTGGGTGCAGGCGCTGTTATGGGCAGCAAAAACCTAAAAGGTATTATTGTTGGAGGAAATAGTGCCTTTGATTTAAACAAAATGGCTTCCTCTCAATATCCCAAACTCTACCAACAAATCCACGAAATAGTTACCACCACCAAGGCAGTAAACAAATATCATGACCTGGGCACTCCTCAAAACCTAATCCCTTTAAACGAACTTAAGTGTTTACCCTGGAACAACCTGCAAAAGACTTCTGACCCGGATATAACCAACATCTCTGGGGAACATTTTGCCAAACACCTGCTATTAAGGCAGGTGGCTTGCGCAGGCTGTCCTGTGGGTTGCATTCACATTGGTCTGCTTAGAGAGCAGTTTGGAGAAGAGCACGAGTTTCTCTACCATCAGGTGGCCTATGATTATGAACCCATCTTTGCCCTGGGCAGCATGCTGGGCATCAAAAGCGCTTCTGCTGTGCTCAAGCTTTTGGAAGAAGTGGAAAAAATGGGCCTGGACGCCATTTCCACAGGAGTAATTTTAGCTTACATAACTGAAGGGTTAGAGAAAAAAGTCTTTACCCAGGAACAAGTCCTTCTGGAATTGAAATTTTCTGAGCCTGCAAACTACCTTCAGGCAATCAGATATCTGGCCATGCCACCCAATAAATTCTGGCGGGATGCAGGCAAAGGTTTAAACTGGATGATAAAACACCATGGAGGAGAAGATTTTGCCTGCGTTTTAGGCCAAGAAATGGCAGGCTATGCTACAGGAGAAAACTATTTTGTGGCTCAAGCTCTGGGCTTTAGACACTCTCATCTGGATTTGGGCGCCTATAGTTTTGACCAGGAAAAAGAGGCCAAAAATCTGGATAAGGCCTTAGATTTCTTTGCCAGAGAAGAAAACTACCGAGTAATTCTAACTTCTTGTGTGGGCTGCCTCTTTGCCCGCAAGGCCTATACCCTGGAAACCCTGGTTGCTTGCCTGGAAAGTGTAAGCTTTACTACTTCTTTAGAGGAGCTAAAAACTTTAGGAAAAAAAATTCAGAGCCTGCGCTGGCAATTACGCTTTAAAACCGGCTTTGACCCTGAAAAAATCAACATTCCCAAACGCTACTTACAGGTGGTTACCTACAAAGGCCCCATTGACCCCAATTATTTGGAGCAGCTAAAAAAAGCCTATGCCCGGCAGATTAAAGAACTGGCTCAAGGTTTTTCCTTTTAATAGAATTGGTTGAGTGGAATAGTAGAATAGTGGTTAATGTTTAATAATTAATTCTTTGTATTTCTTCTGCCCACTTATCTACTCAACTATTCATCTACTCAACCAAAAAGAATATTATTCTCCTGTCCTCTGTTTTTCTTTTAAAATTTTATTTATCACCTCAATATACTTTCTTATAACGATATCTTCACTAAAATTTTCCTGAACAATTTTTCTACCTGCTACTCCCATTGATTTTCTTTCTGCCTCAGATAATTCAATCATTCTTTTCATGGCCATATATAAACTTTCTTCATCTTTTGGCCTTACCAAAAAACCATTTACCTCATCAAAACAAACATCCCTACATCCTGGAGCATCAGTTGTAATTATAGGTTTTTCCATAGCCATAGCTTCTAAGAGACTTCTTGGTATACCTTCTCTATATGAAGGTAATACTACACAATCACTAGCACAAAGATAAGGGCGAACATCTTTTGCAAAAGGTAAAATCTTTATAAAGGATAGTTTTTTTAACTGGTTCAATTCCTCTTCTGACATTGAAGCTGGATTTCCCTTATCAATAGAACCAAGAATCCAGAGATTAAATAAAAAATCATCTTGACTTAATTTTTTGCATGCTTTTATAAGTTCGTAAATTCCTTTATCTTTTAAAAACCTACCGACAAATAAAAAAGTAAAATATTTTTTATTTATTTTAAATTTAGAAAATTCTTGGCAAACTTCTTTAGAAAAATATTTTAAATTTACTCCAGAGCTTTTTATTAGCACAGCTTTATTTTTACCTAAAAAAGGAATAAACTCTTTTAAATCTTCTTCGTTTTGAAACACTACAAACTTATTTTGTTTAAAAGATAGTCTATAAAGATTATTGACAATAACCGTTAGCAAGTTTTTTTAATAAATGCATAACCAAGTCCAGTGACTACACTAATAGAATTTATTCCTAAAACTCCACAAGCAAGAGAACCGTAGATATTTGGTTTTATAGTAAAATTTATAACTATATCTGGTTTAATTTTTTTATATAGCTTTAAATACTCTAAAGAAAGTTTAACATCTTTATATGGATTTTTACCTTCATCAGGTGTAAGCATTATTGTTTTTTTATCATACGCATATGTAGCTTTTTTAGTTAATGATAGTTTTCTTCTTTATCTTAATCTCTGTATTTTTGCCTCTTTGATGGGCTTTTTTCTATGGAACTATCCCTTTGGTAAAATATTTCTGGGTGACGGAGGAGCATATACACTGGGATTTCTTGCAGGCTTAAGCGGAATTTTACTTGTTAAAAATCATTCTTCTGTTTCAGCATGGTTCCCTTTGTTATTGCTTATGTATCCTGTATGGGAAACCGTCTTTTCAATATGGAGAAGAAAATATGCCCGAGCTTTCAGCCCCTTTAATCCAGACTCAATTCATCTACATACACTGATATATAGGAGAATTGTAAGACCAAAGTTCAGAAAAATAAAAAGAAAGCTCAGGAATTCGCTGACTTCGCCTTATTTGTGGATGGTTCAGATATTGTGTACAATTCCTGCAGTTTTGTTCTGGAGAAATCCAACAGTTCTTATAGTATTCTGCATCGCCTTTGCATTGTTTTATGTATGATTATACTTCAAAATTGTAAAGTTTAAAACACCAAAAATCTTAAAATTTTGATGAATTTGTTTGAAATTTTCTCTCTTTTAAAGCACACTTTAAAAGTGCTACAAAAATTCCAATAAAAATACCTGAGACAATTCCAATGCTCAGGTTAAGCAAAGGTTTTGGTTTTACGGGTTTAGGACTTAAACTAATTTCACCGAGAGGACGGATTATTACAGGATTTTTTATCCACTTTTCAAGTTCCTGTTTTTCTGTGAGTAAATCTGCAACTTTTGATGGATCATAGATAATTCCGCTTCTTTATTTTTAGCCTCTTCAATAGCTCTAACAACATTTTTTGAGTTTCCACTAGTTGATATCCCTATTAGGATATCTCCTTTTCTACCTTTTGCCTTAACTAATCTTGAATACACTTCATCGTAAGAGTAATCATTAGCCACAGCTGTTAAATACGAAGTATTGACATGCAATGCTTCTGCAAACAAGGGATTTCTATCTTTATAAAATCTACCTGAAAGTTCAGCTGCTATATGCTGAGCGTCAGCTGCAGATCCACCATTACCACAGAGAAGAACTTTTTTGTCGTTTTTAAATGCTTCTATAATAGCCTTAGCTACATCAAATATTGTTGTTTGTAGTATCTCGTCCTCTAACATTTTCTTTTTTACATCAATAGATTCCTTAAGTCTTGCTATTATTAGTGCTTTCATTTCTTACTCCCTTTATTTTTGTAAAGTAGCTTTTTAATTTTAAATTTTCCATGCTTCTACTCCATATTTTGTAAATTGATATCTTCTAAACTCACCACCAAATTTTTGTAGAGCTTCAATAACTTTATATCTTGTATTCTCAGGACAATATAATATCATAAATCCACCTCCTCCTGCACCAGAGATTTTTCCTCCAAGAGATCCGGCTTTTCTTGCTGTTTCGTAGATTTCTTCTATAACCGGATTTGTTATACCTTCTGCCATCTGTTTTTTATATTGCCATCCAAAGTCAAGAATCTCTCCTATTTCATTTAATTTCCCTTTTAATAAAGATTCTTTCATTAAAATTGCTTGCTCTTTTAGTTTATGCATGGCTTCTACAGATTTTTCTTTTTTTATTTTAACATTTTTTACTTGAGCTTCTATTATTTTAGATGATAACCTGCTTGTACCTGTATAGTATAATAAAATGCTAAATTGAAGTTCATTTATTATTTCCTGTTTAATTCTAAGTGGGTTAACTATAACTTTATCGTTGTCATAAAATTCCATAAAGTTAAAGCCACCAAAAGTTGCTGCATACTGGTCTTGCTTTCCTCCTGCCATTTCCAAGTCTTTCCTTTCTATCTCATAGGCTAAATGGGCAATATCATATTCACCAAGTGGAAGTTTAAGCCACTCTGCAAAAGCTCCAATTATGGCAACAACTAAAGTAGAAGAACTACCAAGTCCAGAGCCAGGAGGAGCATCCACATAAATTGACAGTTCAAATGATAATGGTCTTTTTACAAAATCTTTAACTATCCTGTCATAGACGCCTTTTAATAAGTCTAATTTCCCATCTATATCCAAAGTTTCTTTTGAATCTTTTCATTTCTATCTATGGAGTTTAGGACAATCTTTCCATCATCCTTAGGCTCAATTGTGGCATAGGCATACATAGATATAGTTGCATTTAGTATGGCTCCTCCGTATAAGTCTGAATATGGGCTAACATCAGTTCCTCCACCTGCAAGCCCAAGTCTAAGCGGTGCTTTAGCTCTTATAATCATTTAAGACCTCCTTGTATAAAGTGATAATTCTATTCTCAATAGAGCTAATTTCAAACTCTTTAAATCTTTCTTTTGCATTATAATTGAACTTTTTATAAAGTTTGCTATCTGACAAAATTTTATTGATAGCACCAGCAAGAGCTTTAGGATCTTTTGGAGGAACAACTAATCCCGTTTCTCCACTTTTATTTACATAACTCATCCCTGAACCATATACATCCGTAGTAACAAGTGGTTTGCCATAAAATAAAGCTTCTACCAATACTAAACCGAAAGCTTCGCTCCTTTCAATAGATGGCAAGCAGAACAAATCACAGTTTTTTAGAAAAATACCAATATCATTTACCCTTCCAGTAAGGAAAACTTTATCGTTCAATCCCAGTTGATCTATCATACCCTTAAGCTTACTATATAATGGACCATCCCCTACAATTACAACCACTACATTATCATGTAAATATTTGGCAGCTTGAACCATATATTCAAAACCTTTATAATAGATTAATCTACCAATAGATAAAACTATCTTTTTTTCTTTTACTCTATCTATTAACTCCAAAAATTTTTTATCTCCTTCATCATGGGTTAATCTTTGTGTATTAAGTCCTAAAGGAACTACAATGGCTTTATCTTTAAATCTTGAGATCTGTTTAGAACTTTCAAGATACTGTGGAGAAGTACATATTATTTTTGTTGCTTTTTTTAATGTAGCTTGTTGAAAGGGTTTATAAAATAAATACAGAATTTTCTGTTTCACAATATCGGAGTGCCAATGTATTATAAGCGGTTTAGAAGAAAATATTGATAAGACTTCGGCAAGAGGATTCGGTGAGTGAACATGAATAATATCATAGTTTTTAGCCAGTTTTACAAATTTTTTAATAAAATCAATTGATAATGGAGCAGAAGATAATTTCAAATTCATCTTACAAGAAAAATACTTAAACCCTCTATAATCGTCCTCAAAAGTTCTATCTCCAAAGCAAAGTAAATCTGCTTTTATACCTTTTGAATTCAAATATTCCAACAAATCATAAGTAAAAACTTCTATTCCACCCTCATTAGGAGGACAAAGTTTCCCAAGGTGTAAAACTTTCATTTTCTATCTCCCAAAATTTCTTTAAAAACTTTAAGATATTCATCTTTTATGCGGTTCTTATCAAAAATCTTCAATCTTTCCCTTCCATTTGCTAATAGATTTTCCCTGAGGTTATCATCAGTTAATGCCATTATTAGCTTGTCTGCTATATCATTAACATCATAGGGATTAAAGGAGGCTATTTCTTCGCCAAGTATCTCTCTGAGAACCGATATATTTGAAGTAATAGCAGGACAATCAAGGACTATGGATTCAAGTGGTGGTAATCCAAAACCTTCAAATAGAGAAGGAAAAACAAATAATTTTGCGTGCTGGTAAAGATTTATAATTACCTCATCAGATGGTGCTATAAACTCAACTATGTGGGATTTTAGGTTTAGTTTATCCACTAGTTCATCAACCTCATCTATTTTCCTATCTTTTGAACCAGCAATTACAAGCTTTACTTTCGCTTTATCTTTTATCTTATCAAAAGCTAAAACAAGATTTTTAAGATTTTTGTGTTTTTTTTTATTTCCGACAAATAATATATACTCTTCCTCAACTATAGGCTTTTGGCTTAAATCAATATTATAAAATTTATCACCTATAAATTCATATATAACCTTTAATCTATCCGTACTTATGAGAAATCTATTTTTTAATTCATCTGCAACCGTATTTGATATTGTTATTATTATCTTTGATTTTTTTAAAGCCCTTTTGAGATAAAACAAAAAAATCTTCCTTCTAATTTCATCTCTATCCCAAAAATCTGTTAATGGTCCCAAATCATGTATAGTAACTATTGTATTGGAGGGCACATAAAGGGGTAGATTAATGTGAGGATAGAAAAATAAATCAACCTCACCTTCCAGTTTTTTTAATATTTTTGATTGTGTTATAAAACCCTTAATAGAAAACTTTGCATAATCTACAAAAATAGGCTGTATATTGCTTGAAACATCTTTAAAATCCTTTTCAAATTCGTCTTTCAGCTTTTTCGGTACACAAGTATAAATTCTTATACCTCTTTTAGCAAATTCTTTTGTAAGAGATTCGTAATACCGTCCAATACCTGAACCTTTATAAAAGAGTCCATCAATGTATAGTTTCATTCTGTAGTCTCCCCGTTTTTTTCATACTATATGGCATAGTGAACTTTTTGGAAACAAGAAATCTTCTATTGTCAGTTGTTTTAGTTTATTTTTCTTTCGTCGCCTGTGAAGATATAATGTCTTAACTCCAGCAAAAATATTTCTTACACCCCTTAAAAGTGTATAATAAATAAACTGAGGTCGTTTCTTCTTTTCGGGTTTTGAGGCAAGAACTACTTCTTCTCGTAATATTTCATCTTCATTAATATCAACCAGTACAGACCAAGCAAGCATTACTGCACCAAGCATTGACCTTATTGAATTAAAATTTCTTATTATTGATTTCTCTATGCCAAAGCCTTGCTTTTCAAATCTGTAACTTTCTTCTACTCCCCAACGTCTATAATAGCCACGTATTCTCCTCTTAATTTCTTCTGATTTACTTAAATGTCCATTGGTTAAAAATATATGGGATTCTTTATTAAATTCTCCTTTATGTGATATTAGGGTGACAGGATATAATTTTGATTTAATTTCTATAAAGCATTTCAAATATCCATATCTAAAATGTTTTCCGTTTTTATATCTTCTATTTATAGATTTACTTAACTCTTCAATATTTACGCTTTTCCCTTTATAAATTAAATGACGGTTGGTCTTCATTCTCACAATAAAACTTAAACATTCTTTTAGGAAATAGCCAAGATAAGCTCCATTATCATAGCCCCTATCCATTACCCATAAGCCTTTTTTACCAACATTAGTTACAAAACTTTCTACACTTTTTAAGCCTTCTGCATTAGCACTCTTAAAATCTTTACTCTCTGTGCTGTACATCCCAAGATAAGCAGGATAAGTTTGATTACTTTTGTCATCAAATAAACTTATCTGATTCAAATAATAACCCTCGAGATATTTACCTGTGCTACCATCTCTCACTTTACAGGACTGCTCAAAATTATTAGCAAATAAATGGCTTATATCTCCATCATCAAGGGCTATTATTGTATTATCATCTACTTTAGTAGATGCTTGTGATAATAAATAATCATTAGCTAATTCAAGTAAATTAGTCTTACCCTCAAGATGATTAAACAAACGTTTCATAGTGTTTTTAAGTTTTATTTTCTCATTCAGGCTTCTTGATATTTCAGTAATGTTACAACTTCCTGTTATTAATACCCCTGATACTAGTTCCAGAATGAATTTACCATATGGTAGACTTACTTTACCTTCAAAGTTATGGACCATTACTCTAATTTTTCCCTTCACTTTTTTTAATAATTCAGTCATAATTAAACACCTCTTTTTGTTTGGTTGTTAGTTGTTTACGCGAATTCAACTATACCAGCGAAAAGAGGTACTTACAACTATTTTATTACAATTTCTTACATAAAACCAATCAGTTACATAATTCCATTAAAAAAACGGGGAGACTGCAAATAGTTTCATTCGAATATTATATTAAATTTAAATAAACCGCCATAAATATAAGTATTAATAGAATTTATCAAAATAAGCATTAAAAAAATGAAAAAAGCTAACGAAACAGGCTCAAATTTTCTAAGTAAATAAGGTATTAAAAAAACTAAGAAAGATGATAAAGGATAAAATATCCTAAAAGATAATACTGGTAAAAATGAGAACACAGAAAAAATTAATAATCCAATAATAAGCACATTGTTATAAAATAATAAATAAATATCTCTTTTTTTGCTTGAAAGTTTTAAAAAAAATAAGCTTAAAGATATAAAAAAAAAGTTTGTTAGAGTATATAGATTAATTAAATTTATCTTGTTCAGTGATAATTCTTCATCGCTCAATTTAATCTGTATATAATTTTGAAGTTTTATTATAGGCAGACTTAAAAAAGGATAAATATTTAAAAACTCAAGCTTATTAATAATAATTAATAAATATTCAAGACTAATAAATTTTATTAAAACTATAGCAACAAGGAGTATTAAAATATAGTTCCCAAACTTTAATTGTATTTTTTTTGCTATCAACACTAATATAAGCAAAATTATAGATGAATAGTGAAAAGCTGTTGCAAATAGCCCCTTCAATAATAGTTTTTTATAGTTTCCCCTTATTATATCATCGATACTTAACCATAGAATAGCAAGAGCAACACCCTGTCTTACCTGTATTAAGCCATAATTAGGATAAACTAACAATATAAATATTAATAAAGAGAAAAAAGGGTTAACAGAAAACTTTGAAATAGCATATAAAGATAAAAATACATAAATAATTCCATAAATAAGAAAGAAAGTATGTGGATTAGAATTAAATAGCAAAGAATTTATATAAACAATACCCCAATGCAAAGGTTCATATAGTGAAAAAACATATTCTGCTGGTGAATATTCCAGAACTGAAACATATTGAAGGCTATCAGGATCAAATCCAATGGGTTTTAAAAAACAGAACAAGACTAATATAACTCCTGCTAAGCTATAAATACTATATTTTATAAGTTTATCAAAATTCATAGAATGTACATATATCACTTAACCTCTCCAGCGACTAATTTATACAACTCTTCCCATTGATTTAGCCATCCTTCATAGTCCAAAAATTTTTGCGCACTTTGTTTTATAATATCAGACTTATTTCTCCAATAGAAAATATCACTTTCAAATTTTAGCATTTTTTCTTCCAAATCTCCCTCTTTATAAGGATCAATGAGTATACCATTTACTTCTTCTGTAATCATTTCTGGTATACCACCTATGTTGCTTCCAATTACTGGGATTCCAAAAGCAAAGGATTCGTAAACTACTCCAGGTAGGTTTTCATACCAAACACTTGGGACAATAGTAACATCTACCTTCTCAAAAAAGTCTTCGGGTTTAACTCTTCCCATAAAGATGATTGAATCATCTTTATACTTTGATTTTAGATATTCCTTATAATCCTGTTTGCCCTCTCCAGCTATAAATAGCCTATAATTTGTTTTTTTGATACTATGATAAGCTTTCAGTAAAAGCTCTATTCCTTTGTTTGGTGCTAATGTACCTATAAAGCCAAAATTTATATACTTAGAATTAAAATCTCTCTTGATTTTGACGATATTATTTAGTTTTCTAGAGTTATATATTACTTTTTTAATTGGTGTATCATTAAAATATCCATAACTTAGATATTTTTTAAGAATAAAATTACTCACTCCGACAACAGCTTTAATCTTGTTGGATTTTTTTTTATAAGGATACCTCATTAACTTACAAATTAAACATTGTTTTTTGCATGCAACATTATTTTTAAACATATTAGTTGGACATAAGAGAAATAAGTCATGGAGAACTTGAATAGCTGGTACATTCGATTCACTTACTGCATCCCATATGGAAGAAGACCAGCCTTGAGTATTATGAATTGATATAATATCAGGTTTAAAATCTTTAATCTGTTTAAGCACTATTTTTCTGGATATAGGATTATAAATGTCTAAAATATGCCATAGCCTTCTTTTTAAGAAAGGTTGCCTATATTTACCATATGGTAAATATAGATTAGGAATTTTAGCCCTATAAACTGGAATTCCATTGACAACTTCTTCTATATCATCTTTATCCCAAAAAGTTAATACTTTCAGTTCATACCCTAAACTCTGTAAACCTTCCAACAAAGTTTTTATAGTAATTTCAGCACCACCGCCTATTAAGGGAGCATATAATACATTTACAAATAGTATTCTCATTTTTTATACCTCCAACTTTCCCAATTTCCCTTTATAGCCATCTTTTATCGCTTTTATGATTAACTTTAGGTTTTTAGTGCTTGAAAAACTTATAAAAAGCAGATACACAAATATATTCATCCAATAAATCACTTTATTGTCTACTAAGTTATTTATTTCAAAAAACACTCTATTTCTGACACTATAATAAACTCTTTGGGGATTGCCTCTTGATATTATAGAAAATGCTGTATCCTTTACGCTTTTAGGAACATGCCACGAAAGTTCTAAATCATCTATTTTACTATCTAACAATAAATATATTTTTCCACTATTTTTAGTAATTCTATTTGTCCAATCATGATCATCAGCATAGAGAAAAAACTCCTCATTGGGATAACCAATCTTATTAAGAATATTTTTATGTATAAATAATCCTCCATAGGGAGCAACAGGCACCACTCCATACTTTACATTTACATTTGTTGCTTGCGTCTTTTCTTTTTTGTCAGTTATTAAATTAACTCTAATTTTTAAATGTTTTAAGATTTTCTTTGGTAAATCTTTTATATGAAATCCCATAAAACTGTTTTTCTTTCCTACTATTAATTTATTAATAATGGATTCCTTTGCCATTTGCTCTTTTTTAAATCTATAAGAAAGCAAAGCTATTTTTTCTTCTTTATTATCAACTTCCAAAGAACTCCAAAAATTCAGTAAAATATTAAGAGAATTTTCTAAAGGTTTATTATCATCATCTAAAAGCCAAATGAAATCACACTCTTTACAATTATAAGCATCCTGAAGCCCCACTTTATACCCATAAGCAGAACCAGAGTTTTCATTTAAATAGATGACCTTTAATCTTTCTTTATTCTCTTTCTCATACTTCTTTAACTTTTCTTTTGAAATTAATACTGAACCATTATCAACAACTATTGCTTTATCTACACCCTCTTTAAAACAAGCATCAATAACTTGTTTAAGAAAATGAAATCTATCCCCATAAGTTACAGTTACCACACAAACTTTTTCTTTATTCCTTACCATACGTTTATCTCCAAACACTCTATTGTATCAGCCCAGCTGTTGTAGTTGAGGATGATTATGTAGGTTTTAGGATATTTCTTCATCTGTCTTACCTGCTTTAATTAATTCTGCTACCTTGTCAATGGCACCATCAAACAAAGGTGCCATATATTCTTCTATTAAACTATCAGATGCAGAACCTATAATTTTACTGGTTAGTCCTTTCAATATTAGTTTAGCGACACCTTTAAAAGACTTGTCATGTATCAATCCATTTCGTTCCAGCTCTTCTATTATTTTTTTCTTTATATCCTTATCTAAATATTCATCTAAAAGTGAAATATAAGCATCTGGTGTAACTTTTAATATTTGGTTTGAATAAGAACTATCAGTAGGATGACCTAATTTTTTCAATCTATCTTTTAAATAATCTATTAGCAATGGATCTTCTATATCTAATCCAATCATAGAACCATCATATTTTAAAAATTTAGCATGTTTTAATTCTTGTTTAACTTTTTCATCCAAATTATCTTTGTTAAACCTTAAATTTGATTCATATATTAAGTTTTTTGCTTTATTTCTTGTAACTTGTAACTTTGAAATAACTTCAAATAATGAAGGGTCTTTATTATCAAAAAAACCATATTCTTTTAATAAAGAAAAAAGAAATATATCAAACTCTCTTTGCTTTGTAGAACCAAAAGAAGGACTAAAATAATATTCTAATAACTTTTTTAGAAATTTTTTTAAATTTTCATTATTAATTTTGTCAAAATATTCATCTATGTAATTCATTTTTCTCCTCTTACGAATATTTTCTTTAAATCTTCTTCAAACTTTTTCGGTTCATTTTTAATTATTTCTCTATAATAATCAAAATCTTTATACCTTTCTTCAAAGTTTTCAAAACAATCTTTTATTTTTTCTATAATTCTTGGAATATTTTCTTCTTTGTCTTCAAACTTATATTCATCAGGTATAGGAACATCTTCAAAAAATGCAGCTGACCCCCTTTTACCGGTGATTACACAACAACCCAAAATAGCTGCTTCCCTTGGCATTCTATCTTTGCCAGGATGATTACCAAAATCTATATAAACTTTTGATTTTTGAAGTGTTTTTATAACCTCTTCTCTACTCATATTAATTATAGGTACAAATTTTATTTCTTTAGCAGCTTTTATTATTTTCTCTGTAAAAACAAATCCTTTCTTAGGATTGTATACTACTATATTTTCCTTTTCAGATAAATCCGTTTTGGTTTCAAGGAAAGATTCATTAAGATAATCTGATAGATAGTATATTTTGTTTTGAGTTATTCCCTTACTTTTAATAAAATTTAAAGCATAAAAGCTTTGTACAAGATGATAATCAGCTTTTTTTATATATATGGGCAACTGTAATTTTTTAAATTTTTCATTTTCTAATGCAATTTCTACAAGATCAAATAAATTTTTTCCTCTAAATTTTTTGTATATATAGTTTATTAATCTTTGTGTAAAAAAATTTAATTTAGAACGAAATATATAAGATAAATAAAAATTATCTACACTTAGCCACCATAAAACTTTTCTGATATTTTTAAAATATTTTAATAAGGATACCCCTGTATGGACTTCTGGAACAATTAAAATATTTCTTTCTTTATCCTCTATCTGTCTTACAAACGGTACCCTATAATTTTTATACGCTGGATGAACAGGATCAGGATGAGTTGGAGGTATATAGTAAATGTATGCTTCTATATCTAAATCATTTATTAAATGATATACAAGTTGGTGAAGCAATTCAGGACCTCCTGTTGAAGAAGCAGCAGGAGCAACTACATAAATTTTATTATCTGAATATACTTTTATCATCTTATCCTCTCCTCAAACACTTCTAAAGCCCTTTTTACTACATCATCCATATCATAGTATCTATACTCTGCAAGCCTACCAACAAGAACTAAATTTTCAAACTTCTCAGCTTCTTCTTTATATCTATTATAAAGCTCCTGATTTTCATTCTTAAATACAGGGTAGTATGGCACATCTTTATTTGGTGTATACTGCTTTGGATATTCTTTCAATATTGTTGTTTTTTCTGTAGAAACTGGATGAATATGTTTAAATTCTGTTATCCTTGTAAAATCATAATCATTAGGATAATTTACAGTTGCTACCTCTTGGAACCACTCTATGTCTAAAGTTTCAAATTTTAGGTCTAAACTTCTGTATGGTAAATAACCATATTTAAAATCAAAGAGCTCATCTACCATTCCTGTAAATATTAACTTTCCTTTAAACTCTTGTCCAAAGAGGTATATTTTTTTTCTTTCAAAATCTATATTTATAACTTCCTTAAAATCTGTGTTTAGCATAATTTTTATATTTGGATTATATAGCATTCTTTCAAAGATTTTTGCGTAACCTTCTGTTGGTATTGCCTGATACTTATCATTAAAATATCTGTCATCTCTTCCTATTAAAACTGGTACTCTTGCAGTAACCTCAGGGTCTATTTCTTCTGGTTTTAAATCCCATTGTTTAGCTGTATAGTTTAGGAAGACTCTTTGATAAATATATTCCGCAAGAAATTTTAAATCTTCATCATCTTCTTTTTTGAGATCTAATATTGGTACTTTTGAATTATAAGGATATTTTTTTAACAGTTTCTCTTCGATCTTTCTTGCTAAACTTTCTGAAAACACTATATAAAGACTATTTAGATTAAATGGTATTGGGACTTTTTTACCATCTATGAAAGCCAAAACTCTATGGTGGTATATATCCCAATTAGTAAAGTTAGAGAGATAGTCAAAAACTTCTTTATAATTTGTATGAAAAAGATGGGGTCCGTATTTGTGGATAATTATTCCATCTTTATTTTTATAGTCATAACAGTTTCCGCCAATATGGTTTCTTTTTTCTATGATTAAAACTTTTTCATTCAGTACATTAGCTATCCTTTCAGCTATAACGCTACCTGCAAAACCTGAGCCTACAACTATGTACTTAAACAACTTTTCCCTCTAAAACTTTTATTCCCTTATTCTGCAGATACATAAACATACTAAGAGTAACAAAAATCTCGGATATTAAAACAGCAATAGAGGTCCCAATGTGTTTGTAAATGGGAACTAAAATAAAAGCTAATATAAGGTTAATAATACTTGCCCTTATAAGAATCTTCGAAAAAGCTTTTTTATGATTGAAAGGCAACATAGTTTGTATTCCAAATATATTGCTCAACGCAATAATAAAAATTAGCCATGATAAAATCCTTAAAACTATTATTGATTCTAAATACTGATTTCCAAGAAAAATTTTAACTATTAAATCTGCAAAAACAAATAAAATTAAAGACAAAAAGAAACTTATACTACCTATCATTAAAGTTAACTTTCTTACAAATTTAATACCCATCTCTTTCGATTCATGAACCAGTTTACTAACATATGGATATATAGCTTGCGAAACTGGATTTAATAATCCCTGAATAGCTTTAACAATTCTTTCAGCCGCTGAATAATAACCCACGATTGTGTTATTTGTAAGTATCCCTAAAATAAATGTATTGGAAACTGTATACAAACTTATCGCAACAGTGGATATAAATATATGCCATCCCTCTATTAATTGATGTTTTATAGCACTCATATTTGGAATAGTAAAATTAATCCCAAAATCCCTAAAAACAACCCACAAAGCCAATGTCCCAGCCAAAATAAACCCCAAAGAATTTAAAAGCGGAACTTTCAAGTAATCTGATTGTTCTTTAACAAATATAAAAATAGCAACGGTAAACAAAAGCTTCGCAAAAATATTTAAAATTGTTATATACTTCATCTTTTCCATTCCCTGAAAAAACCAGACAGGAAACAAAACTTGCCCTACAACCATGCCAAAACTCAGGATAAAAACCTCCCAATCCTTCCTAAACTTATCAAAACTTAAAATCAATATTATAAGTAAAACAAAGCTTAAAATCAATAAACCAAACTTAATAATCATCACGGAGCTGAAAATCTCCTGAACTTTCTCTTTATTTTCTCTGTGAATGCTTATCTCTCTCGTTGCAGAGAGATTAAAACCATAATCAGTAAGTATTTGAAAGTAAGTTACAGTTGCAGTAGCAAATGCCAAAAGCCCAAACTTCTCTACCCCCAAAACCCTAACCAAATATGGAAAAGTAATTAAAGGTAATATGTAATTTACTCCCTGTAAAACAGAAAGAGAAATAAAATTCTCTAAAAGTCGTTTTTTATCAGTGCTGAGGGTTTTAAGACGCCTTTTTAAGTTTGATTTTTCTCGGAATTTGGCTGCAAGATTAGTTAGCATGATTACCCCTTGGGAGTGAAGAGTGAAAAGTGAACAGTGAAAAGTGAAGAGTGAACAGGTAAATCATTTTTTTGACCTCATATATTTCCCCAATCTCCTTTTTAAGCATCTTAGTTAGCATGGTTACTTAGGTTTTAGAGGTTGTAGAAGTTCTAGAGGTTTTAGACGTTGTAAAGGTTGTAGAGGTTTTAGACGTTGTAGAGGTGGTAGAGGTTGTAGAGGAGCTAGAGGTTATGGATTTTATTAGTTGGTTGAGGAGGTAGCTTATTTCAGTGAGTTTGTCTTCAAGTTCACTGTACTTTTCTTTGCTTATATAGCCTAAATCTCTCGCAAGCAAAAGGAAGTATCTTAATTCCTCCAGAAAGCCTCTGGAACTGTATAAATACCTGGAGAATTCTTTTTTACTTTTCTTAGAATGCCCTTCTACAATATTGGCAGGCACAGAACAGGCTACTCTTTTAAGTTGATCAACTAAAGAATATACCTCTGTCCTTGGAAAATCCTTTATCAATTTGTAAATATCTAATACCATATCATGACTTTTTTGCCAAACCACCAAATCTTTCCAACTATTACCCATTTACAACCTCTACAACGTCTACAACCTCAAAACCCTCTCCCCCCTTCCCCCACTTCCCTCTCCAATTCCTCAATCTCCCTTTTTAGCCTCTCATACTCATCAAGCTTTATTTGCAAAAATCTTTTAGTAATTTTGTATTTTTCCCTTATTCCTTTAGGTGTTAAGAGATAACGATATGCCCATTTGTTTGGACTTTTTTTAAAGCGCTCAAATTTTATTATCCCCTTTTCTGCAAGCGCCTTTAGAAGATAGTTTATCTTGCCCAGACTATATCCCAGCCTCCTGGCTAAGTCTCGCTGAGAGACATTACTATCCTTCTCTATTTCCTTGATAATTTTATAAATTTCTTCAAGATTTGCTAAAAAGGCCATAACCTTTTCCAATCATATTTTTTTTGTTCAACAGATGAACTCTGCTTTCTAAACTTCTTAAAAAATGTCAAGTAGATTTTGAAGAAGGGAAGGTGAGTATAATTGGTTTTAAAACAAGTTTCTAGCTAACTTTCATACTCCCAAATTCATACAACCAACTTCCACCCTGCCACATTTATAGGGTTGAAACGCTCGCTTAAGCCTTTAAACACTCTAACATCTCCCATTCAAAATTTACAATATTCTTTTCCTCAGAGCTAAATTCTATACCAACCAGGTAAATTTCTTTAGATTTATTTAAATACTTCTGCGCATAATCTCTTTCTTTTATCTGTTTTAAGGCTTCTCCTTTC